>NZ_JADPKH010000037.1:0-310899 GCF_023073835.1 Bradyrhizobium sp. 153 | reverse complement strand
GCAGCCCAGCTGTCGCGCAATCCGCTTCAGACCCCACCCGCACGCCCTCAGGCGCAACATCTCCGCCACGTCATCCGGCGTCTTCATCACCTGCCCCCGTGGATCAATCCACGACGAGCCTTCAGTGATTCGTTCCTGCTTCATTCACTCTCTCCCCAGCTATCCGACGAGGGGGCAATTCCTCGTGACGCTGAGGGGGCAGTTTTCCATGGCGCGCGACATCCCGGCCGAAAAGCAATCGCAGCGATCCGATCTGCTTTAGCCCCTATCTCTACCGCGCTCGCAACCAGGTCGAGCCGTTCTTCAACAGGACCAAACAATGTCGTCGGGTGGCGACGCGCTACGACAGGCTCGCTGCCAACTACCTTGCCTTCGTTCAACTCGCGTCAATCAGGCTATGGCTGCGCGTTAATGAGTCCGCGTCCTAGCACTACTTTGGCAGAATTGGTTTGTGCTGCAGTTTTTCACGGATACGTCTTCTGCAGTAGGGGCATCGCTGCGATGGCCGGTGCTTGACGAAGCGCGACCTGGCCGCCCTCGCACCATCAACGACGATCAGGTTGCCGCGGTGATCGAGCGGACGCTGCGGACGACGCCGGCCGACGCGACGCACTGGTCGATCCGGTCGATGGCGGCGGAAACTGGGTTTTCCCACACCACGATCCGCCGAATGTGGTCGGCGTTCGGCTTGCAGCCGCACCGTAGCCAGACATTCAAGCTGTCGAGCGATCCGCTGTTCGTCGACAAGGTGCGCGATATCGTCGGCCTTTATCTATCCCCACCGAACCGTGCGCTCGTCCTCAGCATTGATGAGAAAAGCCAGATTCAGGCGCTCGATCGCGAGCAGCCGGTCTTGCCGATGATACCTGGGGTGCCGGAACGGCGTACGCACAGCTATGTGAGGCATGGTACGACCACGCTGTTTGCCGCTCTCGATGTCGCTTCCGGCTTTGTCATTGGCAAATGCTACAAGCGCCATCGGGCGTTCGAGTTCTTGAAGTTCCTCAAAGAGATCGACGCTCAAATCCCTGAGGGGCTCGCTGTCCATATCGTCATGGACAACTACGCCACCCACAAGACACCCAAGATCAAAGCGTGGCTCGCTCGCCGGCCGCACTATCATGTCCACTTCACGCCGACTTCCGCGTCATGGATCAATCAGATCGAGCGCTGGTTCGCTGAGCTCACCAGAAAGCAAATCCAGCGAGGTGTTCACACCTCCGTCAGGCAACTCGAGGCCGACATCCGTACCTTCATCGAACTGCACAACAATAACCCGAAGCCCTTCAAATGGACCAAGTCCGCAGACCAGATCTTGGCTTCCGTCAAACGCTTCTGCCACAAAGCCCAGCAGACTTTATGTGGCGAACTTTAGATTCACGTGACTAGCACTACTTTGGCAGATTGTTGGATTTGAGCCTTTTATTAGGATTCCCGAATCGATTTTTCAATGATTCATGGGTGGTCGGCTCTTGGAGGGCTGACCATGGCAGAATGGGAAGACGAACTCGAACGCTGGCTGAAGCCGTTCTTGCAGCGGTTGGGTCATAAGACCCGGCAGCGGATGTGGCCCCTTTACGTTGCGGGATTGATCGGTCCTGGCGATCGCAAGAGCGTTCAGCCGATGGCAGAACGCCTCGCAACCGGCAACTACGATCAGCTGCACCATTTCATCGCCGATGGTGTCTGGGACGAGTCATCGCTGGAATCTGAGTTGCTCAACCAGGCCGACGGGCTTGTCGGCGGCAAGGATGCGGTGCTGGTCATTGATGACACCTCACTGCCGAAGAAAGGTGAACGGTCGGTTGGTGTTGCGGCTCAATACGCGTCGGCTCTCGGCAAAACGGCAAATTGCCAAACGCTGGTGTCTTTGACGCTTGCGCGAGGTGAAGTGCCGGTGATGATCGCTTTGCGTCTCTTTCTGCCTGACAGCTGGACTAGCGACCTGTCTCGTCTAAAGCGCGCTCGCGTGCCGGTCGAACATCGAACGGCACGGTCCAAGCCGGAAATTGCTTTGGCCGAGATTGACCGCGCGATGGCAGCTAACGTGCGCTTTGGATCTGTACTGGCGGATGCGGGATACGGGCTCAGCGCACCGTTTCGACAAGGGTTGACAGAGCGCGGGCTGGCTTGGGCCGTCGGCATCCCTCGGCATCTCAAGGTGTATCCGGTCAATGTGAAGCTCATTTGGCCGATTACCAAAGTCCGCGGGAAACCCCGGAAGCACCACGTACCAGATATTTTGTCGATTGCGGCAGAACAAATGCTGGCGAGCGCCAGGTGGAAAACCGTGAGTTGGCGCAGCGGGACGAAAGGTCGACTGAAAGCCCGATTTGCTGCTGTCCGTGTCCGCACCGCCGACGGACCTCCGCAGCGGATATGGGATAAGGGTCAGCAGCATCTCCCGGGCGACGAAGCCTGGCTCATTGGCGAGCAACGTGCCTTAGGGGAGAAAAATACTATCTGGCCAACCTGCCTGCGTCGACGGATCTGCGCACACTGGCCGCCACCATAAAAGCACGATGGATCTGCGAGCAGGCGCATCAGCAGTTGAAAGAGGAGCTTGGACTTGATCACTTCGAAGGGCGATCATGGCAACGTCTTCATCGTCACGCACTAATGACCATGATCGCCTACGCCTTCTTGCAATACCGTCGCCTCGCACACGCGGGGCGGAAAAAAAGAATCAACGGGCCTCCGCCTCAGCCAACCATGCCCGCAGTACGTCACGCCATCGTCGATCTCATCCTACGGCAGCCATCGCAGCGATGCCCCTACTGCAGAAGACGTATCCGTGAAAAACTGCAGCACAAACCAATTCTGCCAAAGTAGTGCTAGAGGCCGGTCTCGCCGCCGAGTTCAGTTCACTCCTCTTGCTCGGCAGCTCGATTTGGTACGCCGTCTTCTGCCGAGTGTTCTCGCCTCTACATGTCGGAGCTTATTTCCATTCGAACCTCCCATGTTTTCCACAAACATATTCTCTGATTTTGCGACAAGGTCATCATGATTATCGACGATAACCAAATTTATCGCGTCGTTCCAACCAGCTGGGTTCCGTCAACCGCCTCGGCAAGGGAACTAGTTTCGATTTAGGCTTCGCATCAGCGTCGAATGCTTTGCTCGGCTTTTTGCGCGTGAAAGCGCACCCCGGTTACCGTCGCGCGCGTGTCGAGAAGGCGCGCAACCCAACATCGATCATGCGAAGCTCGCGAGCAAGCAGCAATGTCGGAATCCGAACTGACCGGACGCGTGGACTTGTCTCTAATTCGTCTGTTGCTGATAACGGAACTATATTGGCGATCAGCCTGGCGCAAATGCCGGGCTTTTCGTCGCTCTCCGAGGCCACGTGCGCCGGCTTCCGAGCCATGCCAATGACTGGATTTTCACCAGCGCGGTCTCGCTTCGGGGCTCACTCCTCGAGCACGCTATCGTTTCCCTTGAACTCTGCGGTGGTCTCACGCTCTGGGACCTGCTCCGAGTGATAGCGCGCCTCGCGCTGGCGCGGCGCCGGCCGTTCAGAGGGATTGCGACCGATCTTAGCTTGGAGTTCGATTAGATCGGTGAACACGTCGGCTTGGCGACGCAGCTCATCAGCTACCATTGGAGGATGGGCGGCGATCGTGGAGATCACGGTGACGCGGACGCCGCGCCGCTGCACGGCTTCGACCAAGGAGCGGAAGTCGCCATCACCGGAGAACAGCACCATCTGGTCCATGTGCTCGGAGAGTTCCATAGCGTCGACGGCAAGCTCGACGTCCATGTCGCCCTTGACCTTGCGGCGGCCGGAGACGTCGATGAACTCCTTGGTTCTCTTGGTGACGACGGTGTAGCCGTTGTAGTCCAGCCAGTCGACCAACGGACGGATCGAGGAATACTCCTGATCCTCGATGATGGCGGTGTAGTAGAAGGCCCGAAGCAGCGTTCCGCGGCTCTGAAACTCGTTGAGCAAGCGCTTGTAGTCGATATCGAAGTTGAGCGCCTTGGCCGTGGCATAGAGATTGGCTCCATCGATAAAAAGCGCAATCTTGTTGGGAGACGACATGATGGCGATCTCTGAAGCGCGAAGTGCCACGCTGCGAGCTCAGCATGTGAACTCGCCAATGAGGGGGCACCCCCAAAGCTTTTCATCGAAGCTTGACCGCACAAAGGTATAACGTAGTCCTTTAACCTTCAAACAATATTGCGAGTTCGCCAGGATGAATTCGTAAACATCGCCTGAAGACCGCATCGGGCGAATCGGGTGAAGACCTACCAACGAGCGCGGTTGGTTGTCCATGTCAAAAGAAGAAGAGGCACGACGCGTCACCTTCGAGAGCCGACTACCAGCGGACATGATGGCATCGATGGCACGTGGTGCCGTTCGTGCCTCAAGGTTGCTGCGGATTCAGGATCTGCACTTCAGGTTGAAAGATCAGTCCAGGCTTAACCCTGAGCGAGTTCTTCCTGCTGCCGTCTTCCACCGGACTGGCGACGGCCGTTGCCAGCTGGAGAGTGAACGGCGACCAGCTTCGGGTCACCTTCTTGCGCCAAAAGAAGAGGTTGAAGACGAAGCTCAGCTTAACTCCCTGCGGGCTCCGAAAATCCCGGAAGCACTGGAACTTTTTGCCTTCTGTACACTTTGTACCCTCCAGCCGGATGTTGTGCTGGGGGAAAACTTGCCAGATAAGCCAATCATCCTTGTCATTGAAGACGACGAGGCGATCCAGGCACTTCTTGAGGACGCGCTTACTGAAGGAGGTTTTGAGACCGCTTTCGTAACCAGCGGGGAGGAAGCCGTGACCCTCCTGAAACGGGGAATCGTCGCCTACCTTGCTGTGGTCACTGACATCAATCTCATGGGGAGATTTAACGGCTGGGAGGTCGCGCGAACAGCGCGCGAGGTCAACAGCAATTTCCCAATCGTGTACATGTCCGGCGCTGTTGCCGATCAGTGGTCGGTGCAGGGCGTCCCGAACAGCATCATGCTCCAAAAGCCGTTTGCACCCGCGCAGGTTTTAACGGCCCTTTCCAATCTGCTGAATGGCCGCTCGCTTGCATCAAGTAGCTGAGGCAGGACGGATGAAGCAGGCATCGATACTCATCGTTGAGGACGAGGCGCTCATCCGGATGATGCTTGTTCAAATGGTGGAGGAACTTGGACATCGAGTCGCGGCCGAGGCAGGGAGCGTCGATTTGGGTCAATCCCTAGCAGAAACGGAGGATTATGATTGCGCGATCCTCGACATCAACTTGCACGGCACCAACGTATTGCCTGTCGCCGAGGCCGTCGCTGGAAGAGGCATTCCCTTCCTTTTCTTGAGTGGCTACGGCTCTGGAGGTGTGCCCGATGCCTTCAAGGGAGTCCCTGTACTCAACAAGCCATGTTCGTCCGATGCGCTCATGCGCGTACTCGCGGTCATTCTACCGGATAGCACCACGCAAAAACCGGAAGATAAAGCGCGGACGATTTCGTGATCTTGGCCGCCCAACCTGGGCTCTGCCGCCCGGGGTTTGCGGTCGTAACGGCTCCGGCTATTACGCTCCTACTTTCAACCTCTCTGACTCAACCGCAATCGGGTCAGGGCGAGGAGTTCGAAACCTTTGTCCAAAGAGGAGCGAGAAGCGCTGCGCGACGTCCCACCAGAAATTCAATCTCCTTGAACGAGAGCCGTGGGCGCAAGCGTCTTGCTTCGTTTAGCGCCTCCACCGCCTCTTCTTTTCTGTCGAGTCCAGCCGCTATGAGTGCTAGAATCACACGAGCAACATAGAACTGCGGATCGCGACGACAGGCTGCCCGGATTTCCTCATGAGCCTGTGTGATCTGACGATGCCTCGCCAAAGCCAGAGCATAGAACGTTCCCCAGAACCCTAACCGATGATCGCGCGGGCTGAGCCGCATCCCGTGCTGCAATTTCTCGAGCCCCGTCACATCAATCTTCTCGGCAAAGCATTGCGCAGTCCCCAGCGCGACCCATGCCTGTGCATTGCTGGGGTCGCTCTCGATCGCCCGTTCCAGCAACTCCGTGCCTCTTTGCGTATCGCCCAGCTCTGCCAACGCGCAGCCGGCATAGCCAAGCACCTCGGAAGCATCGTGATCGATTGCCACTGCCCGTTCGGCTTCCGTGCGCGCTTCGGTCACGGCGGCAGCGCCCTCTGCGACGAGACCGAGCCGCGCGCCTAACGATAGAAAAAGGGCGAGCTGGGCGTGCGCGAGCGCAAAGTCAGGATCCAGGACCGTCGCTTGACGCAACAGCGCGGCGGCCTCGGTCAGCGTTTCTTCGCTCCACCCTTTGAGGCTGATCATCCCGGCCCCCTGACGGAAGCAGGACCAGGCGTTCGGACTGGCGTCGCGCCGACGCCGTATCAGGGCAACTTCAGCACGAACGAGCTCCGGCTCAACCCGGCCAGCGATCGCGCGCATCATTTGATCCTGCAGCTCGATGACCTCCTCGGCTTGACCGTCAAACCGGTCGGCCCAGAGTTGTGCGCCGGTCGTCGCTTCGACGAGCTGCGTGCCGACACGAAGCCGCCGGCCCACGGGCCTCACACTGCCCTCGATGATATAGCGGACTCCAAGCTCGCGCCCGATCTGGCGGCTATCGACCGAGCGGCCCTGGTAAGCAAAGGCGGATTGCCTGGCGATGACGATGAAGCCGGGAATCCGTGCCAACATCGTGATCAAATCCTCAGTCATTGCCTCCGTCAGAAACTTGAGCTCGCGCTCCTCGGAAAGACAGGTGAAAGGCAGCACAGCAATGGAGGGTTTGTCAGGGAGAAGCTGGGCGACCCCTTCTGACGGTTTGACCGGCTCTAACGCAGATGCGCTGGCATCAATCTGACAACGCCAGGCCCGCATCGGTTCGGCAATGTTCTTCAAGGTCTGCGGTCCCATATCGTCGAAGACGATATCGACCTTGCCCCGAATTTGCCGATGGGCGTCATCGGAGATGCAGACGCCTCCTGGTTCCGCAATCCCTTCGAGTCGCGCCGCGATGTTGACGCCATCACCGAAAATATCGCCCTCGTCGAAAATGACGTCACCGACGTGGATGCCGATGCGGAATTCGATCCCCACTTCCTTCGGAACGTCTGCGTTTTGCGCCACCATCCTGCGCTGGATCGCGATTGCGCTCCGCGCTGCATCGACTGCACTGGCGAACTCGACGAGCATGCCGTCGCCCGTGGTCTTGACGATGCGGCCGCGATGCGCGGCGATCGTGGGATCGACAAGAGCGCTTCTAATCGCCTTCAGCCGGGCCAGAGTTCCTTCCTCATCGGCGCCCATGAGGCGGCTGTAAGCGGCAACATCCGCCGCCAATATCGCTGCCAGTCGCCGGTCGACACGCTCGACGGTCAAAGAATTCTCCAGATTCGCAATTCTTAGCCTGACGCGCATCAAAGCACATCGGACCGCGCTGGACTAGGCCGGTGGTGGGTCACGATCGTCGGTTTGACTGGTGCCCTCTCACTTCCGATCCCTCCCGACGAGCAGACCAATTTGAGAGGCGGAGACAAATGCCTCGGCGTGATGTTCGGGCTCAGGGCCAAACTCAGACTCCCCGCGGCAAAGACAATGCTTGATGCGCCAATATGCAGTCGGCATTCGTGCCTAAGACAAAAATGATAGTGCCAAGAACCGCGAGCCCCAGGAAGGGACGGCCGTTGATGACGTTTTGGAAGCGTCGCCACTGCCGTCCCCGCTCCTTCCTTAAGGAGCGTGCCAGTCGTCAGTCACCTGAAGACCGTTGGCCTCGAAGTAGGCCAAGATGTCGGCAACACGCCAGTACGGATGGCTGTTTTTGTGCGGCCCAAGCTTGCGACAACGCGGGAAAGCGTTGTCTGCGTACCTAGGATCGTACATCAAACGCCAAGTATGGGTGCGACTGATACCCCAACCTATTTTTCGAAGGCCGTTCCAGTCCACTACAAGAGGCTTAATCGACATTGCAGACTCCGTGTTGGAGCACTGCAGTGTCCGGTTAGTCCTTGCATGCGGACGGACTAGCGTATCACGCGCTGAGATAAACCGGAGCGATAATTGTGTAATACCTCTTGTCCTATCACCGCGCTCCGTGCGCGCGTGCAAGTCATTGCAGCTCGTTTGCTGCCGGTAAGGAAGTAGACCAGGCTTCTAACGTGCTGGGCTGCTCTATGACAGCAGCCGCCGCGCGCCAGCTCACGCTCACTCATTGGGTTTGTCGTAGAGTGGCTTTCCTTTGTCCACGATGTGCACGGTGAGGAGCCTGATTGGCTTGTCGCCAATCACTTTGTACGCACCGTGCGGAACATTCCGCACGTTTATTCCTGTTGCGCCGCTCGGGATGGGCACTTGCTTCCCGCCGGGCAGCTCAACTGTTCCTCCTTCCAAGAAATAGTAGGATTCACCGTGATGGATGTGCAGCATCGAAACGTCGCCTGGTTTAAGCTCGCTGATCCTGGTGATGATCTCCATGTTTGTTCCGGTTAGATCAGCACGCTTCAGTCCTTTTCGGTAGGGCGAGTCTTGGGCGCCGGCTGGAGTTGCGAATGCAAAGGCAATGAGGAATCCAATTATCACTTTCATCTAAACGCTCCTGCGCTATAGGCGCTTAAGCCAGTTCATTACTGAGACGTCATCACGACGCAGGCAGCGCCTAGTCGGTGAATTGGATGTCGAACCGGTTGGGTCCCAGCGGTTTAGTGGCGAAGTTGACAGTCTTGCCGACAACGCGGAGAAAGCGCCTGGACCGCACTTGAACACTGCTTTGCCCGAGCCGACAGTGCCGGCCGGCTTGCCGTCCTTCAGGAGGCTTGCAGTTCGCTCGGCGATCTGGGTAACGGCGAGGCCGCCGGGCATCCTATGGATACCGCCACCGAACAAGAATGTTCTTTGGCTTCCTTCCTTTTCGCTCACGTTCATGGAACGTGTACACTGCACCCTTCAACAGGCCTTCCACACCCGAACAAGTGTATTGCACGCTGCTGAGTGCATGCCCCTCCCGATCACCTATCTGCTCAATGGCGGTTACGCGGAGACGTTGCATCGTACCGCCCAATTTGATCAGCGAGGGCACAATGCGTTGCGAAAGCGAAGCTCAGCCCAAAGCAGACGAACCCAGTAGCTAGGTTGTTCATAGCAATACTCCGCCATTAGAAAAAATTTCTTGAAATTCCAGCTGCATCCTATCGCGGCCACAACCCAGCGCAAGTGCTCATTGCGATAACGGGGCTATCTCAATTTTCCAAGAATCGGGATCGCATTCTGACCGGCGTGCGACGATCATGCGCTTGCTCTTTCAATGGTTCGCGCTCGTCGTGTTCGAAGGCCACTTATTGCCAATCGATCGGAGGATACGCGAGATACGCGCCCCGAAAACGCAAAAGGCGGGCTGACTCGCGGCTGGGCTACTCTACTCGGCACCCATTGCAGGTGGATGCACGATGGCCTCCTGCATCGAGCAAATTTTGAAAGAGATAGACATTAAGCGTGAACTTCCAGATCCGACTTTTCGTGGTTCCACTTGGATCAATGGAGTATCCTGTTTTCGACTTTGGGGGCGTGGGGATGGCGCATTACCGAGCTTACCTTTTGGATCAGCACCACCACGTTATAAGCGTGGCCAATTTGCAGTGTGCCGACGAGCAGGAAGCACGGGAACGTGCTCAGCAGCTAGTTGATGTCAACGACATCGAGCTGTGGCACCTCGATCAGCGTATTGCGGTGTTTGAGGCCGCCATAACCCGAACCTCCATGGCGGCGGTACAGGGAAGGGTTCAACCGGCGCAGCCCCCTACAATGAAGCCTAAGTGAAGGCAGCGACTTTAAAGCTTTGGGCGCGAGAATGAGGCTTAGCTGGCGGGGATGCTGTAGAGATTGCAGATGGAGCACCGGCCCGCCGACCTAATCGACCTGGACCATTCGCTCCTTGGCGGCCGCAGGCTGCGGAGGTAATAGCCTTGCGCGTGAACGGCTGCCTTGATTTCGTCGCTGACCTTGAGAACTCTTTTTCTGCTCTTGCGCCACTTTTGTGCAGTGTAAATCACGGGCACGACGGAGCCTGTCCTTAGAACGAGCAAGTCGCGCTTATCATTGCGATAGACGTCAAACAACTTTCGATCCCGCTGATCATCTTGAACCAAGAATGAAATATGCTTGGTGGTCTCCAATTGACGAGTTTAGTATCTCGAACGGCTTCGCGGGTTGTAATTCTGCAACGCCCGCGGCAGCACGGTGCCTCGAGAGAGCTCGTCCTCGTCCGAGCGGTGGACTTGGGTCCGAAGATTAAGGCAAATCCTGCGGCACTTCCAGCATGAGGAGTTACCGTGTCTCGGCCTAGGAGGCCATACCGGCAAGCGGCTCTTTCGATGCCCGTCATCTTGATTCTTGCAGCCAACGCCATGGCGCAGGAGGACAAGAAGACCGACGACGACAAACCCGCCGATCCGGACACGGGAGAGAGCACGGTGGAGGAGAAGACGCTCGGTGTTCTGCCCAATCCGCTGCAGAACTACGGCGTGAAATTCGCCGCGACCTACATTGGCGAGGTGCTTGGCAATGCTTCCGGAGGATTGAAACAGGGGGCGATCTACGAAGGCCGCCTGAACCTCGCCGTCGACATCGATCTGCAGAAGCTCGTCGGGTTCGACAAGCTCACCTTTCACGCCAACATGTTCCAGATCCACGGCAACGGGTTGTCGCGCAGCAATTTGCAGAATTTCTTTGTTGTCAGCGGGATCGAAGCTCTGCCGTCGACGCGGCTGTACGAAGCCTATTTCGAGAAGCAGTGGGGCGCGAAGCAGATCTCGTTGAAGTTCGGGCAGCTCGCCGCCGACAGCGAATTCTTCAACACCAAATACACGGATGTGTTCACCAATGCCTCGATGGGTTGGCCAGCGATTACGTCGCTGGACCTGCCCAGCGGCGGACCTTCGCCACCTTTAGCGGCCCTGGGAGCCCGGCTGCTCGTCAAGGTGACCGAACGGCTTTCCGTGCTTGGCGGCATCTTCGATGGCGACCAGGCCGGACCCGGTCCGGGAGATCCGCAGGAGCGCAACCCATATGGCGTGAACTTCCGGGTCAACGATCCGCCCCTCCTGCTCGGGCAGATCCAGTACGCCTGGAACAACAAGAAGGGCGATCCGAACCTGAGCGGCCAGATAAAGCTCGGGGGCTGGCGACACTTTGGCTCTTTCGCGGATCAGCGCCTCGCGTCGAACGGGGTCTCGCTCGCCGCCCCCGCCAGCAGCGGCGCGCCGCTGATATTGTCGGGGGACATCGGCGGCTGGGCGGTCTTTGAGCAGCAGATCTATCGGATACCGCATAGCGACGATCGCGGGGTCGGCGTATTCGCTCGGGTCTCCAGCGCGCCGGCCGATCGTAACCTCATCGATCTCTACGCGGATGCTGGTATCGAGTTCATCGGTCTGCGCGACGACCGTCCGGACGACAAATTCGGGATCGCAGTGGGTTACGCCCATGTCTCGAAGCGGGCCCAGGCGCTCGATGCGGACTATCGGACCTTAGCGGGTCCGAATTGGCCAGTGCGAAGCTTCGAAGGCCTGCTCACCGCGGTCTATCAATATCAGGTCAAGGACGGCTGGACGGTGCAGCCGAATTTCCAATACATTCTCCATCCCGGCGGCGGCGCCACGCTACCGGCCGGGCCGCTGGCCGGACAGGCCCTCAGGAACGCGTCGGTGTTCGGTCTACGAACCACGCTCAAGTTCTAAGACAATGTTCCATCAAGGAATGTTCGCTTCTGACCGGGTGCTTGCCCCCAAGTGGCCGACGGTCACCCGCCTGAACTTGTTACGTTTGGCGGGTGCACAAAGAGGGGATCATTGCTCGGCCGGAACTGGCGTTCGTTTGTCTTGAAAGCGGGACGTCTTCGCGCGACGAAAGCTCCAGCCGTTGTCACGTCGACTGCTGAAGGTCTTGGCCTGCCCGCTTGGTCCGGCGTTCATGTCCGCCTTTAAGGCCATCTGAGGATTGAGAGCGTTGAATTACATCGTTCCGAGTCGTGGAACCAATTCAAACGTCGCACAGTAATCTACCAGCGATGCACAGCTAAGCGGAGACGACCCGCCACACCAAGCGTTGTGCCAACTAAGGGTGGCGGGAGCCGAGATGCGATAACTCCGGGTGCGTCCGCCAAAATCCATCGGCCACACCAACGGGAGGATCAGGAATGTTGCAAAGAATGCGAAAATATGCGTTCGGCGCCGCAGCGGCAGCCGCTCTTTGTGCAATTCCAGTCTCCGCCTTTTCCCAATCCGTTGAGATTGGACCGGGAGGCGTCCGGATGCGAGGTGCGGAATGCGAGCAATTGCGGCGAGCCTGCGAAAACAAGGACGTGCTAGGTGAGCGGGGCGAAGGAAATTGCCGGAGATACCGGGAGACCTGCCAACGGCCAGTTCGGAGGGATGTATGCGCCGAATTGCGACAAGCCTGCCTCAACAAGGACGAATTGGGCGAACGAGGCGAAGGAAATTGCCGCAGGTATCGCCAGACCTGCAGAGGGCGTTTGTAAAGGGCGCTGCTATCCGCCATCGCTCGGCACCGCTCCCGTGCACAGCTCACCCGAAGGGCCGCCTCAAACGGCGGCCTTCGTTCATACGGGCCTAGCATGCCACGTCGCCTAAAGGACCCGAAGCGAACATGCGCAGGACCAACGCCGACGTGCTTTAGAGTGACGCAGAGGAGCACATGCTAGAGGGTTGATCTCGGCTACTCAGTTGGCAACAATGGAGGAAGCCCCGAGGTTCGCTCGATGAGTGACTTCAAGCTGCCCGAGACGCGGTATGCCCTGAGCGGCGACGTTAGCATCGCGTACCAAGTGATGGGCGACGGGCCGATAGACCTGATTTTGGTTCGGGCCTCGACCGAAGCCGGCAGTCTTGCTGGCGGCTACGGCTCTGACGGCGAGCAGGGTGACACCACCACTTGTGGTCCGTGCAAGAACTCTGGCGACGCCACCAATCGGTGGCTACAAGGATGCGGTAATGACCAAACCGAAACGCTCCGCCGAGCAGCAGGTCGCCGATGAGGCGGAGCGAAAGGCGCAAAACCCGAACGCAGCGCGGCAGACGATCGCGGATAGCCAAGCCGATCCGGAGTTTCACGAAAACCACAAACGTCTCAGGGCGGAGCGGTTGGCGCGAGACGCCGGGCGCAAGACATCCAAGTGAGGCGCTGGCCGCATGTGCAACGTCTTAGCTCTGGGCTCCGAGGCGAAACTTTTAGCGAATCATTTTGCGATATGCGCGCCAAAACCGGAGCCTAAGAGGACCTAGGACAGCGTTAGGCAGCTTCCACCTCGCACAGCCAAGCTCCGTCGAGCCTTTCACCTCGATCGACAATGACATTGGGAGCCTACGCAAACGGCGGTACCTCGACCAGCGTTCCAATCAATCGCAACAATGCTTGCTGTTCGGGTCCCTTCCCGTCACGCAAGAACTCGCCCAACTCGATATGAGATGATCGGCCACCAGAGGGCGCATTGGGCTGGTGGATGATGAAAGCATGACCATTTGTCGGCTCGCGTGCGATGAACCACGCGTCGCCATTTGGGCTCCGATAGAGCTCCCGCCGGTCCGACATTTTTCCTCCTTGCTGCCTCCCGACGCTGTGGGAGTCCGATGAACGCTTGCGGGAAGGATATCGGCCTCACTGAAAATACGAAAGCTGATCTTCCGTAACGATGCGCTCGATCTTCTCGGACTTGCACTTGATACGGTACCTGACTCGTCCGTCGGACTCGATCGGCATGTGCTGTACGATCGTGTAAATCATCGGCGGTTCAGTTGCGGCGCGTCCTTGTGGGCCTTGGGGTTGGTGGCGAACGTCTTCATTTAGCTTGTAGGCATATGGCATGTTCTTTACCTCAACGGTTACGGGTTCTATCTCGCCCCCTCGTCTCCTAGGCGGGATCTCTAATCCTCAAGAATAGATTTTGTAGCGTCGAATATCTGTTCCGCTGTGCCTTTGATCGTGCCCTTCGCCCAGGCTTGAAACACGGTGACATAGGCGTTCTTGTAAGCCGCTTGGTCTGCAGAAAAGTAGACTTCGTCTGTAGCGGTATCCAGGACAAGCGCTCCTGTATCGATGCAAATTTCCTCGATTAGTACCAGGCGTTCTTCTTGCTCGGCCAGATGGCGTTTTACGATGCTCATTGAGTCTCCTGCTTACCCCTGACCATTACCACGTTCCGGATGCACTCACGTTGGTGAATTTGCCGACGTGGTCCGCAGAGGGGAAACTTACCGGGGCAGCCTGTAAACATGGCCCGGCTTGAGGTTTAGCTCTTCAAAAGCCTTTGCTGCTCTTGCGTCAGGGTTGAACCACGAGTTCCGCCCTCCAGCCTTCGGGCACGGCTGCAAGTACTAACGTCAGCGCCTGACTTGGCTTGGCAAACGCAATCCAAAACTGCGTTGTGCGGCCGTCTGCCGACAAATCGTCCGCGGTCACTTCAACGATACTCCGGCGCGGCTCCAGAAAGCCAGGGAAGTAGGAGCCCTTGCGCAGCTTGGGGATACGAAGCTCGACCGTGCCGGCGCGGGTCTCCCAGGTCCGGTCGCGGTAGCTGTTGCGCTGTGCCAGACGCTCCGGGTGCTTCTCGCCGTAGGCGGCCCCGGTCTGGCCTTCCACTTCCAGCTCCATCAATCGCTGGGCAGCAAAGCCGATTGTCTCGCGCAGTAGATCCGCATCAGGGGTCTTCTCCACGAGCGTGCGGAGGTTCATCATCTCATCGGTCATCGGTGGTTCCTCGAATCAGGTTGGTGTCAGCAACCCAACCCTACCGGCGAACTGCCGGTGACCACCGCAAAGCCGCCCGCCCGCTACGGCGCTATGTGACGGCGCGCGTCCGGGCGGTTTGCTATGCGCTCGCGACAATCTTTCGCAACGGCGAAATTAACAAGATCTACGCCAAATGGTTTCTTAACCCGATTCCTCCGAACGGCATCAGCCTCAATGTCCCGATGAGCGCAGCGCTGAAGCGCGTCATCGAGAATCCGCGTGATAGCGGCGATCCGGATGCGTATGCGATGCGCTAGCGGATGCGTTTTTGCTCAACGCAATCGACCCCGCCGTCGATCTACGCCTGAGCGGCTTCCGTCCGTGGCGAACACCTTCAAGTTCTCGCCCTGACCATAAATCCGTACCGTCGACGGCGCGTCTTTCTCTTTTCATCGCAGGCAAAGTTGGCTTTTCGGCTCTGATTGAACGCTATGTTATGCTGATCGCACGACCGTTACCGTCCTGCCACATGTGAGCAAGCGGGTCACTCACGCGCAATTCGTGAGATAACGCAAAGAGGAATAGAGCCGGGCCAGGACTCAGTGGTGCATCCACTCGCTGCAGCGTTTTGATCATAGTGCTGGTTCGCGGTTGTTCGGTTGTCACAACGAGAACGCGGAATGTCCTCCAACCGAATTGCTGCATCTGCCGCCCCTCGGCGTGAGCGGCGAGATACGCGCACATCTTTCGTTCGAAACTGGATTGCCTGCCGTCTGCTCGCGTGATGGGCATGGTGCCCCGGTCGATCTCTACCATGAAGCAGCGGCGGGACCCGTCTGGAAACAGAAGGCCAAAGACGAGGTCGGGAATCACGGCGATCTCCGACGAACTCTCGTTGTGCGAGATGCCGACCCGCAGCGCAAAGGGATCTCGCTTTTCGCGGGTGGCCTTAGGTGCGCTTGCGATAATCTCTTCGGGATGAATGAGGCGCACGTCGCTCCGACCACGCGTGGATCGTTCCAGCGCAACGTGAAAGTCGACGATCTCCAGCTGGTGCTCGATGAACGGTCGGCCCGCTTCCCGATTTTTGCGGCTCCACTCCAGATTTGCAAACTCCACGCCTCCCTCGGCAAGAAATTGTGCACCGAGGTCAGCAAGTGCGTACACCATAGGCGCCGATCCGGACGTGGGATAGTAGTCGAGCTGCGCGCGCGGCCGATCAACGTATCCAGCATGATAGAGGCGACATAGTCGATCATTGGTGCGATCGAGTGAGCGGCCAACAAGCGCTGCAATGTGAGTGGATCGCAAGAAGCGATAGCGAGCTAATTGCCGCAAGATAAGCGCGTCACCGTCAGTGATTCGAAACGGAACGGGTTCTGACGAGCGGCGGAAGCGAGTGCGCCGTTTGGGCGCAGAAGGTGTGGCGTCATCCATATTTTCGAATGTACCAGAACGAGCGTTGTGCGGACGCGCGATCGGTGTGCGCGCAAGAAAAAGTGAACTATCGCCATCTTCGCTCATACATACTCGCGGCGTCACATGGCGCCACACGCAGCAAATGCACATCGGTGAGTGGGCAGACGAGCGACACCTGAAGAGATATACACCTCGCTGGAAAGGAGGTGATGCACGTGGAGATAGACGACAAGATAGCGCGCCTTAAGGAGCTCATCGCGAAGCGCGAGCAGTTAGATGCTGAGCTCAATGAGCTCCTCGGCGGCACGGCTCGCGAACGGCGTGTCCCAAAATGCTCGATATGTGATGAACCCGGACATCGGGCAAATAATTGCCCAACAAAATCATCCGAGGCACTCACAGCCTAAACTAAATGCCCGCGCAAGCGGGTTCTTTCTTTTCGACCTTGATGCCGGCTTCAATCACATCTTTTCAATCTCGAAATTCCGAACTGAATCGGATCAGCCGTTCCGGTTAGGAGAGCTCGTCGGCCTGCTGTTAACCCGGCAATGCTGAATCGATCTCCGGTGCGACGCGGGCGACTCCCAGCCCACCAGCAAGTTGATGTCGATCACGAGGGCGCGGTAACTATCTTGTCTGCCCCTAAGCAGGGTTACCGCTTCCGCACCCGGTGCAGCAACGGCTGGCTCGGCCGCCATTCGTTAGCACGCTCCACGATGGCTTGGATGTGGGGTCATCTTCGATGCCCCAAATCAGCGGGAGCTGTTCAATGCAGCTGTTTCTGGCGGCCGGCGCACCCGCGGCCGAGATGCATGCAAGCAAACAGAGGTCGAGCTTTCTTCGAATGTCCAAGACCATCCGACCTATTGTGGCGCGCGGGTGCAGTTTGGAGGTTCGAACGGCGTTACCGGGCAGGGTTCCCGATCCAGGCAGTGCGCGGAGCCTCAATTAAATCCGGTCGATTTCTCGATTCAAATTGATTTAAACTGCAGTTAATAGTAGATATACCGTTTAATTGAGGATCCCCTGGGGCAGCGCCAGCTGCGGTAACACCTCCAGCGCTAACGCTGTCAATCGACACTCTCACCTCTACGGCTCTCGCCGGTTCGGGTGGGCAGCTCGCACGAGTCTCATCAGCATGAGCATCATCGCAATCATCACAACGAAGGCTGACACCGGCTGCTGCGTCTTTGCGCCAATAGCTTTGCGGGCCGCATCAGCCACGCTTGTCGGAGCACGTAGCGGAGATCGACGCTTTGTCTCGTGTGACCTGGAGTATGCCCCATGCTGAATGAGCTTCACGTCAAAATGGACAAGTACGAGATCAAAGCCGCGCAATGTGAAAAAGCGGCGCAGCAAGCACCTGACCAGCCCGGGCGGGCATTCTATGCAGAGCTTGCTCACTACTACAGCGACCTTGCCGCCGACTTCCGGCAAGTCATCGCGAAACGGCGCGATGCTTAATCACGGCGCCGTGTCTGTGCCAGAGCCCTCGGGAATTCCACCCAAAGGCTGGATGAAAACCGCTCGAGCCGAAGTTGGGCGGCTTTCTGAAGATATTCTGACTCGCTCACCACCCGCGCGAGCCTCAGCAAGATATTAAAGCAGGCTCGATTACCAATGACACACCATAGAAAATGATCTGAAAATTTTAACGAAACTACTCGGTAGCCTCTGCGTCGGTTCGTCGGAGGGCATTAGCCAATGTCAGAGCGCCAGTTCAGAGAGCAACAAGTCCAGATCGCGCGCTACCGGCTACTGGAGCAGGAGGTTACTGATCCGCTTGCGGCATGTCTGCTTCACGCCATCGTCGCAGAACTCGAAGCTGACCTGCAAAAAGAACGCTCACTTCATGAAAGTTCCTATGCGGATGATTTTCATCCATGGTGTTAGTTGATGCTGGTCCCGTTAGTACGTACATAAAAAATGAATCGCGTCGCGCTTGCCAAATTAGAACTTAGGAAGAAAAGCAATGCTTGACGCTTCAGAGCTCGTTTAGCGTCGGCGCCATCATGGCTTTAACGCTCATGGGGACCTCGACTGAAAATTGGATCGTCATAAAATCAATCTCAAGTAGATGATAGAGATAGCAGCCACGCAACGGCAAGGTCTTCACTTCGGGCTCCGTACATTTACGGGCGACGCTCGCGCTCTGTTGCGCTACGAAGCACGCGGGTTCGACATCGAAGCGCTTCGCTCCGAATTCGGGTCGTTCGAAACAGTTCGTTAGCTTTCATGTGGCTAGCTGGGAGCGTGCCGATTACCGCCGATTGCGGCACATGGAATGGGAATGCCGGCCCCGGCTGTCCTCCCAACCTGCGGCTGGGGCCGTTTTCTTGAACTTGCGCAGCGTCGTTCAAGCTCTCCCACTTCGATCAGGCGTTCTTCTACAGTCGACATAGTGACGCGGCGCTCAGGCCTGTGCGCGAGATCAGCCGCGGGTTCGGCCTATAGGGGACATCACATCAGTAGTGCGTTGCGGCGAGATGTCCGGAGTCGGGGCTAGAGCGGAAGTTACGATCCAGGAGACGAGCCGACGCGAATGACCCCACTGCGGACCGTTGCCGCGTCACCAAGTCACTCTGTGCAACTTTTGCACCAAACGCGGAACCGATGCGCGCTTCCTTGAGCATTTTGTTACTGGACGGGGGGCTAGTGGGGAAGCCGACAGCGTGGCGTCTCGGAATATCATCTTCGTCAAGCCGAACTTGCCGCTCGACTGGCACTCGCAGCATTAGAGCCAACGAAAGCCGCAGCTTTCCATCTCCTCGCCATGGACATTTCAATAAGACAGAAAAGGCCAAGCGCACGGCGGCTCCGCCCGACCTAGCACTCTCGATCCTAAAACAGCCCCAGACTAAACAGCCCAGATCAGATCAGCTGAGGCAGCGGCTGCAAAAATGACCCCAGCTCGGGGGCAATGAACGCTGAAGCTGGGGCCAATCGGGGGTGCCCTTGGGAAAGGGCATCGGGAAAACGTGCAATCGGCAAAGCGTTCCCTACCTGCCGTTTTGGCCGACTCAGCTGTCAGCGCCCCTCATCCGGTTTGGCTGCCGTCCTTGTCCCCTTGCCGAAGCCATTGTTGTGGTTGATCGACCCCGGCGATTTCGCGTTTGACGTTAGCGAAGGCAAAAGCACGAGCGTCATGGCTGGCGGAGTCGCGCCGCGAAGCTCCCGCAGGGTTTCAGGAAAGCGCCAGGGCTTTAACTTTGATCATTGTATTAATTTTAAAGCTGATATAACGGTTAATACTATTTAATTTGAGCACCTCGGCGGGGCGCAAACCTTGAAGAGGAGAGCAGCGATGAAGCTCGCTTGGGGCGTTCTTTCCGCAGCGGCATTTGCGTTGTCTCTGGCGATGACCATGCCACCTGCATCGGCTTGCAATGGCAAGGGGAATTGCGAGAACGCGCCCGGCCAAACGAGGGGAGCGCCCGGACCAATTGCTGGTGCCGGCCTTCCTATTCTCGCGATTGGATATGGCGTGTACTGGCTAGTAAGACGGCGGCGGGCCCGCTAGTTGCGCGTAGTCGTCCGCGGTCGCTGATCGCCAGTTTGCTGCGGTCCCCTCAGCCCCCCACCGGAGCCCATCCACGGCCCCGGTTGACACAATCGTCAGCTGCGGGCCGTTGGCTAGGCTTTGTCTGGCTTTCTTTCATATTCGAGCTGGTATGTCGCCGGTTGGCCCTCGGCAGAAATGTCCCGACGTGCGGCTTAGGTCTGGCGCCAGCGTGACTGCTAGCACAAGCGATCGCAGACCGCCCGTGATCGCCACCATCATTGCCACGGCGACGAACATGCGACCTAACTTTCAGCGGATGCCGGCTCGGTTGGCGGAGGGATCGCTTGATCTTCGCAACTTCGGCCTTCTAAAAACTCCAAAGCCAAGATACGCATGGCCTGCGCTTTTCCTGGATCAGCTTCGGCGAGAGCGAACCGGGAGGCAACTTCGGCCTGCCATAAACAGTAATCGACAGATTGCACCCGCCATTCTCCCGCGTGAAGGTGGCGGCCAACGCAACTTCAGAGCATTTATTCCCGGCAGAGACGGTCGAGCGCGAGGAAGTAGACGAGGCCTTTTCGGGCCGGAACCAATTCGCTCCCCGTGCATTCTGGTAACGATTTACAGAGATCAGTCGCGCTGAGACGCAAAGGCCCCAGTCGGTCCAGCCCCGGACTGGGGTCTTTTCGTACGTCCGGAAACACACCGCCCGCTTTGAAATAATTGCAGGCGGCGCTGTCCAGCCCCGAGAGGAGATAGCCTCGCACCTCCGAACAACTCGTGGATCGGCGTATTCTTCGGCCGCCGCACGACGATCGAGCGCGACCCCTGATGCGTCTTGCAGCCGAGGCGTTTTACTCCGACGGCGCAACACCGGGCCCGGGAAGTCCGATTGCCGTAGTAAACCGGAAGCGATCGGCGATACCAATACGGCCCTTTTGCCCTTCTCGGAGTCCGCGTCTCCGATTCGGGGGCAGGGATTTTGGCACTGAGCGAACATCGCCGTGAGGTCGCGCATATCGAGATCAGCGACCGCATTTATGACCGCCAATCGTCTCCACCAAAATCCGGGGTTTGGCAAGCAGGCTTAGAGGCAGTCTCTGCTGTTGGCCACGATGCACTGGTGTTGGTCCGAACAGCACTCCGAGCGTCTCGATTGACCGCATAGCGCTCTCGAATACTCCTTCGCACGGTGTCGTGCTCAGCGGGCATCATGCGCGGCATCGCATTGAGATCGGTGGCCGGGATGCCAACCGACAGTGCGGTATCGGTAAGACCACGGACATAAGCCGCGAAATGGTACTGCGGCTGATTGAGAATGAACTCCGGGGTCGTTCGCATATCGCGCGCGAGCGCATGAGCGGCCGCGTCGCTGATCTTCGAAGCAAACTTTATCGCGGTCGCACCATAAAGTGCGTCAAGGACGTGCGGCTGCATTTGCTGCAATCGCTGATGCGCAAGGATCAAGCCCACGTTGAGCTTACGCGCCTGATCTAGAATGACCGGGATCTTCGGGTCACGCTTGATAAAATCCTGGCATTCGTCGATGTAAACGTAACAGGGGAGGCGTTGCTCCTTTGGCAGAAGCTGACGCTTGTGAGCGGCGAGCAAGATCATCGAAATGAAAAAACGTCCGACGATCTCTACGCCGTCTTCTTGCAGCAAGCTTTGCGGGACATTGATAAGAATAACTTTGGCAGCCCCCATTTCGGTGAAAAAGTCGAACTTGGATTTTGGCGCGGCGAACATTCGAGACAGGGTACGGATGCGCTTGACGGCGAACAGACGGTCGACGACCTGCTCCTTTGTGCGGTCGAACTCCTTGCTGTTGAATTTCAACTCAAAAAAGCGCCTCGCATCCGGATCGAGCTTGGAAAGATGCTGCTCGAATTGAGCGAGGCCGCGGGGTTGCATCAGGTCAATGAGGGTATCGATCGTAGCCGATGGGATAGTGAGCAGAAGCTCAATCGTGAAATGAAATAAGGTATTCTGCCGGCTCGTCATCTCCGCCGACAGCAATGAGCTGAAGATGTAGTCGTACAGCGCGAGCACGGCGTTGCGAAAGCCTTCATGCTCGGCTGGGGCATAGGACTGCGTCTCCTCGATCCCCACGTCGAAAAGATTAAGGGCGACCGGCCATTCGATGTCTTCGGCATCGATGACGACGAGCTTGCCACTTAGGCGTTCTCCGGGCGCGAAGACTCCTAGACTTTCAATCGCTTTGATGAGGTCGCGGTTGCTCTCCATGACGACGATGGACGCTTGATCGGCGGCGACAAGCTCAAGGTCGCGCAAAATTAGGTATTGAAGGAGGGTCGACTTGCCGGCGCCCGGCGGCGCAACAATCCATTGGTGCTCGAAGCGGGCCTTTGCTGGGATGCTAAAGGGCACCGGGCAAAGAAAGAGGTCGGCAAAAGGAGTGCATTTCAGGTACGTCTCAATCAATTCGATGGGCGGGAGCTCGGAGTCGGCCGCATAGATCATCGGCCTTCGAGGTTTCTCATCTTCCGGAGAAACCCCCGAGGCCTCGCACAAATTGGCGTACAATCGCTCGTACAACGTGATAAACAGCCCGGCCTCCACGTGCTCCTGCTTGCAGATCGTGCCGATGATCCGGTCCACGATTTCATGCGGATTGCGCAGCAGAGAGATCAGTGGAACCGTGAGCGGCGCAGCATCCGTGTTCTCGGACACTTCAGGCAAGCTGGAAATAAAGCCCCAGCCGACGTTGCGTAGAGCCGTAATGAGCAGATCGCCAACGCGCTCGTCGTTCGCGAGAAAGTGTTGTTTGGCACGAAGAAAGCGACGCAGGTCTACGTGCTCCTTGATGGATAGCGTCGCGGTGTTCAGGTCCATCTCGGGCCAGGAGAAGATGGTCGTTTCCAGGGCAAGGACTTCTTCTTGGCATCGATCCAACGCCTTCATGACGGTAGTTGGTGCCGGCCGTTCAATAATCTCCCCGACCTGCTCTGCAACGACGCATTCACGCGTGCGATCGACTCTTCTTGTGCCCACATCGACCCGCAATGCACCGCGCGTACTTGGTCATAGAGGGTGATGGTCTCCGACAGCTCACGGGCCCGCTCGTCGGAGAAGCGACGCAGGAACGGGGTGAAAGCAGAAGGGCGTTCGTATTTTGGGAGCTTAGAATTCAACGACCTCCTCCCGCCCGTCGAAGGTTTGCGCAGTTTCGAGATAGGCCTTGAGGCTCTTACATGCATTGAGAATAGCCGCTTCGGCGCCAAGCAGCTCGTCGAGATCCTTGCATTCGATGTGTTGGCCACTCGTCAAGCTTTCGACGGTAACCCGAAGCGATAGCGCCATCATGGCGGCGCTTGCAATGCCGCGGGCGTTCTTCCAAAGCGAGCGCACAACGGTGCTGCTGGCGCCTTCATCGAAATGGCCGTAGGCGGACTCGCCATGTTTCTTGCGGGCCTCGCTGTCGTATACGACGAGCTTCCCGAGGCCGTACTTGCTCACTAACCCCTTTTCATCGGGCGTGAGATCGGTGCGTGCATCGAGAGCAAAGATGACCTTGCC
The DNA here is from genome assembly GCF_023073835.1 of Bradyrhizobium sp. 153. NCBI lineage: Bacteria > Pseudomonadati > Pseudomonadota > Alphaproteobacteria > Hyphomicrobiales > Nitrobacteraceae > Bradyrhizobium > Bradyrhizobium sp. 153. The sequence continues at coordinate 287,743 of NZ_JADPKH010000037.1, read as the reverse complement.
GACCAGCATGCCGCCCGTGCGTTGTGAGCGCTTAAGCTTTAGTTGCATGGAGTAACCCTCCTCTGCAAAGAAATCACTATGCACGTTTGACACGCGAAATACCAGAAGTTCCCGCGAGAGGCGCTGCGTGCGCCGCATCAATCGGGCGAGCAGTTTGGACGCGGCTCCCGGATTGGCGTACGTCAGATGCTGTCTGCGCGGTTTGCGGTATTGGACTTGTACGACCGCACGAAGCGAAGCCAGGATTATCGCAATTATACAACGATACCTTCGAGGAACCGCGCGCTTGGCTACGGCTTAGCTCGCCGTCCCCGCGCCGCACGCTAACCGGTCCGAGGGACTTGCTCGTTAGCAATCGCAAAGATTTCGAATTTCAAACTCAGGGAAAATGAAAAAAGATAGAAATCGCGATCCTGAAAATAAAATTGGAAATCAAATGTCGACCGGTTCGATCAGTCGTAAGGAACATCATTCAAGGCCAAGCGTCCTGCGTAGTCCTGTTGGCGTCAGGGAACCTATAGTCGTTTTCTCTTCCCGTCTCGGTGCCTTGAAATGAGTCTATATCCTCCATCTACTCTGCCGTCTTGAGACAGCGCACAAGCGATCGCCTCCGCCTCACGGGTTTAGGCGGCGCGAGCGTCGCCACAACGTGCCGCCGGCACGCAAGTCGCACGGAGAAGTCCGGTTTGTCGACGACACATGCTACCCCAGGCTTGCGCATACCCACCGTTGACCCCGCCTTACCTTAAAGGCGGGGCGTACGGCGGGGCATAAGACGCTTCGGCGGGCAAGTTCTAGAAGGAAGGGCTGGCTTTGGAGGGCCAGCCCCGCTCCTATGTTTTTGGAGCGTCGGCAGGCTTGGTCTTGGCGCAAGCCTCAAGCCACTCGACAATCTCGTGCAGCCACCACACCGGAGGACTGTTTCGGTGACGCCCTAGTTTGAAAAACTTCGGTGCCTCACCAGACGCACAGAGCCTGAACCAGTGCGTGCGGCTGTAGGGAATTCCAAGCGCCTTAAGTCCACGCCAGTTGACCACTTCCTTTCCAGTCATCGCTTAGCTCCATTGATTGGAGCCGTCGCGACGGCTGTTGAGTGTCAGCCGACGGGCCGATGCTATCTTACATTGACGGACACTTGAGCAAATTTTTCCAGGTGCGCTTGGAGTTTGTGCGACGCCCTGCGCTCAGGCACGTCATCATACCTGTCGTACATTAGGGACGTCCACCGGCAGAGGGCGATGACCCGATCACCTCCTGGGGCGTAGCTGTTTCTCGTCCAGCGCTCACGCAGCCTAGAGGTTCGGTATGTAGGTTACGTCTGTTTCAAAACTGAAATCCAATTTGTCACCAAGCGATGCGCGGGTGCACCTATGTTCTCATGCGTAACGGACGACCATTTGATAGCGAAGGTATTTTGGCCCGCCGTACTGGGCAGCAATCTCAAGGCCGCTTTCGGGCGGTCTTTCTTTGCGGAGCATGGTTGGATGCTCGTGTTGCATGCAGGAGGACAACAATGTTGGATCGCGAATTCAATGAGCAGCGTGCGAGGATATTGCGGAAGCTGCTCCTTCACGCCATTCGGCGTGCCGATCTGGCGTAGCGGAGCTCGAACTCGCGCTTTCGTTCCCTGAACGCTGCGATCGGCCGATCACAACCGAGTTTTGGTCGAATGTTCTTTCTCTTGAAAGTCCCTGCGTTCAGCCAGATACTGGATTGGCATCCTGGGCCCCGAGCAACTCAAGGAGAGCGATTATGGCAGTTCAGATTGTAATGGACCGCACAGGCGACAGCCGTCACCCCTTCGACGCCCATGACACGCAGGAACTGGCGAAGGCGGAGCAGCGGTTCTTCGAGCTGACGAAGGTGGGCTATACCGCCGCGGTCCGGACCGGCGCGGGTCAACTGTCACAAGTCCGATCGTTCGACCCGAATGCGGAAGAGACCATCTTCTTCCCAAGGCTGGTCGGCGGGTAGATGATTCTGCCATGTTGGATTTTCGATGGTTGCCGCCGGGCGGCCGCTCTCGCCTGAGAGCGACGCGAATCCTCTTCATCAAGCACGGCGCTGACGCCACGCCGGAGGGGCGGTCTCTGCGGCTGCTGCGGAAATGGCTATCGCCGCGTCAGCGTGAGCAGTTCGCCCGTAAGGGCTACTTCGAGGTGATCGGAAGCGACAGCCAAAAGCGATATCGGATTTACGTCGGCGCCTCGGTCAACGTTTGCGAGATGGACGAAAGAGGTCACCTACGGGAGGGATTGTGTTTCATGCCAATTGGCGCTCTGCCGATCGGAGACGTCATGCTCGCCCAGAAGATCGCGCTGGAAACATGCGAAGCCGAGGTGCTTGCCGTCGCGAGGAAGTTCACTCCAAATGGTTTCCATTTCAGGCAAAGCCGGCCGCTCGGCTGACAGCTGCATCGTGGCTGCGCTTGACGGGTACGGACACTTCGCGGTGGCGGAATACAGGGACAGCTCTCTCCTGGTGTTCGACCTGTCCAAGAACGGGATGATCTGAACCGGCAGTTCGGCAACCATGCCGCGCGGTAAACCCTTGGATCGGCATCGGTCGAACATTCCTCGCCGTGCAGCGTCATATAGGCTGCCGGAGCAGCGCATGGACCACTGGGAAGAGCTTCAAAGGCTGCAACGCAGTTAGAATTGGCTAATCGAGCGATATCCTTGATCAGCGACCAGGCCACCGTGAACCGGCTGGCAACGTTCGCGAAGGAGATCAAGGACAAGCTTGACGAACTCCAGGCGACCACCCTACGCGAGGAGATTCGCAGACGCGCTTTTGAGTTCTGGCAGGAAGCGGACCGGCCTGAAGGGCGCCGCAGCGAATTCTGGCTGCGGGCAGAAAGTGAGCAGCCGGGCGGCCGGACGTCATGCGAAGACTATTGCGCCGCACACGAGCTTCAAGAGTACGGGTCTGAACGACGCGCGGCGGACAACGCGGATGCAAGCTCAATAATCCGGAACACCGCGCGACCCGACGAATTGAAGCCGCAGGCCGGTTTTGCCGCCGATAGCTGGCCCACACCACCTTCGCCCGTACCCCCACGAAAGCCCCAAAACGAGGCCGTGCATCGCCGCGAGGTTCGGATGGCGCACGCCTACGAGGACAATGTCCGCGCACGTGCTTACAAGCTTTGGGAAGAGGCTGGTCGGCCGGAAGCGCGCACGGAAGAGTTCTGGTACGAGGCCGAGCGGCAACTCAAAGAGGAGCTGGTCAAGCACGAGCTTAAAAATACCTGATACTCTCTGAATCAGCATGCGTGGCAACGTGGCGCCTCAGCTCTGCAAGCTGGCGCGCGGGCTACAGCCGCTGGGCCATCAGTCTCGCCATCTTGTTCGAGCAGACCTCTCAATGAGCTACTGTTTTTTTCAGGTGAGCTTCGAGCTTTTGCAGGGCCGCGCGCTTCTCAGGTAGGTAGTCGTACCTGTCATAGATTTCATCAAGATCGGTTTTGCCTGCACCCGTTACGTGGTTGAGCATGATCTCAGCAATCTCACGTGAGATCCCCAGCCGCGCGAGCGTCGAGCGAAATGTCCGGCGCAGATCTCGTATTTGCCACCCGGTCACGCCTGATCGCTTGTCGAGCTCCTTCTTCAGTTTTCCCCATGAGCCATTATTGAAATGCGTCCCCTTGATATGACCGGGGAAGTAATAGTCAGTATTCTTGTCACGCCAATTGTCGCCCATCTTTTCTTGTCGGTCGAGCATGGCACGCGCCATCGGCAGGATCGGGATTGCGTGCGCGCGCCCATTCTTGGTGTACTCTCCGGGAATCGTGATCACGCGCCCTTCACGCCATGCTCGTTGAAGTCGTCCTACTTCTCCATTCCGACATCCCCACAAAATGATGAGCCGGATCATATCGCCGAAGAAGCCCTCACACGCATGCCAAACCTTGCTGAGCTCGGCATCGCTCAGGATGCGGTTGCGTTTCTTGTCCTTGCCTGGAGCCGGATAGCCTTCGAGCGGACTGCGCTTAATGTAGCGGTGCGGCGGTTTCGTGCACCATCGGAGCATTGTTCGGAGGGCGCGGAATGCGTGAAGCTGTTCGCTTGGTACGTCCGACAGCTTGCCGAGTTCACGTTCAATCGTCGGGTCGTCTAGAGAAGCGAGCGTGCATTTAAACTCGAGGCGATTGAGGAGCCGAAGCGTCTCGGATTTGGTGCGCTCGCTTTTGCCCTTGTAGTTCTCCTCGACGAAGACGCGCTTGGCCTGTTCGAACTCGATGCTGATTTCCTTCTGCCCGACGGGAGTGCCGAGCGCAACAAAGGCGCGGCGGCGCGCTTCTGCGAGCTTAAGATCAGGATAGTGACCAAGCCGTATCTTGGTGCGATTGGGCTCTTTGAGAACGATCCAGGTCTTGCGACGCTTGCCGACGCGCAAGCCAAAAGCTGGCGTCTTCCGGTCCATGTACAGACCGGGCTTCAATGACTGAACCGCGAGATCTGTGAGTGTAAAATTTGGCACGATTTGGCACGCCTTTCACGTGGATTGAGGCGGATAACCATGCCGAACTATACGACGGGCGAGTCGCGGAAACCACTGCAAAACAAGGGATTTACGGGCGCTATGTGGAACGATGGAGAAGCTTCACAAAAGATTGGGAAGCTGCCGTTCTACCATTGAACTACGCCCGCGCACGCGTGCTTCGCGCACCCCCTGATTAGCCGAGACGGCGCCGCGAGCCAAGCGCTTTGGCGCAGGCAACCTGACGCTTCTTAACGGTTTGGCAAGATTCCAGGTGCGCCGGATTGTGGCGGTGTTATGATTTCGTGTCTGGGGAGACGTGCACTGAGTGGGGCGTGTGCATCGTGGGGCGTGGTTACGCGATCTTCGACACGGCCATAGGGCGCTGCGGCATCGTCTGGAGCAGCACCGGCGTGGTCGCGGTGCAATTGCCGGAGGCGCGGGAGATCGACACCCGCCGCCGGATTTTTGCGGTCCATCCCGAGGCGCGTGAGCAACGGCCGTCCAAAAACGCCGAGCTTGCAATCGAGGGCATCGTGGGCCTGCTGCAGGGCAGCGACCCCGATTTTTCCGACGTCAGCCTGGACGCCGGCGGCGTGCCCGCCTTCAACCGGCGCGTCTACGAATACGCCTGCACCATTCCGCGCGGGGACACGCGCACTTATCACGAGGTTGCGAAGGCGCTTGGCGCCTCCGGTGCCGCGCATTCGGTGGCGCAGGCGATCGCAAAAAATCCCTACATGCTGATCGTCCCCTGCCACCGGGTGCTGGAGGCCGGCAATTACACCGACCGACTCTCGCCCTACGCCGGCGTGATCTCCAAGCGACGGCTGCTGGCGCTCGAGGGCGCCCATCCCATCGCCAGCAAGACGCTGTTCGAGGTGCTGCTGCCGGTTGCCCCGCCACGCGCGCCTACCTAGATAGGCGGCATGGAAGCGACCACGCTGCTGACGACGCCATCGCTGACGGTCTCCGAATTTCGCTGCGATGCGGGACCGGAGGACACGCCATTTGCGGAATGCCGCACCGGCCATTCCATCGCCTACGTCCGCTCCGGCAGCTTCGGCTGCCATTGCCGCGCCGGCTTCTTCGAACTGGTGGCGGGCTCGATGCTGGTCGGCGCCCCCGGCGAGGAATACACCTGCACGCATGAGCACGTGTGCGGCGACGTCTGCCTGTCCTTTTTCCTCAGTGAAGATCTGGTCGACGCGCTCGGGGGACGCCGCGAGGTCTGGCAGGTCGGCGCGACGTCGCCGCTGCCCGAACTGATGGTGCTGGGCGAGCTGGCCCAGACGGCGGCAGATGGCAACAGCGATCTCGGCCTCGACGAGGTTGGCCAAATCCTGGCCGGCCGCTTCATTGAGGTCGTCTCGGGCAAGGCGCGCAAGCCGGCGCGGCCCACTGCGCGCGACCGCCGCCGCGCGGTGGAAGCCGCGCTGTGGATCGACGACAATTCGCATGCCGAGCTCGACCTCGAGCAGGCAGCAAAGCAGGCCGGCCTCAGCCCGTTCCATTTCCTGCGGCTGTTCTCGGCCGTGCTCGGTGTCACCCCGCATCAATATCTGGTGCGCTCGCGCCTGCGACACGCCGCGCGGCTGCTCACCGAGGACGATACCGCGGTCACCGACATCGCCTATGACGTCGGCTTTGGCGATCTCTCCAACTTCGTCCGCACCTTCCATCGCGCCGCGGGCGTCTCGCCGACCAAGTTCCGGCAGGCCTCGAAGGGACAGCGCAAGATTCTCGACGAAAGACTGGCTGTGAACTGATGGGGCTCAGCGCTAAGCCTTCCTTGACCAGACGCGGCGGAATAGATCGCCTCCCGTGCACCGCGATAAAGTCCGACCGAAGCGTGCCGCGAGACGCAACGTGGAATGGATCCTGATCATCGGCATCGGCGCCTTCGCCTACTACCGCATGAGGCGTGCGCATGAGAAGGCGGACGAATATGCCGCAACCGGTATGGCGCGATCACCGCTGTACTGGTCAACCGCGGCGCTCACCATGACGTTGCTCGGCCTCTCCCTTTACATGGCTCATCTTGGGCACGAGGGGACGATTCCATGGGCCTATTGGTTGATCGTGGTTGTTCTGTTCATAATAATCCTGCTGCTGCGCCGCGCCTTGAAATGGCGCTACCCGATCTAGCTAGCACGGGCGGAGAGCAAGATTCTCCAAGAGCAGCTTGCCCTCAACTGACTAGGTTCGTCTCCGGCGCGCGCCATCAAGCGGCGCGCTTCTGCAATGGAGACGATCATGTACGACCACATCGGATTGCGCGTTGCCGACCTCGATGCCGCCACGCGCTTCTACACAGCAGTGCTGGCGCCGCTCGGCTATGTCCTGTGCTCGAGCGGCGACGGCTATGCCGGCTTCGGGCCGACGGGCGAGCCGGCGCTGTGGCTGCACCTCAACAAGGGACGCAGGGCCGACGGCGCGCATATCGCGTTTCGCGCCAAGGGTCACGACGCGGTCAAGGCGTTCCACAGCGAAGGCCTGAAGAACGGCGGTCGCGACAATGGCGGCGCCGGGCCGCGCAAGGATTACAGCCCGACCTATTATGCGGCGTTTTTGATCGACCCTGATGGCAACAATGTCGAGGCGGTTTGTGCGTGAGCGTGCTCGCGCCTCGCTACAAGCCGTCATGCCCCGGCTTGCCGCCTTCGCTAAAGCTTCGGCGGCCGAGCACCCTTGAGGCCCCGGCGTAGCCTTGGCGAAGCCGGGACCGGGCATCCCGTACGCCGCGGCTTCTCGATCCTATCACGTCGATCTCTGGAATACTGGATCGCCCGATCAAGTCGGGCGATGACACCTGAGATGACGGCCCTATCGCCCGCCTCTCCACATTATAGGAATCCCCATGGCCTCCATCCACAATGACATTCCCCTTCCCGCCTCCGCGCGCGACGTCTGGGACGCGGTGCGCGACTTCGGCGCGCTGCATCAGCGGCTGGTGCCGGGCTTCGTCACCGCCTGCAACCTCGACGGCGATGCGCGCATCGTCACCTTTGCCAACGGTTCGGTGGCACGCGAGGTGCTGGTCGATTGCGACGACGCGCGACGACGGCTGGTCTATGCGATCAACAACGAGCGGCTGAAGCACTACAGCGCCTGCGTGCAGGTGATCGCCGAGGACGAGACGCGGTGCCGCCTGGTCTGGACCATCGACATGTTGCCGAACGAGCTTGCATCCTATGTTCAGGGACAGACCAGCGAAGCCGTGATCGCGTTGCACAGGGCTTTTCCGCCCGCCGCGGCGTGACCTTTCTCACAGCGATCCGCCCTCGCCAGCCGTAACCATGCGACGTGCGTCCGGTTGGCTCCGCTTTCCCGGCGGAGCCACGCACGCGAGGAGCATGCCATGAGAGGTGCGGACAAGGTGATCTGCCAGGCGGCCGCCGTGCTGCTATTGTTTTCCGTCGCGAGCACGCCGGCGAAGGCGCAGCTTGCGGGTTTTGGTGGTGGTGCCGATGGCGAGGACATGATGGCCCAGATGGCGCCAATGCTGGAGATGATGAAGGCGAAGATGGGCAAGCGCCGCTTCGCCATGCTGATGCAGACCATGGGCCCGATGATGAGTCGCATGATGGAGAACGGCGGCGGGCTCGGCGGCATGATGGGCGGCGGCCTGTCCGGCGGCAATCTCGGCGGCGGCTTCGGTGCGCCGAACTACGGCGGCTACACGCCGATGAGCGGCGGCTATATGCCGGCCGGGCTCGGCGGCATGGGCGGCCGCGACGTCATGGGCATGCTCGGCGGCGCCGGAGGCGGAGACATGATGGCGATGATCCCGCAATTGATGCGGCTCGCCAATGCCGGCGGCGGCCATCGCCGCCACAGGCATCGCTAGTCGGCAGCAGCTGACAGAGCTGGCCTGATCGCAGGTTTCATCTTGCGCGGTCCCCAGCGGGTCAGCACCACGCTGGAGCACGACAGCAGGCCGAGCACGACCATCGAGCTTGCGGCGAGCCAGAAGAAGCTCTGCGCTGTAGCGCCGTGGGCCGACAGCCACCAGCCACAAGCGGCGATGTAGATCAATCGCGCGGTCTGCGCCAGCACCGGCCCGATCACCTTGGCGGCGCCCTGCGAGGAGAAATACATCGTCGTTGCAAGGCCGAAGAAGGCGTAGAACGGTCCGACCGTCGAGAGATATTGATGGCTCGCCGCGCGCACGGCCACGCTGTCGGTGAAGATGTTGACCCAGAGATCGGGGAAGATCGCAACGAGGCATGCCGGCGCGCCGACCGCCACGAAGGCCGCAGCACTGGCGATCCAGGCGATGCGCCGGGCGCGCGCGATGCGGCCCGCCCCGATCGCCATCCCGACCATCGGCACACAGGCGATGCCGAACGAGAATGCGATCGAGGTCAGCAGGAATTCCAGCCGCGCGCCGATACCGTAGCCGGCGAGAATCGCGGTGCCGAACTGCGCCAGTATGTGAGTGAAGATCGAGATCGTCAGCACCGATTGCAGCGGCGAGAAGCAGGCGATGGCGCCGACCTTCAGGATGTCGAAAAACATCGCCCATTGGATGCGCAGGCCGCGCAGCTTCAGGACGATTCGGGCGCGGCCGGAGAACAGATACCAGCCCATCGCGCCGATGTTCATGCAATAGGCGATCAGCGCGCCGGCCGCGACGCCGCGCATGCCGAGCTGCGGCACCGGCCCGAGCCCAAGGCCCAGCGTGCCCCCCAGCACGATCTGCCAGACCGCCGAGTTGAGGATCAACAGCGACGGCAGCTTCATGTTGCCGGTACCGCGCAGGACGCCCGCCAGGGTGTTGAGCAGCCAGGGCAGCACCGCGCCGCCGAAAAACACCTGCGTGTAGGCGATGGCGTGGGTCAGCACATTGCCGCGGCCGCCGAGCAATTCCAGCAGGCGCGGCCCGAAGATCAGCATTCCCAGCATGAAGACGAGACCGAAGCTGATGCCGATCAGAATCGCGTGCACGGCGAGCGTTCCGGCGCGCTCGCGATCCCCGGCGCCGAGCGCACGCGCGATGGCGGAGGCCACCGCGCCGCCCATGGCGCCGCCCGACATCGTCATGGTCAGAATCACGGTCGGAAACACCAGCGCCATCGCGGCCAGCGCCTCGACGCCGAGCCGGCCGACATAGGAGGTCTCGGCGATCACCACGCACATGCCGGCCGACAACCCGATCACGTTCGGCCAAGCGAGCCCAAGCAGCGTGCGCAGGATCGGACCGTCGGTCAGCGCGCTCCTGACCGGCCGCGGAGGCGGCGGCAGCGGGCGCTCCTGTTCATCGACCGGGATTTCGGCGATGTCGGACATGTCTTCTCCCGGACACGAGCGCCATTTGCGGCGCGGCAATAAACAGGTGTGCCAATCAATCTATTCGCGCGCAGGGCGCGGCAGGGCTTGTTAGCATGGCGGGCGCCGATTCCTCCTGCGTCAGGTGCAGGCGTGCCCTGCGGCGGCGGCTTGTCACCGTCGCTATTCAATCGTCCAGACCAGCGGCGGGCGGCCGCCCTTCGCGGTGTGCATGCGCACGCCTATGTTTCTTCCGCATCCTGCAGCGAGGCCTTCGAACAATCCTTCCAGCACCTTGGCGCAGGTTTGGTGATAGTCGGCGACATCGTCCATCAGCCTCCAGCTCTGCTGATGGATTGCAAAGGCGCCTTCGGATTGCGAGGTCTCGGCCGCATCGTCCTGCGCGGCAAACAGCGCGCTCAGGAACGATGCGAATTCGCCCGCACCGCCGCGGCTCATCGCCAACGCCGCCGCGACCTCGTCGAAATATTGCATGCCGATCAGCTTGCCGGTGAGATGCAGGAGATAGCCGGCGTCCTCGGGGCCGAACAGCTGCACCATCACGGGCGCGGCGGTGCGGACATATTCCATTGCGTAGTTGCGATAGGCTTTTTCGAGCCGCGGTTTCGGCCAGCTCGCCACCGGCAAAGCCGGCGCGGTCTTCGCATCGAACGTAGGGGCCTCCAGATGCCGCGCGAACACCAGGCGCTGGTCAAGATCGAGCGGATGATCGTATTGATGATAATAGCCTTCGAGCCCATCCTGGCCGTCGACGCTCTGCTTGGTGCAGACGAAGCCGAGGCGGAGATCGCCGAGGGCTACGCCGTTGTTGGCGTGCCAGCCACGCAGCATCGCGCAGCTGACTTCGCCCGGCACGCCGCAGATCGCGGTGCCCTTCCAGATCCAACGCGGCGGCGGATAGCGGATCCAGGCCTTGGTGTCGCTCTCATACATGTATTCGACATGCACGCCGCCGATCCAGTTCGAGAGATAGTGATATTGCGCGGCAGCCACCGCCGGCGGCAGATGACGGAGGCCGAGCTTTTCCAGCCCCGGCAGGAAGCGCTCCTGCTGCTGGCGGCGGAACACGCGGAAGACAAATTCAGCGGCATCCGCCGTGCCGCGCCGCGTGACCACGGTGAGGATCAGGCCGGTGAAGTAGGCGTGATAGAGATCGGCGACCGCGCGCCAGCGTTTCCGTTGGGCTTGCTGCGCTGTGTCTGATGCGGCGGTCATGTTCGCTCCCGATCGTTGTTTTGATCGAATGTGTCACTGCACCCGGTGACAGGCAACATGGCACGCATGCAGACCGCCCTGCACGACGGCCCGTCAATTCCGCATCACGAATTTTGCGCAGCCTTGGCCGCGCGTTCGCGCTCGATGCGCTCCGTCACGTCGCGCGCCATCGCGACCGATCCGAGCACGGCTCCGCCGGCATCCCGTACCAGCGCGAAGGTCATCTCAATGTAGAGCTTGCGCCCGCTCTTGTGCAGCGCGCGTGTCAGCGTCGGCTTGCCCGCGAGCTTCATCGTGCCGCTGGCCAGCGCAGCCTCGAAGCCTTTCCAGTGCGCGGCGCGCAGATGCTCGGGAATGATCAGATCGAGGTTCTGGCCGAGCGCCTCCCCGGCGGAGAAACCGAACAAGGCGGCCGATGCCCGATTCCAGCGCATGATCGTGCCGGAGCGATCCGAATAGATCAGCGCGTCCGCGACGTCGTCGATGATTCTCGCGTCGAGTTGGGATGGATTGGTCATGACACCACCTCGCATGTAGCCCGGACTTCGGCTCGCATCCTGACACATACTCGGTGTCATCGCCCGACTTGATCGGGCGATCCAGTACTCCGCTGCGGAAGTTTCTTGCAACGAACTATCGCCGCAGAGTACTGGATGCCCCGGCCAAGCCGGGCATGACAGCGGAGCGTGGGGCTAGCGCTAGACCCGGAAATGCTTGCTCAGCTTCAGCCCCTGCGCCTGGTAGTTCGAGCCGATGCGCTGGCCGTACATCGCATCGGGACGCGCCAGCATCTTCTCGTAGACGAGGCGGCCGACGATCTGGCCATGCTCGAGGATGAAGGGCACCTCGCGCGAGCGCACCTCCAGCACGGCGCGCGCGCCTTGCCCGCCGGCACCGGCATAGCCGAAGCCGGGATCGAAGAAACCGGCATAATGCACGCGGAATTCGCCGACCAAGGGATCGAACGGCACCATCTCCGCGGCGTAATCGGGCGGGACCTGCACGGCCTCTTTCGAGGCCAGGATGTAGAACTCGCCGGGATCGAGGATCAGGCTGCCGTCGGGACGGGCCGACATCGGCTCCCAAAAATCTTCCACCGCATAGCCGGAGCGGCGGTCGACGTCGACGACGCCGGTGTGGCGCTTGGCGCGGTAACCGACGAAGCCGTTGGCCTTCTCGCCGGAGAGGTCAACCGAGACAGCGACGCCGCCGGACAGATCGGCATCGTCGATGTCGACGAGGCGCTCGGTCGCATGCAAGCCATCGAGCTCGTCGGCATTGAGGATGGCGTCACCGGTGCGGAAGCGTACCTGGGACAGGCGCGAGCCCTCGCGCACCAGCACCGGAAACGTCTTCGGGCTGATCTCGGCATAGAGCGGGCCGTGATAACCGGCGCCGATCATGTCGAAGCGGCGGGTCCCGTCGGCGATCACGCGGGTGAAGACGTCGAGCCGGCCGGTCGAGCTCTTGGGATTCGCGGCCGCGACGATCTCCGGCGGCAGCGCGAGGCTCTCCAGCAGCGGCACGATGTAGACGCAGTTGGTCTCGAGCACCGCGCCGTCGGCAAGGCTGAACTCGTGCAGCTTCAATTCGTCGATGCGCTCGGCGACGGTGGCGCCGGGACCGGGCAGGAAGCTGGCGCGGACGCGATAGGCGATGTCGCCGAGGCGCAGATCGAGGCTCGCCGGCTGGATCTGGCTTTCGACGAAGTCGTAGGCGGGCAGGATCAGCCCCGCCTCTGCCATCGCCGCAATCATGCGGTCAGGCAGGATACCATTGGCGTCGGCAGCGACCGTGAACGTCAACCGGGGGTCCTCAGCAAGGGGCAAACGCATCCCGAGATACGGGAAATACTAGCCTTTTACGGCTATCCGATGGACGCCTTGACGGAAAGGGCATTGCGGAATATGAGCATCACTTATCCCGTGGTGATTTGAGCCGGCCGGCTTGCAGCCACGTTAAATAAGTCGCTAAACAGGCCGGGGACCTCTGTGATCCCGGCCCATGGAGATATCCAGGCCGGTTTTTTTGTGACCATTTTTGCTCGAATGGTCATGTCGGAGGTCCTATGTCGAAGTCGCCTGCCACTTACCGTCCCGAAACCCGCCTGGTCCATTCCGGCACCCTGCGCTCGCAATATGGCGAGACGTCGGAGGCGCTGTTCCTGACGCAAGGGTACGTCTACAACAGCGCCGAGGAGTGCGAGGCGCGGTTCAAGGGCGAGGACCCCGGCTTCATCTATTCGCGCTATTCCAATCCGACCATCGCGATGTTCGAGCGCCGCATGATCGAGCTCGAAGGCGCCGAAGCCGCTCGCTCGGCGGCCACCGGCATGGCCGCGGTGACGACTGCGATCCTGGCGCCCCTGAAGGCGGGCGATCATGTGGTGGCGTCGCGCGCGCTGTTCGGCTCGTGCCTCTATGTGGTGCAGGATCTGCTGCCGCGCTACGGCATCGAGACCACGCTGGTCGACGGCCTCGACCTCGACCAATGGCAGCGCGCTCTCAAGCCGAACACCAAGACGTTCTTCCTGGAGAGCCCGACCAATCCGACGTTAGATGTGCTCGACATTCCCTCGATCGCCGAGATCGCGCACAAGGGCGGCGCGCGACTGGTGGTCGACAACGTGTTCGCAACCCCGATCTGGCAGAGCCCGCTCGCGCTCGGGGCCGACGTCGTGGTCTATTCCGCGACCAAGCATATCGACGGCCAGGGGCGGTGTCTCGGCGGCATCATCCTGTCCTCGGAAGCCTTCATCGCCGAGCACATCCACAATTTCATGCGCCAGACCGGCCCGTCGATCTCGCCGTTCAACGCCTGGGTCCTGCTCAAGGGCCTGGAAACGCTGGGCGTGCGCGTGCGCGCGCAGACCGACACCGCAGCGCGCATTGCCGAGGTGCTGGCGAGCCATCCCAAGATCTCGCGGCTGGTCTATCCCGGCCGCGCCGATCATCCTCAGGCCGCGCTGGTGAAGAAGCAGATGCGTGGCGGCTCGACGCTGGTCGGCTTCGAGTTGAAGGGCGGCAAGCAGGCGGCGTTTCGCGTGCTCAATGAGTTGAAGCTGGCGAAGATCTCCAACAATCTCGGCGACGCCAAGAGCCTCGTCACGCATCCGGCCACTACGACGCATCAGCGTCTGAAGCCCGAAGACCGCGCCGCGCTCGGCATCAGCGAAGGCTTCATCCGCTTCTCCGCCGGGCTCGAGCATGCGGAAGATCTGATCGAGGATCTGACCGCGGCGCTGGAGAAGGCGTGATCTTCTTACCCTCCCCTGGAGGGGGAGGGTCGGCTCACATGGAGCGCAACGAAATGTGAGACGGGGTGGGGTGACGGTCTTTCCGCATCCAACGCCCGAGCGGAGAGATCACCCACCCCGCTCGCCTGTGCGCGATCGACCCTCCCCCTCCCAGGGGAGGGTGAAGCAACCTACATCGGCCGATACGTGCGCACATCCGCGGGCACGTTCACACCGAGCTTGATCTGGCCGACGGAGCGGATGATGTCATCGGCGAGGAGTTGGGCGAAGCATGCGTAGCCCCAATCGTTCATGTGCAGGCCGTCGGCGATAACGAAACTCTCGACCGGGATCGCCTGCTTCTCGTGCCAGTCGCGCATCACCTCGAAGCGCGGGAAGATGCCAACGTGACGGAGCTCGGCGACCTTGCCGAGCAGCTTCACCATCTTGCCGGCGCTCTCGGCGCGCTGGTTGACCGCCGGCGAATATTGCGGATCGACCAGCACGATGTCGGCGCCACCGGCGGCCTGGATGCGGCTGATGCCGTCCTCGACCAGTTTTGCGGTATCGGCGGGATCGAGATTGCGCAGCACGGCGTTGGTGCCGACCTGCCAGATCACGAGATCCGGATGCACGTCGATGACCTGCGTCTGGAGGCGCTTCATCATCTCGGGCGCATCCTCGCCACCGACGCCGGCATTGATGACGGTGATGTCAGCGGTCGGATAGTGCCGGCGCAGCTGTGCGGCGAGACGGTTCGGATAATTGAACTCCGGCGAGCTCGCACCGAATCCTGCGGTGGACGACGAGCCGAACGCGACGATGACGACGGGCTGGCCGGCGACGAGCTTGCTTGCGACACGCGGCAGCGAGCCCATCGCCTTCGAGCCGCCCTTCGGCGGCAGGCAGGGCACGCGGCTGAAGATGTCGCCGGCGGACTTTGCGACTTCCTTCACCTTGTCGATGGCGCGCGCCGTGACGCCGCGCTGCTCGGGGGACGTCGCGGCGACGGTGGTCTGGGAGGGCGGTGCGGTAGCGGAATCAGCCGGCTGCGCGGGCGTCGCCTGAGCGGCTTGCGTCTGCGCGCGCGGCTGCGAAGCGGGCATCAGCAGCAGCAGCGCCGCCGCCGCGGGCGCCAGCCATGACGTCAGGCAAAAAGGGCGGAGAGAACTCATTAACGCTAGACCTCAATTTTGCTGCTGGGCCGGCTCCAGATGGGCAGCATCAATCACGAACTGTGCCAACGCCCGGCCAAGGCAATCATGGACCTGTTTCGCCAGTTCAGGCCCGCGGGACGGGTTGAACAAGTCGAACTGGCCCTGATCATTCCACTGTCGCATGATCGCGAAACGGTCGAACAGTGGGACGTCGTGCTCCTGCGCCACCACACGCATATTATCGAGAAAAGGCTGCGCCGAGATCATGGTTTCGGTACGCGGACTGTACTGCAAATTCATCAAGACGACGTCAGCCCCTGCCTTTTGCAACGCGGTAACCCCTTCGGTTACCGCGCCGCGAAAATCGTCGGGATCGATGGATCGGATAGCATCCACGGTCCCGGTCTGCCAGATGACCAAAGTAGGCATTTTTGCTTCCATCAGCTTAATGAAAGTGGACGCGGTCTCCCCTGCCGTTTTCTTGCTCTGTATTTCTACGGAGACGTGCACCACTTCGGACGCGGGCAGCTTCTCCTTGAGGATCGTCTCCATGCGCGCCGGATATGAGCTGCTCTCCGAGGATGGAATCGTGGTCGAGCGGCTTCCGATGACCAGAATCTCGAGCGGCTTGCCGGACTTGATGGCATCGGCGACTTTGGGAAGCTGGCTTTCGCTGGTAAGCAGATAGGACGGCAATTCGCAGGCCGGGGGCGCGGCCGAGGCAGCAGGCGCAGCATCGCCCGCGCGCGCCGTGGCCGCGGCGAGGCCACCGCATAGCAGGATCAGGCTCAGGAGAACCTTCGCCTTCATCAGCCCCCTCCCGCCAGATCGGCGTTGCCGACGGCGTTTTTGGTTTTCGCACCGCTCTTGTCAGCCACGCGCTTGTACCACGAAATCACCCACGCCACCCCCCACATGATCAGGATTCCGGAGAGACTAATCAACGCATGCATGGCTGCCCCGCCGGAAACTTCGGCCAGGATGAAATGGCCGGCGAAAGCCAGGAAGACGCCGAGACAGAAGATCTCGAGCGAATGCTGCCCGCATAGGATCAGCGGCCGCAGCCAGGGCGATTTCAGGCCCGGCCAGGTCCGCGGCAGGAAGCGCACGGTGAGCGCGGCCAGCGCCAGGAAATGTGTGAAGCGCAGCACGTCGAGATCGGTCTTGTCGATCGGATACATCCACTGCTCGATCCGCTTCGGCATGAAGTGGCCGAGCTGCGGCACGTACCAGGTCAGCGTCACGTAGAACGCCGCGGCGAGATAGGCGATCGAGATCCACATCGTCACGGGTGATGCCAGAATGCGCGACATGCGCCGCGCGCCTCCGAGCGCACACCATGCACCGAAGACGAAAAGCAATTGCCAGGCCAGCGGATTGAACGCCCAGAAGCCGTTCGGATAGGCCGAGAAGTAGAGGTCGTATTCCCACGTCACGGCGTAGAGCACGACCGAGAGGCCGAGCGTGACGTCGGGCTTCCACTTCATCGACCACAGGATCAACGGCAGCGCCAGCATCAGCACGATGTAGAGCGGCAGCACGTCCATGTTGACGGGCCGGAAGCGCAGCAGCAGCGCCTGCACGATGGTGACGTCGGGCTGCTTGAGGAAATCCATGATGCCCATCTCTTCGGTGTAGAGCGGGTTCTCGAAGCTGGTCGCCACATAGGAGATTTCGGCGAGGAAGATCGTGAACAGGAAGACGTGGGCGACGTAAATCTGCCAGACGCGGCGCAGGATGCGCGCGGTGGCGATGACGGCGCCGCTCTCCAGCATTGCCCGGCCGTAGACGAAGGCGGCGGTATAGCCGGAGATGAAGATGAAGATCTCGGTGGCGTCGCTGAAGCCGTAATTGCGAATGGTGAACCAGGTCAGCAGGCTGGTTGGCAGATGGTCGATGAAGATCAGCCACAGCGCCAGGCCGCGGAACAGATCGAGCCGGAGCTCGCGCTCGCCGATCGCCGGCAGCGTAATGGCTGGCGCGGCGGCGCGCGGCTTGGTCCCTGCGGGTTTGGCACCGGCGGTTCCCGCGATCGTCGATCCCGTCACTTGGTCGGCAATGGTCATCGGGGCCAAAAACCCTTCCGCAAATCGCGACGTTCAATGGAGTTTACCGGTCCGGCCGTCGTCTCGCAAAGCGGCCGGATCACATAAGGTTGTCTCCCCCTTGGGAGTCCCTTCCCCGCGAATTCTGGCGGGACGATGTCGCCAAAGCCGTCTCCGGCGTTTGGTTCCCCGGGCGGATTTCGCTATGATGGGCCATCATGTACCGCGCCGTGACCCGCCAGATCGAAGTGACCGTCGAGCCGAACTTTGTTCCGGAGCAGTCGTCGGCCGACCGCTCCCGCTATTTCTGGTCCTACACCATCGTCATCACCAATTCCGGTGACGAGACCGTGCAGCTGAAGACGCGGCACTGGATCATCACCGACGCCTCCGGCCGCCAGCAGGAGGTGAAGGGCGAGGGCGTCGTCGGTGAGCAGCCGATCCTGGCCCCCGGCGAGCGCTTCGAATACACCTCCGGCGTGCCGCTCACGACCGCCTCCGGCTTCATGACCGGCCGCTACCAGATGGTCAGCGAAAGCGGCGAGCGCTTCGAGATCGACGTGCCGACGTTCTCGCTGGACAGTCCGGACAACAAGCGGGTGTTGAACTAGCCTCCGATGTCATTCCCCGCGAAGGCGGAGAATCCAGCAAGCCGCGGCCTATCGGTTCAATCAGTGTTTGGCTCAATCACTGTCGTCTCGGAGTATTGGATCGCCCGATCACGGCCGGGCGATGACAGCGAGTATGTGCGAGCAGCCTCCCCAGCCTCGTCATTCCTAGCCTAGCTATGCGCGATGCCTAGGCGTCCTCCACGCCCGCCTCGTGCGGCGTGAACTGGTAGACCGACGAGCAGAACTCGCAGGTGACGACGACCTTGTCGTCCTTGACCATCGCGGCGCGATCGTCGGGCGAGAAGCTCTTGAGCATCGAGGCAACCGCATCGCGCGAGCAGGAGCACCGCGCTTCCAGAACCTGCGAATTGAACACGCGCACGCCGCGCTCGTGGAAGAGGCGAAACAGCAGCCGCTCGCCGGAGAGCTCGGGATCGATCAGCTCGACGTCCTCGACGGTCTCGATCAGCGAGCGCGCCTCGACCCAGGCGTCGTCTTCGGCGACGCTGTGCACCTCGCTGCCTTCGGGCGCATCCCCGGGATGCAGGTCCGCCTGCCGCGCGCGCTCCGGCGCCTTGGGCAGAAACTGCATCAACATGCCACCGGCGCGCCAGCGATGCTTGCCGCCGTCGCTACTGCGCCACTCCTCGCCGACCGCAAGACGCACGCGCGTCGGGATCTGCTCGGAGCGGAGGAAATATTCGTGAGCGGCCTCTTCCAGGCTGCCACCGTCGAGCGCGACCAGACCCTGGTAACGGCTCATGTCGGGGCCCTGGTCGATGGTCATGGCGAGATGACCGCGGCCGAGCAGCGTGCCGGAATCTTTGGCGTTACCGAGACGCGCGGCATCGAAACGCGCATAGGCGCGCAGGCGATCCGGCGCCATGTAGTCGACGACAAGGAACGACACCGGACCGTCGGTTTGGGCCTGGAGGATGAAGCGGCCCTCGAATTTCAGCGCCGAGCCGAGCAACGTCGTCAGCACGATGGCCTCGCCGAGCAGCTTGCCGACGGGAGCGGGATAATCGTGCTTGGTGAGAATGTCGTCGAGCGCCGGACCGAGCCGCACCAAGCGGCCGCGCACGTCGAGTGCGTCGACCTCGTAGGGCAGCACGGCGTCATCGATCGGAACCGGTGATGGCGCGCGAACCGGGCCTTCTGGCCCGGTTTTCATGTCAGGGGATTGGGAAACCATGGCCGTGTATCTGGGGTCGGAGGTGGGAAATGGAAGGGGGCGCGAGGGAGTGTTCCCGAGGCAGTTATGATCACACACGATACTGCTGGTTCGGCGTCGTCCCGGCTTCTCGCCAGGACGACGAACCAAACCCACTTCGCCTTCACCAGGCTGCGCTACTTCACCGCGTCAAAGCACCAGGCCAGAATGCCCTTCTGCGCGTGCAGGCGGTTTTCGGCCTCGTCGAACACGACCGATTGCGGGCCGTCGATCACTTCATCCGTGACCTCCTCGCCGCGATGGGCAGGCAGGCAGTGCATGAACAGCGCGTCGGGCTTGGCCAGCGACATCAGCTTGGCATTGACCTGGTAGGGCTTGAGCACGTTGTGGCGGTGCTCGCCTTCCTTGTCGCCCATCGACACCCAGGTGTCGGTGACGACGCAGTCGGCGCCCCTCACGGCGGCTTCCGGATCGGTGCCGAGCACGATCGGCGCATTGGTCATCTTGATCCAATCGCGCATCGCCTTTTTCGGCGCGAGCTCCGGCGGCGTTGCGACGTTGAGCTGGAACTTGAAGCGCTCGGCGGCGTGGGCCCAGGACGCCAGCACGTTGTTGTCGTCGCCTGTCCAGGCCACCGTCTTGCCCTCGATCGGGCCGCGATGCTCCTCATAGGTCATGAGGTCGGCCATCACCTGGCAAGGGTGCGAACGGCGCGTCAGGCCGTTGATGACGGGCACGGTCGCATGGGCCGCAAGCTCCAGCAGCGCCTCGTGATTGAGGATGCGGATCATGATGGCGTCGACATAGCGCGACAGCACGCGCGCGGTGTCGGCGATGGTCTCGCCCCGGCCGAGCTGCATTTCGGCGCCGGTGAGCATGATGGGCTCGCCGCCGAGCTGGCGCATGGCGACGTCGAACGACACCCGCGTCCGCGTCGAGGGGCGCTCGAAGATCATCGCCAGCGTCTTGCCTTCGAGCGGCCTGACCGGCTGATGCGCCTTCTGCTTCGCCTTCATGGCGGAGGATGCGGCGAGCATGCGCTTGAGCTCCGACAGCGGGAGCTCGTTGATGTCGAGGAAGTGCTTTGGCGAATTGCTCATCAGCTTGCCGCCCGCTTGGTCTGACTGCACGAGATCGCCGCGCAGGCGCGCTCGAGCCGCCCGACGCTGTCCTCGATCTCGGCTTCGGTGACGATCAGAGGCGGTAGGAAGCGCACCACATTGTCGCCGGCGCCGACGGTGAGCAGCTTTTCGTTGCGCAGGGCGGTAACGAGATCACCCGAAGGCACGACCGCCTTGATGCCGATCAGGAGCCCCTCACCACGGACTTCGCTGACGACATCAGGATAGCGATCGATCACCGAGGCGAGCTTCTGCTTGAGCAGCAGCGACATCCTCTGCACGTGATCGAAAAAGCCGGGCTCGAGCATGACGTCGAGCACGGCGTTCGCAGCGGAAATCGCGAGCGGATTGCCGCCGAAGGTCGAGCCGTGCGAGCCGGGCGTCATGCCGGAGGCCGCTTCCGCGGTGGCAAGACAAGCGCCGATCGGGAAGCCGCCACCGAGCGCTTTCGCCAGCGACATCACGTCGGGGGTGACGCCGAGACGGCGATGCGCGAACAGATCGCCGGTGCGGCCCATGCCGGTCTGCACCTCGTCGAACGCGAGCAACAGGCCCTTCTCGTCACAGAGCTGACGCAGCGCCTTGAGGAAGGCGGGTGTTGACGAACGCACACCGCCCTCGCCCTGGATCGGCTCGATCAGGATGCCGGCGGTCTGCGGACCGATCGCCTTCTTCACGGCCTCGATATCGCCATGCGGGACCTGGTCGAAGCCATCCATGGGCGGGCCGAAACCTTCAAGATATTTTGCCGAGCCCGTCGCCGCCAACGTCGCCAGCGTGCGGCCGTGGAAGGCGCCTTCGAAGGTGATCATGCGATAGCGATCGGGATGGCCTTTGGCCGCATGATAGCGCCGCACGACCTTGATCACGCATTCCAACGCTTCGGCGCCGGAATTGCAGAAGAACACGAAGTCCGCGAAACTTTCGTTGCACAAACGCGTTGCAAGCCGTTCGCCATCGGGACTCTGGAACAGGTTCGACATGTGCCAGAGCTTGGTCGCCTGCTCCTGCAATGCCTTGACCAACGCAGGATGGGCGTGGCCGAGCGCGTTCACGGCGACGCCCGAGGTGAAATCGAGATAGCGATCGCCATTGGTCGCGATCAGCCAGCAGCCTTCGCCGCGCTCGAAGCCAAGGTCCGCCCTGGCGAAAACGGGAAGCAGATGCGGCGCGGCGCTGTTGGTCATGACCATCACTTGGATGTTGCATTTGGACGTTGAGACCTGCCTGGCATGCCTTGCGCAGCGCACCATTGACCGGTCCGGAAAACGAAACGTGCCGCCTTTTAAGGGCGGCACGCGTCACCATCTTATGCCTGGCAAGACGGGTGTCAATGCCGCCCGGAAAGCCTCGCGAAACGCGAAATCCGTAGTCTTGCGGTGCCGATCTTGCGGGGTTTTCACCACGGAACATGTGGAAGCGAGTCGGCGGACTCTTGCGCGGGAGTCACGCCATATTGTAGCGTTTGGACTGTCAGATACGACATCTCGTGCAGCGGTTCTGATCCCAAGAGTCCTCATGTACCGGCGTAAACGTTCGGGCGTCAGTCACGCGCCCGGCGAGCCTTAAGGGATTCTGACGGCACGGGTTTTTCAAGGCTTAAGCATTCGCTGTGAGGCCCCAGGATGGCGGCGCGCAACGAGGGAAAGGGTGCAATGACGGTTTTGACCTGGTCCGACGATCGCGTCGAGCAGCTGAAAAAGCTCTGGGAGGCCGGACTTTCGGCCAGCCAGATCGCGGCCGAGCTCGGCAATGTGACCCGCAATGCCGTGATCGGCAAAGTGCACAGGCTCGGCCTGTCGGGCCGCGCCAAGAGCCCTTCATCGGCAGCGCCGCGGCCGCGCAAGGCGCGGCCCGCGCAGCATATGATGCGGGTGACCCGGCCGATCTCGCGCGGCAACACCGCGCTGGCGCAGGCCTTCGAGGTCGAGGTGGAGGCCGAACCGGTCACCTACGACAACGTGGTGCCGATGAGTCAGCGGCTGTCGCTGCTGGAATTGAACGAGGCGACGTGCCACTGGCCGGTCGGCGATCCCTCCAGCCCGGACTTCTTCTTCTGTGGCGGCAAGGCGCTGTCAGGCCTGCCCTACTGCGCCCAGCACTCGCGCGTCGCCTATCAGCCGGCAGCGGATCGCCGGCGGGCGGCACCGAAGCCGAGCACGCGGTGATTATTTCCTGAGATCGAACCGGCAGCCGTCACGCGGTGACGGCGCAACAAACCCGACGTCGTCCCGGACAAGCGAAGCGCCGGACCGGGACCGATAGCCACCGCAAGCCGTGGTTACGGGGACTCGGAGTTACCTTTTCGCGCAACAACCACGTCCTGTGGCTATGCGTCCGGATCGGCGCTTCGCTCCGGACAACGCTGCGCGTTGCCGGGAGCTACGCTTGTCCGGGACGACGACCGAGCTTGGTGACGCAGTTGGGCCTACGTCTGCTCCGCCTTTGCAAACCGATCATCCAGCGCATAACCCGCGCCGCGGACGGTGCGGATCGGGTCCTGCTCGCGGCCGAGATTGAGCAGCTTGCGCAGGCGGCCGATATGGACGTCGACGGTGCGCTCGTCGATGTAGATGTCGCGGCCCCAGACGCTGTCGAGCAGCTGCTCGCGCGAGAACACGCGGCCGGGATGCTCCAGGAAGAACTCCAGCAGGCGATATTCGGTCGGGCCGAGATCGATCGGCCGGCCCGAGCGCGCGACGCGGCGCTTGTCGCGATCGAGCTCGATGTCGCCATAGGCGAGCACGGTGGCGAGCCGCTCGGGGCTTGCGCGCCGCAGAAGGCCCTTCACGCGCGCGAGCAGCTCCGGCACCGAGAACGGCTTGACGATGTAGTCATCGGCGCCGGTCGCAAGACCCCGCACCCGCTCGCTTTCCTCGCCGCGCGCGGTCAGCATGATGATCGGGAGCTGCTTGGTCTCGGGACGGGTGCGCAGCCGCCGACACAACTCGATGCCGGACAGTCCCGGCAGCATCCAGTCGAGCACGATCAGATCGGGGATGTGTTCCTTGAGGCGGGTGTCGGCGTCGTCGCCGCGCATTACCGTCTCCACGTCATAGCCGTCGCCTTCGAGGTTGTAACGGAGAAGCTCGGTGAGAGCTTCCTCGTCCTCAACCACCATAATGCGTGCGCCCATGTTGTCGTCGCTCCCTAGGTATTCGGTACCGTCGTGGCGAAGGTCGTCATGTCGCCCTTCGGCCGCTTGTCGGTGATCGCCTGCCCCTCGATCATGTAGAACACGGTCTCGGCGATGTTGGTGGCGTGATCACCGATGCGCTCGATGTTCTTGGCGCAAAACATCAGATGGATGCAGAACGAGATGTTGCGCGGATCCTCCATCATATAGGTGAGGAGCTCGCGGAACAGAGAGGTGCAGATGGCGTCCACTTCCTCGTCGCCCTTCCACACCGCCATCGCCGCCGGCAAATCGTGCGCGGCATAGGCATCCAGCACCGACTTGACCTGCTGCTGCACGAGGTCGGTCATGTGCTCCAGGCCGCGGAACAGTTTCAGCGGATGGAAGTCCGTCTCCAGCGCCGCAACGCGCTTGCCCATGTTCTTGGCGAGGTCGCCGATGCGCTCGAGATCGGTGGCAACGCGCATGGCGCCGACGATCTCGCGTAAATCCACCGCCATCGGCTGGCGGCGGGCGATGGTGAGCACGGCGCGCTCCTCGATGCGCTTCTGAAGCGCGTCGAGCTCGGCATCGGTGGTGACGACGCGCTGGCCGAGCGCGACGTCGCGGCGGATCAGCGCGTCGACGGAATCGACGATCATGCGCTCGGCGATGCCGCCCATCTCGGCGACGAGGCGAGTGAGCTCCTGGAGGTCGGTATCGAAGGCCTTTGCGGTATGTTCAGTACCCATGTCCCGTCTCCTCAGCCGAACCGGCCGGTGATGTAATCCTGCGTACGCCGGTCGCTCGGCGACGTGAAGATCTTGCTGGTGTCGTCGAACTCGATCAGCTCGCCGAGATACATGAAGGCGGTTTTATCAGAGACGCGCGCCGCCTGCTGCATGTTGTGGGTGACGATCGCGATCGTGTAGTTCTCGGACAATTCCTGGATCAGCTCCTCGACCTTGGCGGTCGAGATCGGGTCGAGCGCCGAGCAGGGCTCATCGAACAAGATCACTTCGGGCCGCACCGCGACCGTGCGGGCGATGCAGAGGCGCTGCTGCTGGCCGCCGGAGAGCGACAAGCCGGACGCGTTGAGCTTATCCTTGACCTCGTTCCACAGCGCGCCGCCGCGCAGCGCCTTCTCGACGCGGTCGTCCATCTCGGACTTCGAGATCTTCTCGTAGAGGCGGATGCCGAAGGCGATGTTCTCGTAGATCGTCATCGGGAACGGCGTCGGTTTCTGGAACACCATGCCGACCCGGGCGCGCAGCAGGTTGAGGTCCAGCTTGGGATCGAGGATATTGGTCTGGTCGAGCAACAGCTGGCCGGTGGCGCGCTGGCCCGGATAGAGATCGTACATCCGGTTGAAGATGCGCAGCAGGGTCGACTTGCCGCAGCCCGACGGGCCGATGAAGGCCGTGACGCGGTTGGTGCCGAGGGCCAGATTGATGTTCTTCAGCGCGTGGTGCTCACCGTAGTAGAAATTGAGGTTGCGCGCGGTGACCTTGGCAGGCGCCTCGGGTAGCGGCTGTGAGCCGGGATGAACGGTCGGCGCACTTACGGAAACAGACATTTCACTCATTTTGCAGTCCTCTCGGCGCCAAGGATGCGCGCGCCAATGTTCAGGGCAAGCACGGTCAGGGTGATGAGCAGCGCCCCACTCCAGGCGAGCTGCTTCCAATAGGCGTAGGGGCTCTGCACGAAGTTGTTGATGGTGACAGGCAGGTTGGCCATCGTCTTGTCGAGGCCGAGGCTGAAGAACTGGTTCGACAGCGCCGTGAACAGCAGCGGCGCGGTCTCGCCGGCGACGCGCGCAGTCGCCAGCAGCACGCCGGTGATCAGGCCGGAGCGCGCGGCACGATAGGCGATCCGTTTGATCACCAGCGAGCGCGGCAGGCCGAGCGCGCTGGCAGCCTCACGCAGCGGGTTCGGCACCAGCAGCAACATGTCTTCGGTGGTGCGCACCACGACCGGGATCACGATCACGGCGAGCGCCAGCGCGCCGGCGATCGCCGAGAAGCCGCGCATCGGCACCACCACCGCGCCGTAGATGAACAGGCCGATGATGATCGAAGGCGCCGAGAGCAGGATGTCGTTGATGAAGCGGATCACCGAGGTCAGCTTGTCGTTGCGGCCGTACTCGGCGAGATAGGTGCCGGCGAACAGGCCGAGCGGCGCGCCGATGCCGACGCCGATCACGGTCATGATCAGCGAGCCGACGATGGCGTTGAGCAGGCCGCCCTCGTTCGATCCGGGCGGGGGCGTGTTCTCGGTGAAGACCTGGTAGTTGAGCCCGGCCAGGCCATTGTAAAGCAGCGTGATCAGAATCAGCGCGAGCCAAGTGACGCCGAAGGCGGCGGCTGCGATGCAGAGACCGCGGATGACGATGTCCCAGCGGCGACGGCGCGAATAGATCGGGTTCATGGCGTCACTTTCCGGCCTTGGTTTCCAGCCGCATCAGCATCAGCCGCGCGGCCGCGAGCACGAAGAACGTCAGCACGAACAGGAGCAGGCCGAGCAGGATCAGGCCGGACTGGTGCAGGCCGTCACTCTCGGCGAATTCGGAGGCGATCGCCGCCGAGATCGTGGTGCCCGGAGCGAAGATCGACGAGGAGATGCGGAACGAGTTGCCGATGATGAAGGTCACCGCCATCGTCTCGCCGAGCGCGCGACCGAGCGCCAGCATGACGCCGCCGATGATGCCGACGCGGGTGTAGGGGATCACCACGCTGCGGACGACTTCCCAGGTGGTGCAGCCGACGCCGTAGGCGGCTTCCTTCAGCACCGGCGGCACCGTCTTGAACACGTCGACCGAGATCGAGGTGATGAAGGGCAGCACCATGATGGCGAGGATCAGCGCGGCATTGAACAGGCTGAGATAGGACGGCGGACCTGCGAAGATCGCCCCCAGCACGGGGACGCCGTCGAAGACCCTGATCATGAACGGCTGGAAGGTGTTGGCCAGGAACGGGCCCAGCACGAAGAAGCCCCACATGCCGTAGATGATCGAGGGAATGCCGGCGAGCAGCTCGATCGCCATGCCGATCGGGCGGCGCAGCCATTGCGGGCAGAGCTCGGTGAGGAAGATCGCAATACCGAGACCGACCGGAATGGCGATCAGCATCGCGATGAAGGAGGTGACGAGCGTGCCGTACATCGGCCCGAGCGCGCCGAGCACGGGCGGATCGGCCGACGGCGCCCAGCGCTGCGTCCATAGGAACGAGAGGCCGTATTCCTTCATCGCGGGGAAGGCGCCAACGATCAGCGAAATGATGATGCCACCGAGGATCAGCAGCACCGAGATCGCGGAAAGTCGCGTGATCCAGTAGAAGGTGACGTCGCCGAGCTTGAACGCGCTCAAGGCCTTGGCGCGGTCATACGGTCCGGCGTCGTCGATTACGTCGCTCTGAACGGCCATCTCTGCCACGCCGATCCCCTGTACCCAGATTTATAGACGCTTGTTGCCGGTCCCGCGCCCCCGACACAGCACGACGCTGATCGGGGCCCGGTTGTTGTCCCGGCGCAGCGCAGCAGCATTTCACGCTGCTGCGCGTCCGGGACATGAGAGCCGTTCGCCTCAGCTCTTGATCTCGGCGGCCCAGGTCTTCTCGATCAGCTGGACGACGCTGTCCGGCATCGGGATGTAGTCGAGTTCTTCAGCCGCCTTGCCACCGTTCTTGAACGCCCAGCGGAAGAACTTGATGGCTTCCTGGGAGGCGGCCTTGTCGGTCGCAGACTTGTGCATCAGGATGAAGGTCGCCGCCGTGATCGGCCAGGACTTCTCGCCCGGCTGGTCGGTCAGGATGACGTAATAGCCGGGAGCCTTGGCCCAGTCGGCGTTGGAGGCGGCGGCCTGGAAGGCCTCGACGGTCGGCTGCACCGGCTTGCCGGCCTTGTTGACGAGACCGGTGTAGGTCAGCTTGTTCTGCTTGGCATAGGCGTACTCGACATAGCCGATCGAGTTCTTAGTCTGGCTGATGTTGCCCGACACGCCTTCGTTGCCCTTGGCGCCGACGCCGACCGGCCACTCCACCGCGGTGCCTTCGCCGACCTTGCTCTTCCAGTCCGCGCTGGCCTTGGAGAGATAGTTGGTGAAGTTGAAGGTGGTGCCCGAACCGTCGGAACGGCGGACCACGGTGATCGCCTCCGCCGGCAGCTTCACGTTCGGATTGAGCTTCTTGATCGCGGCGTCGTCCCATTTGGTGATCTTGCCGAGATAGATGTTGGCCAGCGTCTCGCCGTCGAACACCAGCTCGCCGGGCTTCACGCCCTCGAGGTTGACGACGGGGACGATGGCGCCCATCACCATCGGCCACTGCACGAGACCGTCCTTCTCGAGCTGCTCGGCCTTGAGCGGCGCGTCGCTGGCGCCGAAGGTCACGGTCTTAGCCAGGATCTGCTTGATACCGCCGCCCGAGCCGATCGACTGGTAATTCAGACCGTTGCCGGTCTCCTTCTTGTAGGCATCAGCCCACTTTGAATAGATCGGGAACGGGAACGTCGCACCGGCACCCGTGATATCGGCAGCAAAGGCCGCCGTCGCCGAGGCGGCGACCAAGCCGGCAGCGACGATCGTTTTGAGGAAATTCATGCTGGTCTCCATACAGGGGGAGCGAAGCGCCGTCCGCGCCCGATCGCGCTCCCCGCGCCGCCCCTTTAGGAGCGGTCGGCTGTGCTTTTACGAAGGTTTCGTGACAGCTGGATGACACCCTCAAGCAATTGGAATCGCTTGATTTTCAGGTCGCAGCCGAAGTCCTCGTCTGGGGAAAACAGGCGGTAAAAGTGGCGCCCTGCCGGGGGACGCTTTCGATCAGAAGCCGGCCGCGATGACGGTTAAGAATATGTTTCACCAGCGATAATCCGAGCCCGGTTCCGCCCTGCGCGCGGCTGTCGCCGACGTCGACCCGGTAGAAGCGCTCCGTCAGCCGGGGCAGGTGCTCCGGTGCGATGCCGGGGCCGAAATCCCGGACCATGACGCGGATTTCCTGAGCCCCATCAGTGACCGCGCTTGAGGTCAGCGACACAATGACGCGTCCGCCCGATGCGCCGTATTTGAGCGCGTTCTCGATCAGGTTCTCGAACAGGCGGAGCAGCTCCTCGCGGTCGCCCGCGATCATCACGGCGGCTTCCGGCAGATGGGTCTCGACATCGACCTGGCGCTCCCGCGCCAGCGGTTCGAGCCCGTCCGCGACCTGGCGGATGATCGGCAAGAGATCGACCAGGGTGTCGGGGCGGACATGGGCCGACAATTCGACCCGCGACAGCGACAGCAAATCGTCGATCAGGCGCGCCATGCGGGTGGCCTGGTTGTGCATGATGCCGAGGAAGCGCTCGCGCGCTTTTGGATCGTCCTTGGCCTGGCCCTGGAGTGTGTCGATGAAGCCCGACAGTGCGGCGAGCGGAGTGCGCAGCTCGTGGCTGGCATTGGCGACGAAATCGGCCCGCATCTCCTCGACCCGCCGCAGCGGCGTCTGGTCGTGGAAGGTCATCAGCATGCACTTGTCGGCGCCGCCGAAGGTGGTCGGCACCGGCACCGGCGTGATCATGAGCTCCATCCAGCGATCGACCGGAACATGATCGAGATAGGTCGCGCGCCGCGGCTCGGTGGTCGCGATCGCCTCGCGCAAGGCCGTGATAATCTCCGGCGAGCGCAACGCGAACTGGGCAAGCTCGTTCCTGCGCAGCGCCGGCGCGAGCTGGGCGGCGGCGGCATTGAGGTGGATGACGCGGCCGGCGCGGTCGAGCAGCACCGCAGGATCCGGCATGCCGGCAACGACCGCGGCCACCGCCGCGCTCTCGACCGGATTGATGCGCCTGACGTCGTCGCGCGAGGCGGCGGGATCGTGCAGGCGCCAGGGAATCAGCGCCGCGGCTGCAATGCAGAGGAATACGGTGGCAGCGTGCAGCACCGACAATTCGCCGAGCGAAACCACGACGGACAGCGCCAGCGCCGCGGCGATCAGCACGATGGTCGAGTGTCGCAGCCGGTCGGACCAGGGCTGGCTGGAGGGAGAAGATGGGGCGTCGATCGCCATCGGGGAGGGCTTCTCCTAAAAGGCCTGCGTCGGTCAGGCGCCGCTGTCGCTGCGCTCTCTCACATAGGCGGCCTCACGCGCCGGACCGGGATCGAGCTTGAGCGCCGCCTGCTGCAAGCGCTTCGAACGTGCGCCGATTATAACTTCCCGAAACGTCAGCAAGATTACAGATATGACGAAGGGGGACAGATAATAGAGGACGCGGAACAGGAGCATTCCACCCAGAAGCTCCTCCCGGTCCATCTGCCAGAGGCCGACCAGCATGGCGGCGTCGAACACGCCAAGACCTCCGGGTGAATGGCTGGCAAAGCCGAGCAGTGTCGCCGAGACGAAGATCACTGCGACCACGACGAAGCCGAGATTGGGCTCGTCCGGGACCAGCACGTACATCGCGAGCGCGCAGAAACCGAGATCGACAATGCCGATCGCGATCTGGAGCAGCGTCAGCGGGCCGCCCGGCAGCACTACGGTCCAAGGCCCCCGGCCGACCACCCGCGGCTGGGTCCAGACCCATACCACATAAGCGACCAGCCCCACGATGATCATCAGCGCCAGCGTCCGGTTCAGCCAGGCCGGCAGTTGGTCGATCGCGGCGGCGGCCTCCGGATGGTAGGAGATGCCGAGGCCGAGCACGGCGGCATTGCCGAGCCAGAAGGTCAGGCCGGCGAGGAAGCAGATCTTGGCGACGTCGATCGCGTTCAGCCCATAGGCCGAATAGATGCGGTAGCGCACCGCACCGCCAGTGAAGACGCTGGCGCCGACATTGTGGCCGATCGAATAGCTGGTGAAGGCGGCAAGCGCGTTGATCCGGTAGGGCACATGGGCGTGCCCGATCGCACGCGTGGCGAACAGGTCGTAGAAGGTCAGGGTGAAATAGCCCGCAGCCACGAACAGCGCAGCCATCGCAATCTGGCTCGGCTCGGTACTTTTGATTGCCTCGATGACCTCGTTGCGATCGATGCCTCGCAGCATGTGGTAAAGCACATAGCAAGCGATGCCGATGACCGCGACGCTGATCACAACTCCAAGCTTATGCAGGACTTGCTTCTGGCGCAGAAACGTCGTCGCTCTGCGGATGGCTTCCAGCATCTAGACCTCGAACAACGCTTCAGCGGCCAGGGTGGCCGGCGGACAGGCGGACGACGCACGGGCACTCGACGAACCGGCTCCGGCATCGCGCATGCCCCCTGCCCCTCCACTAGCGCGTTTTCGGACGAAGTGGAATTCGCCAATTCGAACAAAAACACGTGCCTTCAATGTTTTAGGCAGGTTGGGGGCTCCTGATGCAAGGTTTGGCGCCTTCGGCGGCAAGGCTTAATGCGAATCTCCTTGGCAATCCTGCGCAGACGACATGAAGTTTTGATGATTTCAACCGCACAATGTTCCGTCACGGCTTAAGCCGACGTCAATCTATGGGGCACGCCGGCCTGTTGAAAGAGGGGCCGACCCGGACATTGTTCACGGATTCGAATGCGCCGGAAGGGTGCTGGGCGCAGAATGGACTCAAGGCGCGGTTACATAGCCGCGGCGATGGGCACCGGCCTGATCCTCGAAAATCGCCATGGCCGTGGTCATCCGCCGGAAACCCAGACGTTCGTAAAAACCCTCTTTGCCGGGGACCGCGTAGAGGATGATTTTCCGGTGGGTCCGGCATCGCACAAGCAAGCGCTCGATGATCTCGCGGCCAAGGCCCTGTCCCTGACGATCAGGGTGCACGGCAACATCGCAGAGATAGGCGCAGTCGCGACCGTCGGCCAGCACGCGCCCGGCACCGATCAGCCGCCCCTCGTCACAAGCAAAGGTGCGAAACATGCTGTTGCCGAACACGAGCGCAAGATCGGTCGGCGTCTTGTGGCCGAGCGGCGCGATGCGATAGAGCTCGGAAAGCTCGTGCCAATCCACGGCGGCGAGATCGTCGGTCCAGGCAATCGACATTGGCAAAGCCCTCCCCGCGTCAGTGCCGCGCGGCCGCGACGATATCATCGGCGCCGGGAAAGTGCCCCTTGCTGCGGCTGGCGACGATCCGGTCGCCGAGCCTGATCTGGAAGATCTTGCCCTTGCCGGGGACGAGGTCCGACTCCAGCGCCAGTTGCCGGCGGAGCGCCGCAGCCACGTCTCTGGCGCGCTTCTCGTATCCGCACGGGCGGCAACAAATGATGGTCACGGCAGACATCTCGTCCTCCTTCAGGCCGCGAGTTGCGGACGCACCGCTTCGATGCCGGCGATCCAGCCGGCGACGGAGCGGCCAATCGCTTCCGCGTGATCCTCCTGAAGATAGTGCAGGCCCGGCCCGAGACGGACAAGCGCGCAGTGCTTGAGCGAGGCAGCGAACGTCTGGCAAATTCCGGAGCGACGAGCGCACCCGGCTCGCCTGCAAACAGCAGCTTTGGATATGACGCTTCGGCGAGCGATGCATGCGCCGATTGCAGCGCTGCGTAGACATCGGCTGGCTCGCCTGCGATCGGCAGCTCACGGGGGAAGGCGAGGACGGGACGGCGGCTCTCCCGCGTCGGAAACGGCGCGCGATAGGGCGCCATCTCCTCCTCGCTCAGCGTGCGCATGATGCCGCCGGGCAGCACGCGCTCAACGAAGGCATTCGCCTCCAGAACCATCGCCTCGCCCTCGCCCTGCGTCCTGAACTTGCGGAAGGTCTGGCGCGCCGCGTCGGTCTGGTGAAAATCCTGCCAGCTCGGCATCGGTCGGATGAACTCCATGAAGGCGAGGCCGCGCACGAAGGTCGGACGGCGCGCGGCGAGATGAAATGCGAGCGCAGTGCCCCAATCCTGGGCAACGAGATAAGCCGAGGACAAGCCGAGCTGTTCAATCAACGCATCAAGGTAGCCGGCGTGATCAACGAAGCGGTAGGCGATGTCGGGCTTGCCGGACTCGCCGAAGCCGATGAGGTCGGGCGCGATGCAATGCGCGACCGGCGCCACCAGCGGCAGGATGTTGCGCCAGATGTGCGAGGAGGTGGGATTGCCGTGCAAGAACAACGCGACCGGCTGATCGCGCCCTCCTGTCGCGCGGTAAGCCATCGTGCTCCCAAGCACGGACGCGGTGCGCATTTCCATGTTGACTGGCTTGCTCATGTTGGCTCCCTGAACACAGTTTGAAATGCGATAGTCTTGAAACGTTCGAGCGCGTCCGGATTGCGGTCGACCTTCATGCGCAGGATCGCCCCCTGCCAGGACGCAAGCAGGAAGTCGGCAAGCTCCTCGGCCTCGAAATCGGACGCGATTTCGCCGCGCGTCTGTGCCCCGGCGATGCAGGCCGCGAAGGGCATGCGCCACTCGGCAAAAATTTCGGCAAGACGGGTGCGCAGCATCTCGCTGCTGCCGGCCGCTTCGAGACTGAGGTCCCCGATCAGGCAGCCGCGACCATAGCCGTCGGCCTCGAGCCGACCGGTGATGATGTCGAGATAGCGCCTGAGCCGAGCCCGCGGCGTCAGCGAGGTGTCGTCGAGGGCTTCCGCGACCAATCCCCTGGTGATGGCGAAGTAGCGGTCGAGCACCTCGGAGGCGAACGCCTCCTTGGAACGAAAATGATTGGTGAAGGACCCCTGCGGGGCGCCCGCCGCAGCGGTGACGTCACGTACGCTGGTACCGTGATAGCCGGTCCGGAACATGACTTTGAGGCCGGCGTCGAGGATGGCGTCTTTGAGCGAGGGCTTTGGCATTAAGCGATAATACGCACGTACGTATTATTGTCAACCAGACCTCCCGTTTCGGCAATATACTTGTTTGATCAATGTGTTATCGTAATGAAAGAGGCAAGCTCCGCCGATCAGTCAGAGCTTCAGGCTTCACACTGCTGGCGGCGTGCTTCGCGAGACTACCCGGTCGCGCAGCCAGGCACCGATGGTGCAACCCACGAGATAACACGCGAACATGATCAGGCCAAGGTCGAGCCAATAGCCGAAGCGGCCGGGGACCACGTGCGCAAACGACGCCGCGACCATGGCGGCGGCAAGCGCGGCGAGCCACCGCGCGGTCACCTTCGAGGTGCCGTTGCCACGCTGGACCACGGAGATCCAGCCCATGCAAAAGCCCAGCAGCAGCGAGCCGACCAGCCAACCCATATGGAACGAAGCCAGATAGGGCATCATCACCTCACCAGAAATTCGATGCGGCGGTTCTGCGCCTTGCCGTCGTCGGTGTCGTTGCCGGCGAGGGGCTGCGTGCTGCCGTGGCCGACCGCAGTGAAGCGGCTGGCGGGCAGGCCGGCCTTGACCAGATAATCGATCACCGCCTGCGCGCGCTTCTCCGAGAGAGCCAGGTTGAAGGAATCCTCGCCGTCGGCGTCGGTATGCCCGGCGACCTCGATATTGGCGGTGGGACAGCGCAACGCCGTCTCGATCAGATGGTCGAGAATGCCGGCGGAATCCGGATCGATATCGGCGCGCTTCGCCGTGAAGCGGATCTTGCCCTTGGCCAGGAGATCCGAGAACAATTGCTGGCACACGGTGCCGTCGACGGGGCCTGCCGCAGGCTTCACCGTAATCTCCGGCTTGTATTGCCAGTTCTTCGGGAAGTCCTTGCCCGGCCCTGCGCGGATGTCACTGGCGGCACCTTCATAGAGTGCATCGCCCGACAGCTTCACCTCGCGATCCGTGACCACGAGCGTGCCGGTGGACAGCCGCGACAGCGCGCCGAGCGCTGCGACAATGGCGGTGTTGAACGAGCCGGGCGCCCCGATGCTGGCCTTGAGATTGTCCACGACCTTCTCGTTGAAGAACTTTCGCGAGGCGCTGGTTGCGATCGCCGCGTGCACATTGCTGTCCGGGACATAGCCTGTCAGCGTCAGCGTCGCGGCCACCGGATCCTTGTAGGCCTGGAAGATGTAGGGCGGCGCCTTGACGTCGTTGGCGGCGATCGAAAAACCCTCCGGCAGGTTTTTCAGTGCGGCCGCAATCGCCTCGCGACCACCGAGTTCGCGCGCCATGCCCGACAGATTGACCTTGGTGTCGGTTATCGTGATCTTGCCGTCCTTGAGCTTGCCAATCTGATCGAGCAGCAATGTCGCGGCGGCCTCGAACCGTGGCGGCGCACCGCGCGCCAAGCCCATCTGATCGGTCACCTCGACGCCGGCGACTTCCTTGCGCGCCGCCTCGGTCAGACGCGCCCGCATCGAGGGCAGCGGCGCGGAGCCCGACAGGGTCACCCGCACCACGTCACGTTCGGCATTCCAGACGAAGGGTTTGGCCTCGGGAACAAGGCGGGTCCGGTCGTCGACCAGCCGCACACCGGGGACGGCTTCGACCGCCGTCACGGCATCGCGGCGTCCTTCCTCGGAGAACGCATCCGCCGCCAGGCTGACGTCGCGGCCGTCGACCGCGATCCGGGTCTTGTCCAGAACGGTATCCTTGAGCGCCGCCGCGCTGCGGGCCGACAGGTCCGCCTCGACCGGCAACGTGTTATTCCAGGCCGCAAATCCCCACATGACGACAAGGGGGATCAGCCCTGGCCACCATTTGCTGGCCCACCTGAAAAGCTTCTGCATTCGACGACCCGAACTCTGGAACCGGAGACAAAACAAACCCTTGGCAGGCTGTCAAACCGGAAATGGTGCCCTTCTGGAGGCCCGGCGTCGACAATTGGAATAACTTTTTGTTCAAGGGTTCTCCCGTAAGTTGAAGGCGGAATGCCAGAGTCCGCCAGCCGGCCATGAAGCAACTGCGTAACAACGTCATCCGCGCCGGGCTGGAAGCACTCTATTTCAGCGGGGCGCACCATCTGTTGCGCCCGCTTTTGTCGGGCGTCGGTGCCATTTTCATGCTGCACCATGTGCGGCCGGCCCGCGAGGCCGCATTCCAGCCGAACCGTCATCTCGAGGTCACGCCCGAATTCCTGCGCGCCACGCTGTGCCATCTGCGCGCGCGCGACATCGACATCATCGGCATGGACCAGCTGCATGAGCGGCTGGTGCATGGCCGGTTCGATCGCCGCTTCGCCGCCTTCACCCTCGACGACGGCTATCGCGACAATCTCGATCATGCGCTGCCGGTGCTGCGCGAATTTGACGCGCCTCTCGCGGTCTATGTCGCGAGCGATTTCGCCGAGGGCACCGGACGTCTGTGGTGGACGGCGCTGGAAGCGGTGATCGCCAAGGCCGAGCAGATCGACGTGAAAATCGGCCATTCCACGCTGCGGCTCGATGCGACGACGCCCGCCGCCAAGCAGGCGGCATTCGACCGTTTGCACGACTGGCTGCGCGCGCTACCGGGCGAACACGATCTCAAGCGCGAGATCGAAGGCCTCTGCACGAATTACGGCGTCGACATGGAAGCGCTGTGCCGCAGCCTCTGCCTGTCGTGGGACGAGGTGAAGACATTGGCCGCCGATCCCCTGGTCACGATCGGCGCACACAGCATCAGCCATTGCAATCTCGCTAAACAGGCGGAGGGGATCGCCGCGCACGAGATGGCGGCGAGCCGCGCGCGGATCGAGCAGGCCCTCGGCCGTCCCGTGCAGCACTTCGCCTATCCCTATGGCGACCGTGAAGCGGCGGGCGCGCGTGAATTCGCGCTCGCTGCGGCAGCCGGGTTCAAGACGGCGGTGACCACGCGGCCCGGCATGCTGTTCGCCGAAAACGCCGGCCATATGACCGCGCTGCCGCGCGTTTCGCTCAACGGCAACTACCAGGACACACGAATTCTGCCGGTGCTGACCTCGGGCGCCGCGACCGCGATGTGGAACGGCTTTCGCAGGATTGCGGCGGCTTAGCATCAACCGCATCGGTCGTCCGGACGGCGGCCCATGGGCCCTAGCCGGGACGACACCGAGTGGATCAATGCGCCCAGGCGCTCCGAGACGACAAGATTGACTCCCCTCCCGGCCGCGCCCACAACGCGTGACAACCGAACGGAGGCACCATGTTCAACGATCTGTTTTCGCTCAAAAGCCGCGTTGCGCTCGTGACCGGTGGCTCGCGCGGCATCGGCAAGATGATCGCGGCGGGCTTTCTCAGTGCAGGTGCTGCGAAGGTCTACATCACCGCGCGCAAGGCAGGGCCGTGCGAGCAGACCGCCAAGGAGCTCTCCGCGCGATATGGCGGCGAATGCATCGCGCTGCCGATTGACATCTCGACGGTCGAAGGCTGCGACAGGCTGGCCTCCGAGATCATCAAGCTGGAGCCGAAGCTCGACATCCTCGTCAACAATGCGGGCGCGGCCTGGGGTGCGGATTTCGACGAGTTTCCGGAGAGCGGCTGGGACAAAGTGATGGACCTCAACGTCAAGGCGCCGTTCTTCCTGACCAAGGCGCTGGCCGGCCCCTTGCGCGCGGCAGCCTCCGCCGAACGGCCGGCGAAGGTGATCAACATCGCCTCGATCGACGGCATCTTCGTCAATCCGATGGAGACCTATTCCTATGCCGCGAGCAAGGCCGCACTGATCCATCTGACCCGGCGCATGGCGGTGAAGCTGATCTCCGACCACGTCGTGGTCACGGCGATCGCGCCGGGGCCGTTCCAGTCCGACATGAACCGCGCCGCGCGCGACCATGGCGACGAGGTCGCAACGCGGGTGCCCGCGGGGCGCATCGGCACTGACGAGGACATGGCGGGCGCCGCGATCTATCTCGCCTCGCGCGCGGGGGATTACGTCGTGGGCGCGACCATCGCCGTCGACGGCGGCATCGTCTATGCGAATCCGGGGATCAAGGGGAGCGGATGGGATAGCTGAGGGGTTGCGGGGGTTCGATGCTTTCGCCTCACGCGCGCCGTCATGCCCAGCGAAGGCGGGGCATCCAGTACGCCGCGGCTTCTCGGCAAAGCCAGGACTACCTCTGGAATGCTGGATCACCCGCTTTCGCGGGTGATGACACCGTTTGTGTTGCGCGAGCCTCAGGCCCGACGCTTACGACTCGATCTTCACATACTCGAAATCGCCGGGCTTGTTGTCGATGCCGACCTTTGGCGGCGCAATCCAGGAGGCGAACTTGCCGGTTTCGGTGACGGGCTGCATCAAGGAGGTGATGAAGTCGCCGTCGCTTGCCGACGGCAGCCATTCGTCCTTGCGCTTGGCCCAGGTCGCCTCGTCGATCAGGATGCCGTCGGGCGTAGCATGGATATCCTTGAACTCGCCGATGTGGCGATGAAAGGCGACATTTGGCAGCGTCAGCTTGTAGTCGTAGCCTGCGGTCGAGATCACCTTGTTCCAGCGTAGCATGCCCTTGACGCAGTCTTGGCTGTAATCGTCGCGCAGGCGCATGTTGAGCGCGGTCAGCGCCGGCTCATCGACCAGCTTGATCTCGCCGTTGATGAACTTGAGCACCGGATAGGTGGCGTTCTTGAGCTGGTGATCGTCCTCGATCTGGGTCTCGTGGTAGCGGCCCTTGATGCCGGCGTTGAAGGCATTGGCCGCATTGGTCGACACTTCCGAGCCGAACAGGTCGAGCGACAGCGTGTAGTGCAGATTCAGCTTCTTCTGGATGGTCGGCAGGTCGATCACCCCTAGTGCGCGGACTCTTGCGATGTCGGTGGGGTCGGTGATAGCGGCTTCGCGCATGGCATCGCAGGTGCGCTGCACGACGCGGGTGATGCCGGTCTCGCCGACGAACATGTGATGCGCCTCTTCCGTGAGCATGAAGCGGCAGGTGCGCGACAGCGGATCGAAGCCCGACTGCGCCAGCGAATGCAGCTGCATCTTGCCATCACGGTCGGTGAAATAGGTGAACATGAAGAAGGACAGCCAGTCCGGTGTCGCCTCGTTGAAGGCGCCCAGCATGCGCGGCGCATCGGCATCGCCCGAGCGGCGGCGCAGCAAATCATCGGCTTCTTCGCGGCCGTCGCGGCCAAAATATTTCTGGAGCAGATACACCATCGCCCAGAGGTGACGGCCTTCCTCGACATTGACCTGGAACAGATTGCGCATGTCATAGAGCGACGGCGCGGTCTTGCCGAGATGGCGCTGCTGCTCGACCGAGGCGGGCTCGGTGTCGCCCTGGATCACGATCAGG
Source organism: Bradyrhizobium sp. 153 (assembly GCF_023073835.1). Lineage (NCBI taxonomy): Bacteria > Pseudomonadati > Pseudomonadota > Alphaproteobacteria > Hyphomicrobiales > Nitrobacteraceae > Bradyrhizobium > Bradyrhizobium sp. 153. The sequence continues at coordinate 249,301 of NZ_JADPKH010000037.1, read as the reverse complement.
CGGCGCAGCATGGCGCGATGCTCGCCCGGGACTTCCTGCCAGGCCGGCTCGCCGTAATGCTCGCCGAAGGGCACGACGCGGTTCTCTTCTTGCGGCGCAAGCAAAATGCCCCAGCGATATTCGGGCATGCGGACATAGTCGAACTTGGCCCAGCCTCGCGGATCGACCGAATAAGCGGTGCGCAAGTACACCAGCGATTCCTGGAAGCCTTCTGGCCCCATGTCGTTCCACCAGTCCATGTAGCCGGGATGCCAGCCTTCCAGCGCTTTGAGCACCTGGCGGTCTTCGGCGAGATTGACGTTGTTCGGGATCTTGGTCGAGTAGTCGACGTTCATGATATTCATGTTCATGGCCGTGCTCCTTGGTCTGTCTCGTTTCCCGGACGCTGCGCAACGCGAAGCGGTGCGCTGCAGAGCCGGGACCCATTGTCTGGTCCAGCGGGGTCCCGGTTCTGCGCAGCGTCACTTCGTGCCGCAGCGCGCCCGGGACACGAAAGTTGTCACACCCGCGTCATATCGAATTTCGGCTTCTGACCGCTGCCGTAGCGGCGCAGCGCGCCTTCCTCGCCGACAGCGTTGGGGCGCTGGAAGATCCAGTTCTGCCACGCGGTGAGGCGCGCGAAAATTTTTGATTCCATCGTCTCGGGACCGACAAAGCGCAGGCTCGCTTCCATGCCGGTGAGGCTGTCGGGCGAGAAACTGGCGCGCTCCTCGAGGAACACGCGGACCTCGTCGTCCCAATCGATGTCGTCGAGCGCGAAGGTGACGAGGCCGAGTTCTTCCGCCTGCTCGGCGTCGAGCGCGGTGCCAAGCGTCGCCTCCGCGCGCTCGACATCGGACGGATCAGCCTGGAAGCGCGATTGAAGCCGCGTCAGCCCATGGCTCATCGGATACGGGCCGAAATTCATCGCGGACAATTCGATCGACGGCGGCGGGCGGTTGTCGCCCTGGCGCGTGCCGATCAGCATGTAGGAGCGGTCGGCAGCGAACACGAGCTCGGCGAGCGTGCCGGCGAAGCAGGAGCCGGGCTCGACCAGCGTCACCAGCGTGCGCGAGGTGACGTCGATGCGCTTGAGGACTCGCTTCCAGTAGTGCCTGAGTTCATTGACCAGCCAGTGCGCCTTGTTGGCTTCGAGGAAGGCGTCGCTGGCAAGCACATGAGCGCGGTCACCATGGCTCTTGAACACCAGCATGGCGATCTCGAGCTCGTTGATGCGCAGATGCAGGATGGCGTCGTCGAGCTCGCGCGCGGCCTGGAGCGGCCAGAACGAAGCCCCTTGCGCCATCATGCCGTCAATGTCGGCCGGCGGCGCCGCTTCCGGCGCCTTGATGGAGATGGTAGCGATGCGCGCGGTGCGATCGATGTCGACCGTGACGAAGCCGTAGCGGATGCTGGTCTCGTCGATCAGGCGCTTGAGCGGCGTCAGCGCGACGCCCTTGCCGCTCCCCTTGCGCTTCGAGGCGGCCGCGAATTCCTTGGCACGCTCGGCGATCTTCGCCTCCAGCTTTGAGTTCGGCGCGATCTCATCGACGAGGCGCCATTGCACGGCGCGCTTGCCCTTCACGCCCTCCTCGATGGTGCAGAAGAAATCAGCGTGGTCGCGGCGCACTTTTCGCTTGTCGACGACGCGGGTCAGTCCGCCGGTGCCGGGCAGCACGGCGAGCAAAGGCACTTCGGGCAAGGCAACGGCAGACGAACCGTCATCGGCGAGGATGATGTAGTCGGTCGCAAGCGCGAGCTCATAGCCGCCGCCGGCCGCCGAGCCGTTCACCACGGTGATGAAGCGCTGGCCGGAATTCTCCGAGGAGTCCTCCATGCCATTGCGGGTCTCGTTGGTGAACTTGCAGAAATTGACCTTGTGAGCGTGGGTGGAGCCGGCGAGCATGCGGATGTTGGCGCCGGCGCAGAACACGCGGTTTTTGGCCGAGCGCATCACGACGACCTTCACCTCGGGATGCTCGAAGCGCAGCCGCTGGATCGCATCCGCGAGCTCGATGTCGACACCGAGATCGTAGGAGTTGAGCTTGAGAAGATAGCCTTCGAACAGACCGCCATTCTCGTCGACGTCCATGATCAGCGTCGCGACGTCGCCATCGACCGCGAGCTTCCAATGCCGGTAGCGGGACGGGTCTGTCTGGAAATCGATGAACGTCGCGCCGCCTGCGAGGCGCCGATCTTCCCCGGCCATGGGTCACACCCTAAGCTTGATTATGCATTTTCGCCGTAGCGTTAGATGCACAATAATGCATCTTTTTGGATGCGTCTAGCCATTAACTGCCGCGTCATGCACTTTGTTTCATGCCGATGCCGGCCAAGACTGCCTTGATATTACGAGCCCGCTGCGGTCCTACGCGGTCTCGGACCTGTCACGCCGCCGCCATCATGCGGCGCGTCCTTGCAGGCCCCGATCGTCGCGCAGGGCCGCTTTCGCGAATTGCGCGATCGCCTCGAGCGTCGCCGCCGGCGCCTCTCGATGCGGGGAATGCCCCGCACCTGAAATGATTTTCAGATCGACCGGGCAGTAGCACTCCTCCTGCGCGATCTCGACCTGACGCAGAGTGCCGTATTGGTCGTCCACGCCCTGCAGGACCATGACGGGAACGCGGATATAGGCGAGGTATTCCGAGATGTCCCAGTCGCGGAATTTTGGATCGAGCCAGGCGCCGTTCCAGCCGTAGAACGCGTTGTCGACGTCCTGATGCCAGCGCGCGAGCTTGGCCCTAAGGTCCGTGGTCTCGAAGGCCGTCTTGATCGCGGCGATGGATTTCACCGAGACGTCCTCGACGATGAAATGCGGCGCGATCAGCACGAGGCCGCTCAGGCGATGATCCTGATGCGCGCCGGCATAGATCGTCGCGATCGAGGCGCCGTCGGAATGGCCGAGCAGGAGGCCGCGCTTGAAGCCGATCATGTCGAGCAGCTTCGGCAGCACGTCGAGCGCCTCGCGCTGCATGTAATCGAGCGGCCGCGGCAGCGCGACCTTGCTCGACTGGCCGTAGCCTGCGCGCGAATAGACGAAGATGCCGGCGCCTGTGGCTTGCTGAAGCTTGTCCGGGAAGTCGCCCCACTGCGCGAGCGAGCCGAGGCCTTCATGCAGCATGACGATGCTGGGCGCGTCTGCAGCTTGCGGCGCGAGCCATTTGTATTCGAGGCAGGCGCCATCGATGCTGAGGAAACCGGTGGGGGTGAGGTTGGTCATGGTGTTACTCTTCTCTCTCGTCGTATCGAGCGTGGGACGCAATCACGCGCGGCTCGCTCGGTCGTTCCCTCCCCCTTGTGGGGGAGGGCTAGGGAGAGGGGTGCCACACGGGAACTCCCGGTGTGACGAAGAACATCGTTGCGCGACGACAATGACCGATTGCTTGGCTACCCCTCTCCCCCGCCCTCCCCCCACAAGGGGGGAGGGAGCGCAGCGGAGTTTGCCGCGCGCGCGAGTCGCACGTCGCATAGGCCCGCTCAATTCGCCCCCTCCCGCAACTTGAACCGCTGAATCTTCCCGGTCGCCGTCTTCGGCAGCGAATCCACCACGTCGATCCAGCGCGGATATTTCCACGGGCCGATCTTCTGCTTGACGTGCTCCTTCAGCATCTCCTGCAAGTCCGTCGTCTTCGCACCCGGACGCAGCACGACGAAGGCTTTTGGCTTCAACAGCCCTTCCGGATCGGCCTCGGGCACGACAGCGGCTTCCAGCACGGCGGGGTGTGTGATCAGTGCGCTCTCGACCTCGAAGGGGGAGACCCAGATGCCGGAGACCTTGAACATGTCGTCGGCACGGCCGCAGAAGGTATAGCGGCCGTCGGCATCCCTGACATATTTGTCGCCGGTGCGGGTCCACGGGCCTTCAAAAGTGCGGCGGCTCTTATGGCGTTGATTCCAGTAACCCTCGCCAGCGGAGGGCGCATCGACCAGGAGCTCGCCGATCTCGCCATCGGCGACGTCCTCGCCGGCCTCGTTGACGAGCCGCACTGCATAGCCCGGCACCGGCTTGCCGGAGGAGCCGTACTTGATGTCGCCGGGCGCGTTCGACAGGAAGATGTGGAGCAACTCGGTCGAGCCGACACCGTCAATAATGTCGACGCCGAAGCGCGCCTTCCAGCTACGACCAACGGATTCCGGCAGCGCCTCGCCGGCCGAGGTGCAGATGCGCAACGCCTTGCCGCCGCGCTCGTTCTTCATCGACTCATCGTTGAGCATGGCCGCGAACAGCGTCGGCACGCCGTAGAAGATCGAAGGATTGTAGCGGTTCATCAGGTCGAACATGCGTGCCGGCGTCGGCCGCTCGCTGTTCAGGATCACGCTGGCGCCGACCGACATCGGGAAGGTCAGCGCATTGCCGAGGCCATAGGCGAAGAACAGCTTTGCGGCGGACAGGCAGACGTCGCTCTCGCGGATGCCGAGCACCTGCTTGGCGTAGGTATCCGCGGTCGCCTGCAAGTTCGAATGCAGATGGCGCACGCCCTTGGGCATGCCGGTGGAGCCCGACGAATAGAGCCAGAACGCCGGCTCGTCCGGATGCGTCGCCGCCGTGGTGAACTGGTCGCTCTCGCCCGCGAGCTCCTCGGCGAGCTGCCTGTGGCCATTCTGCTTGTCGCCGGAGACCACAACGTGCTCGAGATTGGGCATGCGGCCGACGACGTCCTTGATGACGGGATAGAGCGCCTCAGACACGAACAGCACGCGGGCGCGGCAATCGGCGAGAATGTAGGCGTATTGGTCCGCGGTCAGCAGCGTGTTGAGCGGCACCGGCACGATGCCGGCGCGGATCGCGCCGAGGAACACGATCGGGAAGTCGACCGTATCCAACATGATCATCGCCACGCGCTCCTCGCGACGGATGCCGAGCCGGCGCAGCATGTTGGCGGCGCGGCGCGTCTGGTGCTGCAGTTCGCCATAGGTGAGCCGCGAGACGGTGTCGTCGAAGACAGGCTTGCCTCCCCTGCCCTCTTCGACGTTACGGTCGAGCAGCCAGGTCACCGCGTTGTAGGATCCCTCGCTTACGGACGTCTCCCCAATTTAGAATTATAATTCATAGAAAGACACTGTGGCGGCTTGCTGTCAATGCCAGCAGGCATTATGTTTCATTAAAATGCGCCGCAGGACATCCGCTAAAGAAGACTCATGATCGAAAGTCCCGACGCCGAATCCCGATTTCTCGAACAGCTCGGCCAGCGCGTGCGCACCATGCGCGCGCTGCGCGGCATGTCGCGCAAAGTGCTCGCCAAAGTATCAGGGATTTCGGAGCGCTACATCGCGCAACTCGAGAGCGGCAAGGGCAATGTCTCGATCGTGCTGCTCCGACGCGTCTCCGACGCGATGGGTGCACATCTCGAAGACCTGCTTCCTAGCGCCGATCCAACGCCAGACTGGCAGATGTTCCGCGATCTCCTGCGCAAGGCGACACCGGCGCAGATTGCACAGGCCAAGGATCTGCTCGCCGGCGGCAGCGCGTCTGCACCGCGGCGCGCGCCGTTCTGCGGCATTGCGCTGATCGGCCTACGCGGCGCCGGCAAATCCACACTTGGTCGGATGCTGGCGAAGAAGATCGGCTGGAGTTTTGTCGAGCTCAACAAGGAGGTCGAGCAGCAGAACGGGCTCTCGGTCGCCGAGATCATTGCGCTGTACGGCCAGGAAGGCTTTCGCCGCATGGAGCAGGCGGCGCTGCAGCAGCTGCTCGCGCGCAACGAGCTGATGGTGCTGGCGACCGGCGGCGGCATCGTCTCCGAGCCCCTGACCTTCGACCAGATCCTGTCGTCGTTCTATACGATCTGGCTGAAGGCCGAGCCGGAGGAGCACATGGCCCGCGTCCGCCGCCAGGGCGATCTGCGTCCGATGGCGGACGATCGCTCGGCGATGGCCGAGCTGCGCAACATCCTGCTCAGCCGCGAACCGCTGTATTCGCGCGCCACCGCGGTGGTGGACACCGCGGGCCTGTCCGTCGATGCCGCGGCCGCACGGCTGATCGACGCGGTCCGCCCGGTGCTGCAGAACGAAGCGCGCAGCTTCGGCCTGCGCAGCCTCGCGCTGTAGAATCCCTTCCTCGCTGCATCTACACCCTCCAATTTCACTATATCCCAGCCCAACAGCAAGCGAAGACCGATGACCGATAGCGACGTCGCAATCTCCATGTTCGAGCGGATCGGCGGCAGTGCCACGATCGAGCGGCTGGTCGATCGCTTCTACGAGCGCATGGACACGCTGCCGGAAGCGAAAGTCATCCGCGCGATGCATGCGGCCGACCTCGGTCTGATCAGGGACGTGCTGAAGCGCTATCTGACCGAATGGACCGGCGGCCCGCGGCTCTACTCCGTCGAGAAAGGCCATCCGCGGCTGCGCCAGCGCCACATCGGCTTTGCGATCGGTGATGCCGAGCGCGACGCATGGATGGCCTGCATGCGCGGCGCGCTGGAGGAGACGGTCAGTGACACGAACGCGCGGCAGGACCTCGCCAAGGCGCTGTCCGGTCTCGCCGACTGGATGCGCAACCGGAATTGATCGGGCGTGGTGCTGCCGACCTTTAGCCCGCCCACACGAGCTGCGACGCGGCTAGACCGACCAGTAATGCGGATGCGGGTAGGACCGCGAGCGGTCGCCCCAGTCGAACGCATCGTCGTCGAACTCGCATGGGCCGCTGCTGAGCTCGTCCAGCGTCAACTCGGTCTGGAACGCCTGCCGGCTTGGATCGTATTTCAGCGCGCTCCACTGGAGAGGGTAATGGTGACGGGTGCCGAGCAGCCCGCCAGTCTTGATCACGGCATAGGCGACCATTCCGCTCATCTTGTCCAGCATCAGTCGCTCGATCGTGCCGAGCTTCGTCCCGTCGCGTCCGTACACGGCGACGTGCTCCACGCGATCGCTGGGAACCATGGTATGGTGCATGGCGTCCTCCCTGTTCTCTTGTGCTTGCCCTCATTATAGCACCGGTTTCGAGGCGACGGGAATGCAGCTACAGAAGCTGCGAGCGCACCAATTCCGCGCCCTCGCGCAACAGCGGCAGGAAACGGTCGAGCAGCTCCTGTGCCGGCACGCGGTCGACGTGAGCCCCCATGTTGATGGCGGCGACGATCACGCCGTCATAGCGCCGGACGGGAACCGAGATCGAGCGGAAATGCGGCTCCGCCTCGCGGTCGACCAGTGAATAGCCCTGCGCGCGGTCGGCAGTGATGCGCGCTAGCAGCGCTTTTGAATCAACCTCCGTCTGCGGCGTCAGCGCCTCGCGCTTCATGGTCTTCAGTCGCGCTGCAAGATCGGCGTCATCGAACTGGCCGAGCATTGCGCGACCGACAGAGGTGCAGAAGGCCGGAAGGCGGTAGCCGATCTCGAGACCGCCGGAGAAAACGCGCGCAGGGCTTCCGCGCGCGATGAATACGACGTCATCGCCATCGAGCACCGCGAGCGACGAGATCTCCTGCGCGGCGGTCGCGATGCGATCAAGGACCGGCTGAAGGACCACGACGAGCTGGTTCGAGCGCAGATAGGACGCTGCCAGCGTCAGCACATGAGGCGTCAGCGAGAACAGCTTTCCGTCACCGGAAGCGAAGCCGCCGCGCTGAAGCGTGAACAGCATGCGCCGCGCGGTGGCGCGGGGCAGATCGGCGGCGCGGGCAAGATCGCTCAGCGTCATCGGGCCGGCTGTAGTGCCGAAGCACTGGAGCAGCCGTAAACCGCGATCAAGGCTCTCGACGAAATCCGTCGCGCGCTCCTCGCTCTCGCTCCGCTTTACCTTGGGCATGGCTTCAGATGATCCTGCAAAATAGTGCTTGCTGCCGCGCCAAGGCATGTCATAATTCGCCCATTCGTTCAATAGGCGAACAAACTCCCTGCACAAGGATGTACGCGCCATGATGAGCCAGGAGCAGAACGACCTGATCACCCGCACCGGGCCCAAGGACCCCTGCGGCAGACTGATGCGGAGTTACTGGCAGCCGGCGGCGCTGGTGGACGAGCTAGAGGGTGCGCGGCCGATCCGTCCCGTAAAACTGCTCGGCGAGAGCCTGGTGCTGTTTCGCGACGAGACCGGACGGTACGGCCTGATCGACCGCCATTGCGCGCATCGCGGCGCCGACCTCGCCTTTGGTCGGCTCGAACATAGCGGCCTGCGCTGCGCCTTCCATGGCTGGCTGTTCGACGCCACCGGCCAGTGCATCGAGACGCCGGCCGAGCCGAAGGATTCCAAGCTCTGTCAGAACATTCGCCAGCGCTCTTATCCCGTCGTCGAGAAGAGCGGCATCCTCTGGGCTTATCTCGGCGAAGGTGCGCCGCCGGCCTTCCCGGAGCTCGACTGCTTTGTTGCGCCCGGCACGCACACGTTCGCCTTCAAGGGCCACATGGCCTGCAACTGGCTCCAGGCGCTGGAGGTCGGCATCGATCCCGCGCACGCCTCCTATCTGCACCGCTTCTTCGAGGACGAGGACACCTCGACCGCCTACGGCAAGCAATTCCGCGGTGCCTCCGCCGGCTCTGACTTGCCGATGACGAAGATCCTGCGCGAATACGACCGTCCAATCATCAATGTCGAGCATACCGAATACGGCCTCAGGCTGATCGCGCTGCGCGAGATCGACGAGGAGCGCACCCATGTGCGCGTCACCAATCAGCTCTTCCCACACGGCTTCGTCATCCCCATGAGCACGGAGATGACGATCACGCAGTGGCACGTGCCGCTCGATGACGAGAACTGCTATTGGTACGCGATCTTCACCAGCTACACGAACCCGGTGGACAAGGCGAAGATGCGCGAGCAGCGGCTCGAGCTCTATGAGTTGCCCGACTACAAATCGCGCAAGAACCGCAGCAACGATTACGGCTTCGATCCGCACGAACAGCAGACCGCGACCTACACCGGCATGGGCACCGACATCAACGTCCACGACCAGTGGGCGGTGGAATCGATGGGCGCGATCCAGGACCGCACCAAGGAGCATCTCGGTCAGAGCGACAAGGCGATCGTGCAATATCGCCGCCTGCTGCGGCAGGAGATCGAGAAGGTGTCGGGCGGCGAGAAGCCGATGCTGTTCCTGGACGAGGCCAACGCGCGCAGCATCCAGGGACCGGCGACCATGGACGGCATTGGTCCGACGCGGGGCTGGGAGACCTACTGGATGGAGGTCGACGTCAAGCGCCGCCGCGACGCGCCATGGACCGCGCCGGTGCCGAAGGACATCGCCGACAACGTGCACCGGCTGACGGCGGCGGAGTAGCGCGGAATGCAGGGCCCTCCTTCGTCATTGCGAGCGCAGCGAAGCAATCCAGACTGCCTCTCCGGAAAGACCCTGGATTGCTTCGCTGCGCTCGCAATGACGGGGTATGTTGCAGCGGCCTCGCGCCTTACGGCTTCAGGAGTAGCAAAGTGACTTTCGTCGCGCGCCATGCGCTGTGGTCGGATGAGCAGAGGGACGCGGCGGCGCGCATGCGCCGCATCGTCGAGGAAAAGAACCTCGAGATCATCCGCCTCGCCTTCCCGGACCAGCACGGCATCTTGCGGGGAAAGACCATCATCGCCGCTGAAGCTCTCGCCTCGCTGGAGAGCGGCTGCTCCATCACCACGACGATGCTTGCCAAGGACACCTCGCATCGCACGGTGTTTCCGGTGTTCACCTCCGGCGGCGGCTTCGGCATGAAGGAGATGGAGGGCGCAGCCGACGTGCTGATGGTCGCCGATCCCAGCACTTTTCGCGTGCTGCCGTGGGCGCCCGCCACAGGCTGGGTGCTGTGCGATCTCTATTTCAACGATGGCCGCGCCGTGCCGTTCGCAACGCGGGCGCTGTATCGCAAGGTTCTCGATGACCTCGCAAGCCGCGGCCATGATTTCGTCGCCGGGCTCGAGGTCGAATTCCACGTCTTCAAGCTCGACGACGCGCATATGCGGCCCGAGGACGCCGGCCAGCCCGGCACGCCGCCCTCGGTCAGCCTGCTCAGCCACGGCTATCAATATCTCACCGAGCAGCGCTTCGACCAGATGGAACCGGTGCTGGAGATTTTGCGGCGTGACATCGTCGCGCTCGGCTTGCCCTTGCGCTCGGTCGAGGTCGAGTTCGGCCCCAGCCAGTGTGAGTTCACCTTCGCGCCGAAGAAGGGGCTGGAGCCCGCCGACAACATGGTGCTGTTCCGCTCTGCCATAAAGCAGATCGCGCGCCGGCATGGCTATCACGCCACCTTCATGTGCCGGCCGAAACTGCCGAACGTGTTCGCGAGCGGCTGGCACTTGCACCAATCGATCGTCTCGCGCGGAAATGGCGAGAACCTGTTCATGGCCAAGGAAACGGCAAAGGACAGCGAGCCGCTCAGCGCGTTCGGCCAGGCGTACCTCGCCGGCCTGCTCGACCACGCCCGCGCCTCCACCGTGTTCACCACGCCGACCATCAACGGTTACAAGCGCTACCGCTCCTATTCGCTGGCACCGGACCGCGCGATCTGGGGCCGCGACAATCGCGGCGTGATGATCCGCGTGCTCGGCACGCCCGGCGATGCTGCGACGCGCCTGGAGAATCGCATCGGCGAGCCCGCCGCCAATCCCTATCTCTACATGGCCTCACAGATTCTCTCCGGCCTCGACGGTGTCGACCGCAAGCTCGATCCAGGCCCGTCGGCGGACACACCCTACGAGACCAAGGCGCCGCTCTTGCCGAAATCGCTGCGCGACGCCGTCGCTGCGCTGAAGGACGATCCGTTCTTCCGCGAAAAGCTTGGGCCTGAGTTCGCCGACTATTACACCCACATCAAGAACGCCGAGATCGATCGCTTCCTGTCTGAGGTAACCGACTGGGAGCACCGCGAATATTTCGAGATGTTTTAATCGAGGAGCTCACGCCTCCGTGAGGCGACTTCGTCCCACCTGTTCCGACGACATCTGACTGCCATCCGACGAAGCCATTTTCCCCATCCCTCGAAAACCGGCGGAAAGACGCCGGGTCTAGATTAGCCGTGATGAACAACGGAGTTCGATCATGTGGGACCAATTATTCAGCCTGATCTATCACCTCTCCTGCCGGACCACGCTGATTGAGATCGGGACGCATCGGCTAGCGCGTTAACTTCCCTATCGGACCGAATAGGTAACACGCATTGGCCAAATGGGCACTTACATGCGCAAGCTGATTCTGATCGCGGCCCTGTTGCTGGTTGCAACAGAAGCCTTTGCTGCTGGCCCGCGAAGCCTGAGCCTCGCCGCAACCGATGCGAGCCAGGCCGAGCAGCCCGCCGCGACGGCCGCGCCGCAGTCGACCCAGGCCCCGGCAGGGCCCGCGGCCGTTCAGGCCACAACGACGACGCCCACGCCGCCACCTGCTGCAACCGCCGCAACGGCCGCGCAGTCGACTGCCACGCCCGCGAGCAGCACGACCGGCAGCAGCAAGGCGAAGCGACGCCAGCCCTCCGTCGAAGCGCGCGTGATCCGCGAACTGCATCGCCACGGGATTTATTGGTGAGGGCAAGCTCTCACGACCGCCATTGCCAGCGAAGCGAAGCAATCCAGACTGCCGCCGAGGATCCTGGATTGCTCGCTGCGCTCGCAAGGGCGAAGTTGGGGCGGACGTCGCGCTCCTTAGGGGCCTCAGATTCCTAAATATTTATGCTGAAGGTCCGGCGCGGCCATCAGCTCGTCGGAGGTGCCGCTCCAGACCGTCTTGCCGCGCTCGATGATGGAGTGGCGGTCGCAGATGCGGGCGAGGTGATCGACATTCTTGTCGACCACCAGGATCGACTGTCCGCGGCTCTTGAGCAGCGACAGGCAGTTCCAGATCTCTTCGCGAATCAGCGGCGCGAGGCCTTCGGTCGCTTCATCCAGAATCAGAAGCTTCGGGTTGGTCATCAGTGCGCGCCCGATGGCGAGCATCTGCTGCTCTCCGCCGGAGAGCTGGTTGCCCATGTTGGAGGCACGCTCGGCGAGGCGCGGAAACAGCACGTAGATCGCGGCCAGCGTCCAGGGATTGGGGCTAGCGAAACGATCGGCGGCGGCGGCTACGAGATTTTCGCGCACGGTGAGGTTCGGGAAGATCTGACGTCCCTCCGGCACGATGCCGACGCCGAGCTGGGCGATCCGGTATGACGGAAGCTGCCGCACCTCGACGCCCGCGAAACGGATGCTGCCTGCGCGCGCCGGCGTCAGGCCCATGATGGAGCGGATGGTGGTGGTCTTGCCCATGCCGTTGCGGCCCATCAGCGAGACCATCTCGCCCGGTTTGATCGACAGCGACAGGCCGAACAGCACCTGGGACAGGCCGTAGCAGGTCTCGATGCCCTCGACGTCCAGCAGCGTGTCAGCCATGATGCGTCACCACATGCTGATCGCCGAGATAGGCGCGCTTGACGTCCTCGTTCTGGCGGATCGCGGCCGGATCGCCGGAGGCGATGACGCGGCCATAAACCAGCACCGAAATCCGGTCGGCGAGCGCGAACACCGCCGGCATGTCGTGCTCGACGAGCACGATCGAGACCTCTTTGCGCAGCTCCTGGAGCAACTTCACCATGCGCTGCGATTCGGTGACGCCGAGACCTGCCATCGGCTCGTCGAGCAGCAGGAGCTTCGGCTTGCTCGCGAGCGCAACCGCGAGCTCGAGCTCGCGCCGCTCGCCATGGCTGAGCCTGGACACCACGACATCGGCGCGGTGCAACAGGCCGACGCGATCGAGCGCTGCATGGGCGGCATCGCGCAGGCCCTTCTCCTTGCGCGCATTGGCGAAGAAGCGGAACGACGTACCGGCATGCGCTTGGGCTGCCAGGGCGACATTATCGGCGGCGGTGAAGTCGAGCAGCAGCGAGGTGATCTGGAACGAACGGGCGAGGCCCAGCGCGCAGCGGCGATAGGCCGGCAGATAGGTGATGTCCCGCCCCGCCAGCGACACGCTGCCGGAATGCGGTTCGAGGTGCCCCGTGAGCTGGCTGATCAGCGTGGTCTTGCCGGCACCGTTCGGGCCGATAATGGCGTGCAACTCGCCGCTAGCGACCTCGAGCGAGACGTTGTCGGTCGCGATGATGCCGCCGAAGCGGCGCACCAGCTTTTCGACGCGGAGCAGGGGTTCAGCCACGGCCAGCCCTCCCGAGCGCGCCCATGATGCCGCCGCGGCCGAACAGGACGATGAGCAGCAAGAGCGGGCCCATGATCAGCGCCCAATATTCGGTGATCTGCGACAAGAACTCTTCCAGCAGCAGGAACACCACCGCGCCCATGATCGGACCGAACAGCGTGCCCATGCCCCCCAGGATCACCATCACCATGAGATCGCCGGAGCGGGTCCAGTACATCACGGCGGGACTGACGAAATCGGTGTTATTGGCGAGCAGCGCGCCGGCAAGGCCGCACATGGTGCCTGATATGACGAAGCAGACGAGCTGGTAGCGCTTGGCGGCGAAGCCGATCGCCTGCATGCGCTGCTCGTTGGAGCGCAGGCCCTGCACGACGAGGCCGAAGCGCGAATTGACGATGCGCCAGATCAGGAAAATGACACCGAGCAGGCAGGCGAGGCAGAGATAATAGAACTGCATGCGGTCGCCGAGATTGATCAGTCCGGAGAAGTCGCTGCGCTTGTAAACGGTGAGACCGTCGTCGCCGCCGTAGCGCGCCAGGCCCGAGGCGACGTAATAGGCCATCTGCGCGAAGGCCAGCGTGATCATGATGAAATAGACGCCGCGCGTGCGCAAAGAGAGCGCGCCGATCACCAGCGCGTAAGTCGCGGAGGCCGCAAGCGCGACGGGAAACTGGATGAAGCCGCTTCCGACGCCCTCCTGCGCGAGCATCCCGACTGCGTAGCCGCCGATGCCGAGATAGGCAGCGTGACCAAAACTCATCATGCCGCCGAAGCCCATGATGAGATTGAGGCTCGCCGCCGCCAGCGCCAAGATGATGATACGGGTGAACAGCGTCAGGATGAAGATGTTGCCGGTCAGGTGCGAATAGAGCGGCAGCAGCACGAGGCCCGCCAGCATCAGGGCCGTCACGGCTTTGCTCACACTGAAAGCCTTCATCGACGATTGGCCGGAAACAGCCCCTCCGGCCGCACCACCAGCACGATCGCCATTAGGAGATAGATCAGCATGGACGACAGCGCGGGCGCGGCAGTGGAGGCCGCGGCGCCGCTCAGCACCTGCCGGAGCAGGTTCGGCAGGAAAGCGCGGCCGAGCGTGTCGATCATGCCGACGAAGATTGCGGCCAGGAACGCGCCGCGGATCGAGCCAATGCCGCCGATCACGATGATGACGAAGGCGAGGATCAGGATGTTCTCGCCCATGCCGATCTGCACGGTGAGGATCGGCGCCTGCATCAGACCGGCAAGGCCTGCGAGCGCGGCACCTAAGCCAAAAACCAGCGTGTAGAGCAGCTTGATGTTGATGCCGAGCGCGCCGATCATCTCGCGGTTGGAGGCCCCGGCCCGGATCAGCATGCCGATGCGGGTGCGCATCACGCCGAGATAGAGCAAAAGCGCGACCAGCAGCGCGACCGCGATGATGGCGAGGCGATAGGCGGGATAATGAATGCCGGGCAGGATCGGGACCGGCACGGTGAGCCAGGCCGGCAGCGGCAACGCCAGGCCGGCCGGGCCCCAGATCAGCCGCACGGCTTCGTTGAAGAACAGAATCAGGCCGAAGGTCGCGAGCACGTGGTCGAGATGGTCTCGCCCGTAGAGATGCCGCAGCGCAGTCATCTCGAGCACGATGCCGAGCACGAGGGTTGCGCCAAGCGCCATCAGCGCACCGAGCAGGAAGCTGCCGGTCCACGCGGCGAAGGTCGCGGCGAAATAGGCGCCCATCATGTAGAGCGAGCCGTGCGCGAGGTTGACGAGATCCATGATCCCGAACACCAGCGTCAGGCCGGCGGCGAGCAGGAACAGCAGCAGGCCGAACTGCAATCCGTTCAAGAACTGTTCGACGACGAGCAGCATCAAGACTCTTTCAGGCGCACGCAGTGTCACGCCGATGTTCGAACACGGTCGCCATCAGTGAAAGAGCTCCCCCTGCCTGTTCAAGGCCGAAAAATGGGTAATGGCAGTATCGTTCCGAGGCAAGTGCGATTTGACACCAAACATGCACTTTGTTGCATCCCGGCGCCACGCGGCCGACACCTGCTTTGCAATGCAAGAAGATTGCCGCGCGGTATGGGGCAACCTGCCGCACCCAAACGGTCACCCTCCCCCAGGCAAGCCGAGGGAGGGTGGAATGTCGTTGAAGCTTTAGCGAGAGATGCGTCTAGTGCGACGTCATCTGGTGGGGAAGGTCGTCCGGTTCAGCGAGCACGCTATTCACCGTCGAGGCCTCCAGCGCTGCCATCCTGAACAGATAGGCCAGCGTCGTCAGTCCGGCATCGTCCGCCATCTGCGCGAGCTCGAGCGCCATGTCGGACATGTAACCGAGATTCTCGTCCTCGATCTGCGCCATGATCTGGCTGTCCCGCATCATGTTCGACATCTCAAGCGCTCTTTCGTTGCGCGGCAGCGACGCCGCGGAGGTTAGCACGGGCAATACAGTCGATCCGCGGACCGTCCTGCTGGACGATGCTCGTCATTCCGATACGGTCGCGCACGATATCGAGCGACCCCTGACTGACCTCGATCGTTGCAGCCATGGTCCAGGAATTTTCCATCCGCGCCGGCAATCCCAGCGGTGTCACGATGAATCCGATGTCGTTGAAGCGCGGCAACCACCACGTCTCCATGACGAGACAGAGACGCTCGATGCCCTGATCGAGACAGAACTCCTGCGCAGCCGCCATCAATTGCAGATTGAAGGCGCCGTCGCGGCGCTCCCGTGACACGAAGAAGCGCGACCACTCCCAGACCAGCGGGTCCGACGGGCATCCGCGCACGGCCGCGAGATGCGGGAAGACTTCGCTCATCATTGTCGGTCTGGCGGTGGGATACAGGCGGAAGCTGCCGAGCACCCGGCGGTTTTCGAGAGCCAGCAGGTAGACCGCATCGTCATTGTCGTAGCTATCGATCTCGCGGCCGTCGGGCTTGCGTAGCGACTCCCATTTCCGCTCCTCGACAAAAATCTCGTGACGGACCCGAAAATACTGTTCGAGAACGTCCTCGTTGAGGTGCCGATTGGCGGCAGAAATCACATGAATCATGCACTCCCCCTGGCTCGAAATGAAGGGAGCCTCAGCGAAAAAGGCAAAGTCGACTATTGGGAAATTTCCCAGTAGGCGAGGATTTCAGGGATTGATGATTCTGTGGCGGATCGCGATCGCGACCGCATGCGTCCGGTTGACGGCGCCGAGCTTGCGCGCGGCAGTTGCAAGATGCTCTTCCGCAGTGCGTTGCGTGATGTGCAGGATCTCGCCGATCTCCCAGGCGGACTTGCCTTGCGACGCCCAGGCAATCACCTCGCGCTCGCGCGGGGTCAGGCGCATCGACGGATGCGGCGCCGGATCGAGCAGACGGCGAATGTGATCGAAGCCGTACATCCCGATCAGGTGCAGCGCCGGCTTGCTGCGCGCATTGAGATCGAGGTGGACGCCACCGAGCGAGACGCCGGCCTCATAGCCGGTCAAGCCGTGGATCGGCACGACGAAGCCGCGCGACATGCGGAAATCGGCGGCGCGCCGCATCACCTCCACCGCACCCGGCTCCAGCTCCGGATCATACGGCGCCTCAGACCACTCGAAAGGATTCACCGTCTGCCGGCATTTGCGGATCACGGGGTCGACACGGTCGTAACTCTTTTGGACATAGAGGTTGAACCACTCCGCCGGCCATTTCTTGGCGAGCACCATCTGGGAAAAGCGCTGATCGGGATTCGGCAAGCCCGTTACGATGATATGTTCGAAACCGTATCGGCTGAACGCGGTCGCAAGCGCGTCCATGGCGTCCGGAACTTTGGTATAGGCTTCCAAGCCTTCGATGAAGTCGAGCGCCTCCCGACCATAGTCTACGGCGGACATCAGTGCGTTTCCTGACTCTCACCCCGCCGTATAGCACGCATTGGGGAGCTGCCTCAGGTCGCCGTGGCCGTAGTTTACCGGTGCTCATCCGCTCCGAAGACTTAATCTACTTGTGGCAGAAATGACGTCACGATACACCTGAAGCGTACGAAGCGGGAAAACCACGATGGAAGACGAGGACATCGCTCTCAACAGCGTGCTCGGCCTGGAATTGAACCGCGTGTTTTTCGCCGTCCGCCAAACGGCAAACAAGCAAAAGATCATCGAGTTCGCGCGCGAGGTGCTGCAAAGCGAGCGCGCCGAGCTGGCGAACAGCCTCTTGCCCGAGGGCCCGGCGGGTTAGCCAACGCAGTTGCAGCTTCACGCGCCCCGCTTCCATTTGAACGCGCTGATTTCCGTCGAAACGATCCGACTGTTGCCGTCTCCCCTCCCGAGCGGGAAGCCTAAGGACCCGAGAGCAACTTGCCTCCTCCGCCCATGTTGACAGACACTTGCCGCTGGATGACATCTCGGCTCTCGTGAGATGATCGAGATCACGATCATCCTTCGGACGCCCGGACATGATGACGCTGCGCCAGGTTGAAGTGATACGTGCCGTGATGGTGACGGGCACCATCGGCGGCGCGGCGAAGCTGCTCAACGTCTCGGCACCGGGGATCAGCCGCCTCGTCAAATACACCGAGCGCTCGCTCGGCATCCGCTTCTTCCAGCGCCAGAACGGGCGCTATTTCCCGACGCCGGAAGCCGAGAACATCTTCGAGCAGATCAACGGCGTCTACAAGAAGGTCGACGACCTCTCCGAGATCATCTCCAAGATCGGCCGCGGCGGATTGTCGGAGCTGCGCATCGGCTCGGTGCCGAGCATCTCGCAGGTGATGGTGCCGCGCGCGATCGAGCGCGTCCGCCGCCGCTATCCGGACCTCGGCATCGACATCAACATCCTCAAGCTCGAGGAAGCCATCGATTATCTGATGCTCGGCCGCGGCGAGTGCGTGGCGATGAGCTACCGACTGGAACATTCAGGGCTCGACCTCATGCCGCTCGCCTCGGGCGAGCTCTATTGCATCGTGCCGCCGGGACATGAGCTCGCCGGCCGCAAGCAGGTCTCTGCCGCCGAGATCACCCGCTATCCGCTGATCGGGATCGATCCGAACGACCCTTACGGACGGATCATGGCCGAGATCTTTGCGCGCAACCGGCTCGACTACAACATCACCATCCGCGCGCGCTTCGGCACCACGGTCTGCGCCCTGGTCAAGGCGGGGCTCGGCATCGCCATCATCGACCAGTTCACGGTGGCCCATGGCGGCTATCCCGGAATCGAGCTCTTGAAGATCACCGAGCCGACGCGGTTCGACACCTATATCGCGGTGAAGCGCGGCGCGCCGCTGTCGCTCCATGCCGAGTATTTCATCGATGCCCTGCGCGCCGAGATGCGCGCGGTCGAGCCGTCCCGCGGCAACGGCAAGGCCGTTTCGGCACGCGGGCGGAAGAAATAACATTATGTTAGGTTTACCGGATAAAAGGGTAATTGTGTTAGGCAGGGGAAAGGCTATCGTCGCGGCTGGAATTGCGCGGATTTCCCCGCTAATGGCCGGGCCCGGACGCTCCCAACGAGACGATAGCGAACCATGTCGAAGCGCGAACACGCCGCCAGCAGGAAGCTTCTCACCGGCCTGATCGGCGCGCCGATCGCGCATTCCGCGTCCCCCGCCATGCATGAGCGCGCCGCCGAGGCGCTCGGCCTGCGCGGCCACTACCAGCTCATCGAAGTGGCCGGTGCCGATGCGGCCGGGCTCCGCATGATGCTCGAAGGCGTGCGCCGGCTCGGCTTTGCCGGCGTCAATGTGACCTATCCTTATAAGGAAGCGGTGGTCCCACTGCTCGATGCGCTGGCGCCGGACGCTGCCGCCATGGGCGCGGTCAACACCGTCGTCGTCAGGGACGGCCAGCTGACCGGCCACAACACCGACACTACAGGCTTTGCGCGTGCGGTGGCCCCGCTGCTGGCGCCATCAGCCAACTCCGTTGCCGTGATCGGCGCAGGCGGCGTCGGCAAGGCGATCGCGTTTGCGCTGGCGGGCCTGGAGGTGACCGATATCCGCATCTTCGACAGCGAGCCGGCGCGCGCCGAGAAACTCGCCTCGCTGCTTGCCAGGCAGGGCCGCGCGAGGGTGGCCGGAAACGTCGAGGACGCACTCGATGGTGCAACCGGTCTCGTCAATGGCACGCCGGTCGGCATGCTGCCGAACCGAGACACCCCGGTGCCGGCGGCGCTGCTCAGGGCAGACCTGTGGGTCGCCGATGCCGTCTATTCGCCGCTGATCACGCCGCTGCTTGCCGCAGCGCGACAGAAAGGCGCTCTGATCATGACCGGGCGGGAGCTTGCGATCTATCAGGCCGCCGACGCCTTTGAACTGTTCACCGGCCTTGCTCCATCGACCGAGATCATGGGAGAGGCTTTTGATGCCGTGATGGCTGCGCGCACCGCCGCCTATCAGGCAGCTTGAGACGAAGCGGCCGGGCACAAGGCCGCTTGCAAGATTTGAAACGGGAGGAGAGGACGATGAAATCAACGCTATTGGTGGGCGCGCTGCTCACCGCCATGACGGCAACGAGCGCCCTTGGCCAGGCGATCAAGCTCGCCGACGTCGCCGAGCTCTCCGGCGGCGGCGCCACCGTCGGCACCAACTGGAAGAACGGCATCGACCTCGCGATCGAGGAGATCAACGCCAAGGGCGGCGTGCTCGGCCGCAAGCTGGAGGTCACCCACGCCGACTCGCAGTCCAACCCCGGCGTCGCCCGCGCCCAGGTGCAGAAGGCGCTCGACGCCGAGCCCTATGTGCTGCTCGGTCCCGGCTATTCCGGCTCGGTGAAGGTCACCGCGCCGCTCGCGGCCGAAGCCGGTATCGCGCAGATCATGGGCGGCGAAGCCGCAGAGCTGACGCAGGCGGGCAACAAGTTCCTGTTCCGCACCTCGTTCGGCCAGCAATCCTCGATGCCGAAGGTCGCCAAATACATCCACGACGAGATGAAGGCGAAGACGGTTGCGGTGGTCTGGGTCAACAACGACTTCGGCCGCGGCGGCCGCGACGTCGTCGTCAAGGAGCTCGACCGGCTCGGCTCCAAGGTGGTTGCCGATCTCTCCACCGAAGCGGGCCAGGCCGATTTCGCCGCCGACGTCGGCAAGATCAAGGCTGCCAATCCCGATGCCGTGTTCGTTTATCTCAATGAGGAAGAGAGCGCGCGCATCCTGAAAGAACTGAAGCGGCAGGGCGTCACCGCACCGCTGATGGGCGAGACCACGCTGATCGGCCAGAAGGTGATCGAGCTCGCTGGCGATGCCGCCAAGGGCGCGCGCGGCCATGTCGGCCTCACCACCGATGCCCCGGTCGATCTGATCAAGGCGTTCCGCGAGAAATTTTCCAAGAAGTACAATTACGTGCCTGATCATAACGGCCTGAAGGGCTATCTCGCCGTCTACATGGTCAAGGCCACCACCGAGAAGATGGGCAAGGTCGACTCGAAGAAGTTTGCCGACACGCTGCATGGCCTGACCATCAAGGCCGCCGACGAGCCGGGCATTTTGATGGACGTCACCTTCAGCGACACCGGAGACATCGACCGTCAGAGCTTCCTGGTCGAGGTGGTCGAAGGCAAGCAGGTCGTGAAGCAGGTGCTGCCGAAAGTGAAGTGAGGTTCGTCTCTCTCCGCTTGCGGGGAGAGACCGGAATTTGCGCAGCAAATTCCGGGTGAGGGGGAGCTTCCGCGGGTCCAACTATTACCGCCCTCGCGAAGGCTCGCCCTCACCGTAGCCGATGCTTCGCATCGGCGTTCTTAAGAACGGCGGCCGTAGGCCGCCTACGCCTCTGCCCGCAAACGTGACGAACGGGAAGGCAGAACGGCGAGAGGGGAAAATGTCCAGTCTGTTCGATCTTCTGGTCGCGGGACTTGCCACCGGCGCGATCTATGCGCTGGTCGCGGTCGGCTTCACGCTGCTGTGGCAGACTTCGCAGACCATCAATTTCGCCCAGGGCGAGTTCGTGATGCTGCCGGCGTTCCTGATGCTGGCGGCGATGCATGCCGGCGCCCCGTTCTGGCTCGCGATCATCCTCGGCATCCTGCTCTCGATGATCTTGCTCGGTCTCGCCTTCAAGCTGCTGCTGGTCGATCCGATGATGCGCCACGGCGTGCTGCCGCTGGCGATCGCGACCATGGCGCTGGCCATCGGCATCAAGGAATCCGTCAAGCAGTTCTTCAGCGCCGAGGCCTCGCCCTTCCCGTCGATCGCGCCGACCGGCGATATCTCCATCCTTGGCCATGCGGTGTCGCTGCAAAGCATCGGCGTCCTCGTCGTCGCCATCCTTGCCGTCTTCGGCTTGACCGCACTGCTCAACCGCACCTCGCTCGGCCACCAGATGCAGGCGGCGGCGCAGAACCCGACGGTGGCGCGGATCATCGGCGTGCCGGTCGAGCGCATGATCCTGCTGACCTTCCTGATCAACGCCTTCCTGGTGGCGCTAGCCTCACTGCTGATCACGCCGATCTATCTCGCCAAATTCTCCTCCGGCGAGGTGCTGGGCCAGGCGGCATTCATCGCCGCGATCGTCGGCGGCTTCAACCAGGTGCGCGGCGCAATCGCCGGCGGTCTTTTGATTGGCGTGCTCGACAATCTCGCGGCCGCCTATGTCTCGACGCAGTATCGCGCCGCCGTTCCGATGATCTTCCTGATCGCCGTCATCCTGTTCCGGCCGCAGGGCTTGCTCGGCCGCGCCGAGGAGCGCACGGTATGATCAGCTTTGGCAAACCCCTGAAGATTGCGCTC
This sequence comes from Bradyrhizobium sp. 153, assembly GCF_023073835.1. Lineage (NCBI taxonomy): Bacteria > Pseudomonadati > Pseudomonadota > Alphaproteobacteria > Hyphomicrobiales > Nitrobacteraceae > Bradyrhizobium > Bradyrhizobium sp. 153. The sequence continues at coordinate 227,606 of NZ_JADPKH010000037.1, read as the reverse complement.
GGCCTCATCGCCATCGCCGCGCTGATCATTGTCCCCATGAACTTCAACCGTTACGGTCTGTTCATCCTGAGCCAATGGGCGGTGATGAGCATCGCCGCGATGGGGCTCAACCTTACGCTCGGCTATGCCGGCCAGGTCTCGCTGGCGCAGGGCGCCTTCGTCGGCATCGGCGCTTATGCGGCGGCGATCATGACCACCCATGGCTGGCCGCTGCCGGCCGCGATTCTGGTCGCGATCGCCTTGAGCTTTGCGGTCGGCTGGGTGCTGGGTTATCCCGCGCTGCGCGTGCAGCACCACTACCTCGCCTTCGTTACCCTCGCCTTCTCCACTCTCGCCTTCCTGGTGTTCCGCAACGAGAGCTGGCTCACCGGCGGCATCTACGGCATCTCCAACATCCCGCGCCCGCACGTCTTCGGGCTAGCGACCAACAAGCCGCTGCCCTTCTATTATGTCTGCCTCGGCTCGCTCGCGATCGTGTCGCTTGCCGTGTGGTGGCTGATCCGCTCGCCCTGGGGCCGCGCCTTCATGGCGCTGCGCGAGAATCCGCTGCGTGCGCAATCGCTCGGCGTCGACACCCGGCGCTACACGCTGATGGCCTTTGCGATCGGCTCGGCGCTCGGCGGCGTCGCCGGCGCACTCTATGCGCCGCTGACGCAATATATCGATCCCGTGCCGTTCAACCTGTCGCTCTCGCTCGACCTGCTGATGATGGTGATCGTCGGCGGGGCCGGCTTCTATTTCGGTCCGTTCCTGGGCGCGATGATTGCCGTGCTGCTGCCGGAATGGCTGCGCTTCACCGAAGGCTATTATCTCATGCTCTATGCGGTTGCGGTGATGCTGCTCTTGATCTGGTCGCCGACCGGCATCCTGGGAATCCTCGATCGCGCGATGGCGGCGCGACGGACCAAGGCGGCGTCCGCGCTGCGCGCCGTCGCAAAGTCACGCCTGGAGACGGTGCAATGAGCGCAGTCCTCGAGGTTACCAATATCAAGAAAAACTTTGGCGGCATCAGCGCCGTCGATGGCGTCAGCTTCGACGTGCGCGAGGGCGAGATCCTCGGCCTGATCGGACCGAACGGCTGCGGCAAGTCGACGCTGTTCAACTGCATCCTCGGCCAGCTCACGCCGTCAGGCGGCGAGGTCAGGCTGGACGGCAAGGTGGTGACGGGCCTGCGGCCCTCCGAACTCAACAAGTTGGGGGTCAGCCGCACCTTCCAGCTCCTGCAGGTTTTTCCAAAGCTCTCGGTGCGGGAGAACCTGATTCTGGCCGGACAGGAGCACCAGGGCAACATGGCCTCGCGCCTCGTCGGCCGCTCCGATGCCGGGCTGAGCGACGCCGCCAACCAGATGATCGGCTTCTTCAAGCTCGACCATCTCGCGGACGAGCCGGCCGGCGGCCTCTCCTATGGCCAGCAAAAACTGCTCGATGCCGCCATGGCCTTCATGGGCGGACCGCGCCTGGTGCTGCTCGACGAGCCAGCCGGCGGCGTCAACCCGTCGATGCTGGCGGACCTCAAGGACCGCCTGGTTGCGATCAACCGCGAGAAGAACGCCACCTTCGTCGTGATCGAGCACAACATGGAATTCGTGATGTCGCTGTGCTCGCGGGTGATGGTGATGGCGGAAGGCAAGGTGCTGGCGATGGGACGGCCGGATGAGGTGCGGAAAAACCTCGCCGTCATCGAAGCCTATCTCGGACATTAGGGAGCGCGAGCCATGAGCGACCCGATCCTCTCTGTTCACAATCTCGTCGGCGGCTACGGCAAGATGACGATTTTGAACGGCACGACCTTCGCCGTGCCGCAAGCCACGATCACGACGATCATCGGCCCGAACGGCGCCGGCAAGTCCACCGTCTTCAAGGCAATCTTCGGCCTGCTCAAGCTGCGCGAGGGCAAGATCAGCTTTGCCGGCCGCGACGTCACGAACCTGAGCCAGCGCGCGCTGCTCAATGCCGGCATCTGCTACGTGCCGCAGGGCCGCAACATCTTTCCCGAGCTTTCGGTACGCCACAACATCGAACTCGGCGGCGTCGCTGCGGACAAGAGCCTCGATCTTCCCAAGCGGATCGAGGCGGCACTCGACCTGTTTCCGGCGCTGCGGCAAAAATCGACGCAGCAGGCTTCCACGCTGTCCGGCGGCGAGCAGAAGCAACTCGAGATCGCCCGCTCGCTGCTGCTCGAACCCAGGCTGGTGCTGATCGACGAGCCCTCGATCGGCCTGTCGCCGCTGATGGTGCAGCAGACCTTCGATATCCTCAAAAGCTTGCGCGACCGCGGCGTCACGATCCTGATGATCGAGCAGAACGCACGTTCGGCGCTGGAGATCTCGGACATCGGCATCGTGCTCGAGCTCGGCCAGACCCGGATGATCGACGACGCCAAGCGCATTCTGAACGATCCCCGCATCGGGCAATTGTTCCTGGGCGGCGCCATGGAGGAGAGCGCCGCATGAACAAGCGTTCGATCGCAACCGTGTCCCTCTCCGGCACCCTCGACGAAAAGCTGCGCGCCATCGCCTCAGCCGGCTTCGACGCGGTCGAGATCTTCGAGAACGATCTGTTGTCGTTCGGCGCGGGCCCGCGCGAGGTGGCACAGCTCTGCAAGGACCTCAATCTCGAGATCTGCGCGTTCCAGCCGTTCCGCGATTTCGAAGGCATGCCGGAGCCGCAGCGTTCGCGCAACTTTGCCCGTGCGATGCGCAAGTTCGATTTGATGCAAGAGCTCGGCACCGATCTCTTGCTGATCTGCTCCAACGTTTCGCCCACCTCGCTTGGCGGCATCGACCGTGCCGCGGACGATTTTCGCGAGCTCGGCGAACGTGCGGTGAAACGTGGTTTGCGCGTCGGATACGAGGCGCTGGCTTGGGGACGACACGTCAACGACTACCGCGACGCCTGGGAGATCGTGCGCCGCGCCGATCATCCGGCAATCGGCATCATCCTCGACAGCTTTCATGCGCTGGCGCCCGGCTTTCCGACCCGCGCGATGGCTTCGATTCCCGGCGACAAGATCTTTCTGGTGCAGCTTGCTGACGCGCCGAAGCTCGAGCTCGACATCCTCTCCTGGAGCCGGCACTTCCGCTCCTTCCCGGGCCAGGGTGACCTCCCGGTCCGCGAGTTCATGGCGGCGGTGGCGGCGACCGGCTATGCCGGGCCGCTGTCGCTGGAGATCTTCAACGACCAGTTCCGCGCCGGCTCGGCGGCCCAGACGGCGGTCGACGGCCTGCGCTCGCTGATCCTGCTGGAGGACCAGCTCGCACCGGACTGGCCAAAGCTTGTCCGCGAGCCGCTGGCGCCGAAATCCAGAAGCCACGGTACCGGCTTCGTCGAGTTCGCCGTCAACGAGACCAAGGCCGGCGAGCTTGCCCGACTGTTCGCGCAGCTCGGTTTTCGCAGGACCGGCAAGCACCGCAGCAAGGCGGTGGAGCGTTGGTCGCAAGGCAAGGTCGAGCTCGTCATCAATTCCGAGACGGACGGCTTTGCGCATTCGCATTACGTCACCCATGGCCCCGGCGTCTGTGCGATCGCACTCGACGTCGACAATGCGGGCCTTTCCATGCAGCGCGCCGAAGCGCTGAAGGCGCGCACCTTCTACCAGCCGGTCGGGCCGGGCGAACTCGAGATCCCGGCGATCCACGGCGTCGGCGGCAGCCTGCTCTATTTTCTGGATCAGGCCGGCAAGAACTGGGACACCGATTTCGAGCCGGTACCGAGCGAGGCGAGCGAGGACGCGCTGCTGGCGGTCGATCACATCGCGCAGTCGATGCCCTATGACGAGATGCTGTCCTGGCTGTTGTTCTACACCGGCATCCTCGACCTGACGCGACTGCCGCAGATGGAGATCGTCGACCCGAGAGGCTTGGTGCAGAGCCAGGCCATCATCAACGCCGACCAGAGCCTGTGCTTCGTGCTCAACGGCTCCTCTGCCAACCGCACGCTGCCGTCGCGCTTCATCTCCGAGTTCTTCGGCTCCGGCGTGCAGCACGTCGCGTTCTCGTGCCGCAACATCTTTGCGACGGTCGCGGAGATGCGCAAGCGCGGCGCGGATTTCCTCGACATCCCTGATAATTACTACGACGACATCGAAGCCAAATACGACCTTTCGCCCGAGCTGATGGCGCAACTGCGCGCCAATCACATCCTCTACGACCGCGAGGGTGACGGCGAATTCTTCCAGGTCTACACCCACATCTTCGACGAGCGCTTCTTCTTCGAGATCGTCGAACGGCGGCGCTATCAGGGCTTTGGCGCGGCCAATGCCGGCATCAGGCTCGCAGCGCAGGCCCGCGAGGTGCGGCCTGCGAGCATGCCAAGGATGTAGGCTCCTCCGGGTGAGGGGGTCTCCGCGAGTCACATCGCAGCGACGAGCAAGGCTCCCTCAACACGTCATTGCGAGCGTAGCGAAGCAATCCAGAATCCCTCCGCGGAAAGACTCTGGATTGCTTCGCTACGCTCGCAATGACGGTGCGGCGACTATCGAATAAACGTCTCTCTCCGTCCCAACGGAGACTTCTCCTCACCCAGCCCCTCTCCCCGCATCCGCGTACGCTAAAGCTTCGGCGGGCAAGCGCGGGAAGAGGGGAAGATCAAGACCTCACTTCATCTTGCACTTGTCGTGGAAACGATCCTGGTCGTTCTCGACGATGGTGGCGACGGTCTTCAGCGCGAGCTGGCCTTCGGCGTCCTTGACCACGTCCTGGAGATAGAAGCTCTGGATCGGGATGTGATTGTTGCCGTACTTGAAGGAGCCGCGCAGCGACTTGAAGTTGGCCTTTTCCATCTCGGCCTTCATCGCATCCTTCTTGCTGGTGTCGCCCTTCACCGCGACCACGGCGCTGTTGATGAGCTGGGCGGCATCATACGATTGTGCGCCGTAGTAGGTCGGCCGCAGGCCGGGATACTTCTTGCGATAATCGGCGACGAAGCGCTTGTTCTGCTCGTTGGGGAGGTCATTGACCCATTCCTGCGCGCCGGGCACTCCGAGCGCATTCTCCTTCTGGAGCGGCAGCGACAGCTCGTCGATGGTGAAGACGGTGTAGAGCGGCATGGTGCTCTTGAGGCCGGCTTGGGCATATTGATTGAGGAACTGCACGCCGGCGGCACCGGGGTAGAACACGAAGATCGACTCGGCGCCGGAGGCGCGCGCCTTGGAGAGCTCGGCGGAGAAGTCGAGCTGGCTCGGCCAGACCGTGTACTCCTCGCCCTTGATCTCGCCCTTGAACGTGCTCTTCAAACCGGCGAGCATGTCCTTGCCGGCGGCGTAGTTCGGCCCGATCAGGAACACGCTCTTGACGCCCTTCTGGTTCATGTAGAGGCCCATCGCCTGCGGCGTCTGGTCGTTCTGCCAGGAGGTCGAGAACACATAAGGCGAGCACAGCTCGCCCGCGAGCTGCGAGGGACCGGCATTGGCCGAGATCAGGAAGGTCTGCGAGTCCACCGCGGTCTTGAGCGAGGCCAGGAGCACGTTCGACCAGATGTAGCCGACGATGAAATCGACCTTGTCGGACTGCACCAGCTTCTCGGTCTTCTGCTTGCCGACATCCGGCTTCTGCCCGTCGTCCTCGTAGATCACCTCGACCGGCTTGCCGTCCATCTTGCGGCCGAGATGATCGAGCGCGAGCTCGAAGGAATTGCGCATGTCATTGCCGATCACGGCGGTCGGGCCGCTGAAGGTCGACACGAAGCCGATCTTGATGGTGTCGCCGGCGCATGCCGGATTTGCCAGCACCAGCGCCGCTGCGCCCGCCAGCCAGAATGCCGTCCTCATAACCACTCCCCTCCTTGATTATCGGTCCCGAGGCGGGGTGATCGCCGCCCCCGGGCCAGTCTCTATTGAACGCAAAATCTGTCGAGCCGCCAATGGCTCAGGGCCCGTCCCTGCACCATATTTCGCCCCAATTGGAGATGGCAAGAAATATAGTTCTACTCACTTCGGCCAAGCCATGATCAACGCTGCGGCGCTTTTTCGCGCCACATCGATACACTTGGCCTATTCGACGATTGATGACGCCTATTGGACCGCGGCCCCAGAACCGCACTTAAATGAACAAATAGAGCAGCGCGATTCGAGGGGCGCATCATGACCACGACACCGCACCGCGTCGTCATCGTCGGAGCCGGCTTTGGCGGGCTGGAGACGACCTATCGGCTCGCGGGCGCGCCGGTCGAGATCACGCTGATCGACCGCCGCAACCATCATCTGTTCCAGCCGCTGCTCTACCAGGTCGCGACCGCCTCGCTGGCGACCAGCGAGATCGCCTGGCCAATTCGCCATCTCATGCGCGATCGCCGTGAGGTGACGACGCTGTTTGCCACAGTGAGCGGCGTCGACACGGCACGTCGCTGCGTTCTGATCGACGACGGCAGCGAGGTGCCCTACGACACGCTGGTGCTAGCCACCGGTGCGCGACACGCCTATTTCGGCCACGACGAATGGGAGCAATTCGCGCCGGGCCTGAAGACGCTGGAGGACGCGACAACGCTGCGCCGGCACATCCTGGTGGCATTCGAGCGCGCCGAGCGCGAAACGGATCAGGAGAGGCGCGCGGCGCGGCTGACCTTCGTCATCGTCGGCGCCGGCCCGACTGGCGTCGAGCTCGCCGGCACCATCGCCGAGATGGCGCACCACACTCTGCCCGGCGATTTCCGCAACATCGACACGACCAAGGCGCGTGTCGTGCTGATCGAGGCCGGCCCGCGCGTGCTCGCCGGCTTTGCCGACGACCTCTCGGCTTACGCGCAGGCGTCGCTGGAAAAGATCGGCGTTGAGGTCGTGCTGGGGCAACCCGTGACCGAGATCGACCGCGATGGCGTGGTGTTCGGCGGCACGCGGCTCAACGCCAAGACCAGGATCTGGGCCGCCGGCGTGCGCGCTTCGCCCGCTGCCGAATGGCTGGGCGCACCAAGCGATCGCGCCGGGCGGGTGCAGGTCGAGGCGGACCTGACCATTCCGGGGCATCCCGAGATCTTCGCGATCGGCGATACCGTCAGCATCAATGCCTGGGAGGGCAAGCCGGTGCCCGGCATCGCGCCGGCGGCGAAGCAGCAGGGCCGCCATGTCGCCGAGACCATCAAGGCTCGGCTACGCGGGCAGGCGAAGGGCGCCTTCCGCTACAAGCACGCCGGCAGCCTCGCGCAGATCGGCAAGCGGCTCGCGGTAATCGATTTCGGCCGCATCAAGCTGCGCGGCACCATCGCGTGGTGGATCTGGGGCATCGCCCACATCTACTTCCTGATCGGCCTCCGCCACCGCCTCAGCGTCGCGCTGAGCTGGCTCTGGATCTACGCCCGCGACCAGCGGGCGGCGCGACTGATCACGCAAGGGAGTAGCAAGGTGGTGTAGTTCTCCTTCTCCCCTTGTGGGAGAAGGTGGCGCGAAGCGCCGGATGAGGGGTTCTCTCAACTCGAAAGGGAGTTCGTGAGGAGACAACCCCTCACCCGGCTCCGCTTTGCGAAGCCACCCTCTCCCACAAGGGGAGAGGGTGCAGCAGCGCGCGCAGCTCCACCTACTTCACCAACTCACACCCGCCCTCCGCCAGCGGGCGGAACGCCTGGTCCGCGGGAATCGTCGAGACCAGCTTGTAATAGTCGTAGGGGTATTTCGACTCCTCGGGCTTCTTCACCTCGAACAGGTACATTGGGTGCACGACCCGGCCATCCTGACGAATCGTGGTGTCGCCGAACAGCTTGTCCTTGTCCCTGAACTTCTTCATCTCGGGCACGACGTTCTTGGCATTATCGCTGCCCGTGGCGGCGACGGCGTTGAGATAGGCGAGCGTGGAGGCGTAGACGCCGGCCTGATTGCCGCTTGGCATCTTGCCGTTCATGCCGGGCCGCGCGGCGAAGCGCTTGGCGAAAGCGCGCGTGTCGTCGTTCATGTCCCAGTAGAAGGCTTCCATCAGCTGGAGCCCTTGCGCGACCTTGATGCCCATGCCGCGGACGTCGTTGATGAAGAGCAGGAAGGCAACCAGCTTCTGGCCGCTCTGCTGGATGCCGAATTCGGCGGCCTGCTTCACTGCGTTGATGGTATCTCCGCCGGCATTGGCGAGGCCGATAACCTGCGCTTTCGAGCTTTGCGCCTGCAACAGGAAGGACGCGAAATCGGAGGTCCCGAGCGGATGCTTGGACGAACCCACCACCTTGCCGCCATGCGCCTCGATGTATTTCTGTGCCTCAGCCTCGATTCCCTTGCCGAGCGCGTAGTCGACCGTGAGGAAATACCACTCCTTGCCGCCACGCGACATCATCGCGGCCGCCGTGGTGTTACCGGTCGCCCAGGCGTCGTTGACCCATTGAATGGTGTTGGGCGAGCAGGCCTTGCCGGTGAGATCGGAGCTTGCCGTCGAGGACGCCAGGAACGTCATGCGGCTATCGCGCAAGAGCGAGTTGATGGAGAGGCCGACCGCCGAGTTCGGCACGTCGACGATGGCATCAACGCCTTCGACGTCGAGCCATTTGCGCGCGATGGCGCGGCCGACATCGGCCTTGTTCTGATGGTCGGCATAGACGATCTCGACCTTGATGCCCTTGCCGCCACCGTTGAAATCCTCGGCCGCCATGCGCGCGGCCTCGACTGAGCCCATGCCGTTGGTGTCCTGGAAGATGCCGGAGATGTCGTTGAGCACGCCGACGCGCACGACATTGTCGGATATCTCGGCGCTTGCCGCGCCGACCATCAGGCTCGCAGCCAGTGCGAGCGTCCACTTCAGATGCTTCATCGTTCCCTCTCCTGTTGAATGTGTTGCCACGCCGACCGTTGCCGGCGCGGCACAGATTTCAGACCTGCCGCTCCGGCAGCCTCACGATGAGCCCGTCGAGCGCGGGCGTGATGTGGATCTGGCAGGACAGCCGACTGTTCGGGAGCCGCTCGCTTGCGGTGCCCTCGAGCAGCGCATCCTCCTCGTCGGCCATTGCTGGCAGGCGCGCGAGCCAGCTCTCGTCGACATAGACGTGACAGGTCGCACACATGGCGTTGCCGCCGCATTCGGCCAGAATGCCGTCGACGCCGTGGCGGGTCGCGGCCTGCATGGCGCTTTCGCCATCGCTGGTCTCGACACGATCAGACCTGCCGTTGGGATGGATGAAAGTGATGGCGGGCATGAAGCTCCTCGTCAGGCCGGGGTGATGGTGACAGGCAGGCTGTCGAGCCCGCGCAGCGTGTTGTTGAAGCGGCGCTTCGGCTCACCCGCGATCTCGATTTTCGCGATACGGCGCGCCAGAGCCGTCAGCATCACCTCGCCTTCGAGGCGGGCGACGAGCTGACCGACGCACATATGGATGCCGGAGCCGAACCCGACATGGCCCGAGGTGCGGCGGGTGATGTCGTAGCTGTCGGGCTTGTCCCAGCGCCGCGGATCGCGGTTGGCGGCGGCGAGGAACATCAGCACCTTCTCACCTTCGCCGATCTTCGCGCCGGACAGCTCGACCTCCCGCGTGGTGGTGCGGAAGAAGGTCTGCACCGGGCTTTCGAACCGCACGGCCTCCTCGAAAGCGCCACGCGCGAGCGAGAGATCCTCGCGCAGGCGCTGCCATTGATCCGGGAAGCGCGCGAGGCAATAGACCGCGGCGCCGATGCCGTTGACAGTGGTGTCGAGGCCGGCCGACAGCAGCGAGCGCACCAGCAGCGGCGCTTCGGTCGCGGTGATCTCGCCGTCATCGACGCGGTCATGAATGCAGGCGCCGAATCCGCCGGGTGCCAGATTCTCGCGCTGGCACTGCTCGGCGACATAAGCCTGATGCGGCGCCGAACGTTCGATCGCCTCCTGGCGCAACTGGTTGGGCGGGCCGAAGGCGTTGAACACGACGCTCGCATAGGGAATCAAATGCTCGCGGCCTTCCGGCTTAAGCCCGAGCGCATCCGGAAAAATCGAGAGTGGATAGGCCTCGGCAAGATCCGCGATCGCATCGAAGCTGCGCTTCTCCAGCAGCGCATCGACCCGCACCTCGGCCGCTGCGGCAAAGCGGTCGCGCACCTGCTTCATCACGGTGGGGGAAAGCACCTTTGACAGCACGGCGCGGGTGCGGGTGTGCGCGGGCGGATCGGCCTCCAGGATCAGGCTCGGCGGCCGCCACGGCGTCTCCTTCTTGAAATCACTGAGGCCGACACCGCGGCTGGAGCAGAAGGTCGCCGGATCATTCAGCACGGCATGGACCTCGGCATAGCGCGCCACACCGTACACGCTCCATTTGTCGAGATAGACGACCGGGCCCGCCTCCCGCAGCAGTTCATGCGTGGGGTAGGGATCGGCAAAAAAACTCATCGCGAAGGGATCGACGTCGAGATGCGGCACGGCCGCGACGTCAGTTGCTACAGGGGAGCCGGATGCGGTCATGGAAGACCTCTCTCATTTTGATCTTGTGAAAGGGCGGCGCTTACCCTTAGGTCATGGGACAAGCCGCGACTCAGAACCCCGATATGCCGCCGTCCTTGACCAGAGCCCGCCAAAAGCCTGCGCCCGCCGAATTCGGGCCGACGCTCGATCTCGACCGTTACGTCCCGGCCTTCATCACCTTCATCGCCAACAAGCTCTCGAACAGCGCGACCTCGTTCTATCAGCGGCAGTTCGGCGTCAACGTCACGGAATGGCGGATCATGTCGCTGCTGGCGATCGAGCCCGGCATTCCGGCGTCGCGCATCTGCCACGTCATCGGCTTCGACAAGGGCCCGGTGAGCCGGACGCTCGCGGGGCTCGAAAAGCGCGGGCTGGTGTCGATCCGCACCGACCCGAACGATGGCCGCACCCATTCGATCTCGCTCACGGCGAAGGGCCGCGCCACCCACGACAAGGTGATCGTCGCGGCGCTCGAACGCGAGCGGCGCCTCCTGTCCTGCCTCAGCAAGGACGAGCGCGAGGTGCTGATCGACCTGCTCCGTCGGCTGCACGAAAATCTCGGCGCGGTGACCGGCAGCACTGAGCCCTGACAGATCGCGCGCGAGCTGTCTGCTCCTCTCCTGCCCAGGCATACGCCGGCACCTGCCGACGGTGCCATTCCTGCCGCGCATGGTGTTCCTCCGAAGCGGATGCGGCGGTTGCCCCGCCGTCCTCCCTGCCGGAAACGGTTCGCATAAATTAGTTGCTTGGGCAACAAAAAGAATTTGCAAGATATTGCGACAGAATGACTGGCCTATTGGCCAAGCCGTTTAGTCGGATTTCGCCGGAAGTCCTTCCACGGGGACAGTCTGATTTGCTTCGTCGCAAGGGTCCCTCTGCACAGCAACGACGACGTGGAAAGAGCGTGCCTGACTTCGTCTCGACCAGCAGATAGCTACAAGCCAACCCACTCGCTCGACGCATCATCATTCAGCCGCGCCACCGCATCGGCACGACGCGTCAGCACGGCGCGCTGGTTGATGTACCCCTTGTCGGTGATCTCGCCGCCGTCGACCGAGGCCGGCTCGGCGAGCAGCAGCGCGCGCGTGGCATGGCCGGAGGAGTTGCTGCTCTGCTGTTTCAGCCGCGTCAGAGCCTGCGCGATCGCGGTCCTGACCTTATCATGCGCCAGCACGTCGTTCACAGCCGCCGTGTCGCCCAGCCCGGCATGGGCGCGGCAGGCAGCAATATTCGGAAACACCAGGAAGCGCACCTCGTCGCCGCCATGGCCGGTAACGACGATATCCTGCGCGAGCGGCGCCAATGCGGCGATGCCGGCGACACGCAAGGTGCCGACACTGACCCAAGTTCCGGAATTGAGCTTGAAATCTTCCGCGACGCGCCCATCGAAGAACAAGCCGCGCTCAGGCCGCTTCGCATCGGCAAACTTTACGGCATCGCCGATGAGATAGAAGCCTTCGTCGTCGAACGCCTGCTTCGTCAGCTCCGGCGCCTTCCAATAGCCCGGCGTGACGTTGGGGCCGCGCACGCGAACTTCCAGCTTGTCGCCGGCGGCGACGAGCTTGAGCTCGGTGCCGGGAATCGGCACGCCGATATTGCCCGAGCGTTCTGCGAGGAAATGGCAATCGGTCGCGAGCGGGGACGTCTCGGTCGAGCCCCAGGCCGAGACCATCGGCAACGCATGGCCGACGGTCTTGATCGAGAGATCTTCGAGTGCATCCCAGATATTCTGCGGCAGCGCCGCGCCGGCATAGAAAGCGAATTTCACCTCGCCGAAGAAGCGGCGGCGCAGCTCCTCGTCGCCGCGCAGTGCCGCGGTCAGCATGTCGAAGCCGCGCGGCACGTTGAAATAGACCGTCGGCATCACGCTTCGTAGATTGGCGAGGGACGTCGCAAACAGACCCGGCGCGGGCTTGCCGCCGTCGATATAGAGCGAGCCGCCGTTGCGCAGCACGAGGTTGAAATTGTGGTTGGCGCCGAAGGTGTGGCTCCAGGGCAGCCAATCGAGGATCACGAGATCGCCGCGGCCCGGTTCGAGAAACGTCCAGGTCTGCGCCTTGGCCTGTTGGCTCGAGGTCAGCATTCGCTGGGTGTTGATGACCGCCTTGGGCGTACCGGTCGAGCCCGAGGTGAACAGGAATTTCGCGATCGTATCCGGCGTCACCGCGGCGAAGGCTCTGGCGACGTCGAGCGTCTCTACGGTCTCCGCAATGGAGCGGAACGACAGCGCATCGGCGTCGTCGGCATGGCCGCTGATGATCTGCGCCGTGTGCAACGGCCTGATCGCGGCCAGCGCCGCCGCAAATGGCTTGGTTGCGGAGACATAGATCGCGCCCGGCGCGAGCAGCGCGATCATGCTCCTGAGCTTGTCGAAATCTTTCGACACCAGCGAATAGGCGGATGAAACGGCCGCTGAGGGCACGCCGACATGCTGCGCGGCGAGCGCGAGCAGCGCGTGATCGATGCTGTTGTCGGAGAGAATAGCGAGCGGTCGCTCGGCACTGAGGCCCTGCGCCAGGATCCAGGACGCGGCCGCCCGCACCTGCCGCAGCGCCTGCGCATAGGTGACGGTAGTCCAAGGCGCATCGGCACTGCCGCGCTCGGCGAGGAAGATCGTATCGGATGTTTGCCGCGCCCATTGCTCCAGCCAGTCGCCGGTGCAGCGCGCGCTCGCGCCAAGTGGCTCGGGCGAGCGCAGCACGATGCTGCCGTCGGCGCGATGCTCTGCGACCGTCCTTGGCGTTGCGAACAGGCTTGCAGCGTCACCGCGTGGGGCGGTCGTCATGGGGTTTCCTCCTCCGCCCGGATTCGGGATCGGCTGCCGCCTCGTTCCGGGCTGCTTGGCCACAATGTTGGGCGGGACAATTGTTGTCGTCAACAACAATCTTTCGCGCCGCCCGTCGAGGCGCTAAGGTCGCGCCGAGGGAGACACGATGTGACAAGCAGCGCAGCCCAGACGTCCCCACGCAAACGCGCCGGCAACGGCGCAGTGCAGCGGAGTGACTCCGACGAGGTCGGCCTCGATGCGTTAGTCGGGCATGCCGGCTACGCGGTGCGGCGCCTCCAGATATGGATCTTTCAGGACTTCATCAGGACGCTCGGTGAGGTCGACATCAGGCCGACGCAATATTCGGTGCTGACGGTGATCGGTGCCAATCCGGGCCTGTCGCAGATGGCGGTAGCCAAGCGCCTCGGCATCGAGCGCGCGCGGCTGGTGCATCTGCTCGACAGCCTCGAACGGCGCAGATATGTGAAGCGGGTCAAGTCGAAGACGGACCGGCGCTCGCACGCGTTGCACCTCACGGCGCAGGGCGCGACGGCACTGGCCAAGTTCAAACGACTTGCCGCGGAGCATGAGCGGCATGTCGAGGCGAAGATCGGAAGGGAGAACCGGCAACACCTGCTTCGGATTCTCGCCGACTTCACGTGACCCCGGCTGCTCATAATTTAAGCAGATGCCCCCTAACCAAGCGCGTGCGCTCGACCCCCAGCTCGCTGCAAAGCCCTGATATCACGATATTATCCTGGGTATTTGCCCAACCTCGATGCTGTACACAATGGCACATCGCTTGCTTCGAGCCGGGTGAACCAGTTGCCGGAGTTTTGTCGTCATGGGGGCTGAGCAGCCTGAAACGATCGCCGCGATTGTGGCCGCGCATCGCGCGGGCACGCTGACGCCGGCGCAGACGGTCGCACGGACCTACCAGCGCATTCGCGACCACAACGATCCTGCGGTCTTCATCAGCCTGCGCGACGAGAAGGACGCGATCGCGGAGGCCGAGAGACTTGCCACGAAGGATGCCGCGAGCCTGCCGCTCTATGGCGTGCCGGTTGCGGTGAAGGACAATATCGACGCGCTGGGATTTCCGACCACCGCGGCCTGTCCGGCCTTCGCCTATACGCCAACGCGCGACTCCAGCGCCGTGGAGCGCCTGCGCGCTGCGGGCGCCATTATCATCGGCAAGACCAATCTCGATCAGTTCGCGACCGGCCTGGTCGGCGTGCGCTCGCCCTACGGCATTCCCAAAAATTCGATCCATGAGGATCTCATTCCCGGCGGATCGAGTTCGGGCTCGGCAGTCGCCGTCGGCGCCGGGCTCGTGCCGCTCTCACTCGGTACCGACACTGCCGGCAGCGGCCGCGTGCCGGCGATGCTCAACAACATCGTCGGGCTGAAGCCGAGCCTCGGCATGATCTCGACCGCAGGTCTCGTGCCCGCCTGCCGCACGTTGGACTGCATCTCGGTGTTCGCACTGACAGTCGATGACGCCGCGCTGGCGCTCTCCGTGATGGCCGGCCCGGATCAGGCCGACCCGTTCTCGCGCGACCGGCCGCTTCAGCAGCTCACGCCGTTCCCGGCGAATTTGCGCCTCGGCGTGCCACGCAACGGGCAGTTGATCTTCTTCGGCGACAAGACGGCGGAAGCCGCCTACGGCGATGCGCTGAAACGCTGGAGCGCGCTTGGCGCGGATCTCGTCGAGTTCGACCTCGAGCCATTCTACGAGACGGCGCGGCTGCTCTATGAGGGCCCGTGGGTCGCCGAGCGCTACCTCGTGATCAAGGATCTGCTCGCGTCCGCACCCGATGCGATCCACCCCGTGACGCGCGAGATCACGGCGGCCGGCGCGCGGTTGACGGCCGCCGAGACCTTCTGCGCGCTCTATCGCCTGCAGGGCCTGCGCAAGATCGCCGAGCGCACATTTGCGAACATCGACGCGCTGGTGCTGCCGACCGCGCCGAGCGCCTATACGACCGCGGAGGTGCTAGCCAATCCAATCGAGCTCAACAGCCGGCTCGGTACCTACACCAACTTTGTCAATCTGCTCGACCTCTGCGGCCTTGCCGTGCCGGCGTCGATGCGCGCCGACGGCATTCCGTTCGGCATTACGCTGCTCGCCCCCGCAGGGTGCGATGCGTTGCTCGCCAGCATCGGCCGTGTGTTCCATGCGGATACGCAGCTGGGTCTCGGCGCAAAGAACGTGGCGCAAGCACCGCTCGCGCCGCTGCCCGCAAGCAGCGGCGAGGAGATTCCGATCGCAGTCGTCGGCGCCCATCTCTCCGGCATGGCGCTGAATGGCGAGCTCAAGGCGCTGAACGGACGCCTGATCGAAGCGACCAAGACCGCGCCGGACTACAAGCTCTATGCACTCAAGACGACGCCGCCCAAGCCGGGCATGCTGCGCGTCGAAGCCGGCAAGGGCGCCGCAATCGAGCTGGAGATCTGGTCCCTGTCGTCGTCTGCCTTCGGCAAGTTCGTCAATGCGATTCCTTCGCCGATGGCGATCGGCACGATAAGGCTTACTGACGGCCGCAGTGTGAAAGGGTTTCTCGTCGAGCCGGAGGCGTTGCCCGATGCACGCGACATCACGGCGTATGGCGGCTGGCGGAAGTATATGGCGGAAGCCGCGACGACGTAGGTGCGGTAGGGTGGGTAAAGCGAAGCGTGCCCACCATCCAACATCATTGCGGATGGATGGTGGGCACGGTGCTTCGCACCTTTTGCCCACCCTACCGCACCGAGCGAGTCGCCCTACACCGACACCGAATAGATCTCATACTCCCCGCGGACCAATTCGATATGCGCGCGCATGGCTGCCGCGGCGCCCTGCTTGTCACCGCGCATGATGGCGACGACGACGCGGTCGTGCTCAGCTTGCGACTTGGCGAGCCGTCCGAGATTGCGGAACTGGGCGCGGCGGAACGGCTGCACGCGGACGCGGGTGGCGAGCGTGATCTCGGCGATGTAGCCGTTCTGCGATCCCGCACAGATCGCGTTGTGGAAGCGCTCGTTGACCTCGTGGAAACGCTCGGGATTGCCGGCATAGCTCAGCACCCGTAGCTCCTCGTGGACGGCCTCCAGGCCGTGCCGCTCGGCGGCCGACATGCGCTCGGCGGCAAGGCCGGCGCACAATGCCTCGAGCTCCGCCATCGCCTCGAACATGCTCTTCAGCCGCTCGATCGAGGGCTGCGCCACCACTGCCCCACGATGGGCGCGCGCCTCGACAAGACCGCTCGCGACGAGCTGGCGCAACGCCTCGCGCACCGGCGTGCGCGAGACGCTGAAGCGCCGCGCGATGTCGGTCTCGTCGAGCGGCGCACCGGGAGCCAAAGTTCCACGCACGATCTCGTCGGCGAGCTGAAGACGCAGCTCTTCCGCGCGCGTGACCTTGTGCAGCGACGGTGAGGGACGGTCGACGCGCGGCACCACCGGCTCGGCTGGCAGCGCTCCCGGCGGAAAGTCGTCAAGCCTCATACGGTCTCTTTCGGCTCGTCGATGATGCTGACATGGGCGGCGACGACGCGCCAGCCCTCCGGAAAGCGAATCCAGGTCTGCATCTGCCGGCCGACCTTGCCGGGCGCGGTGTCGCGATAGAACAAGGTGGAGGCCACGGCCGTGTCGCGGCCATAGCTCGTAATCACGGTCTTCGCGGTGCGCCGGTTCAGGCCGACCGGCGAGCGGCCGGCGCGAAAGCCGGAGATCGCCTCATAGCCGTAGAGGTTCTCGCCGATACCGTAGCGCAGCGTGCGGGGGTCGTTGCGGAAGAGCTCACCGAGCACGGCGACGTCGTTGCTGACGAGGGCCTGCTCATAGCGCTCGAACGCGGCTCTGACTTCGGCGATCACGTCGGGAAGATCGATCTCCATCTCAAAATCCTCTTAAAGTCCCCTTGGCGACGGCGCCGATACCACGCCCATTTTCTCCAGTGCGTACGCGACGCGCAAGGCGAGGTCCTCGCGCCAGGGCGCGGCGATGATCTGCACGCCGATCGGCAGCGGCTCGAGCGGCACCGGCACGGCGACGACCGGCAGGCCGATAAAGGAGATCGGCTGGGTGTGGATGCCGATACTGGCGCGCACCGGCAGCTCGACGCCGTCGAGCGTGAAATTGATCTGGCCAAGCTTCGGCGCGGTGCACGGCGTCGCCGGCGCAAGCAACACGTCGACAGACTTAAAAATCTCGGCGAGCTGGCCGCGATACCAGCGTCGGAATTTTTGTGCGCGGTCGACCAGCGGCGCCGGTACCATGGCGCCCGCAATCAGCCGGTCGCGCACGGCAGGATCAAAATCGTTCGGGCGCTTGCGCAGGCGATCGAGATGCAGCGAAGCGCCTTCGGTAGTGGTGATGACGTAAGCCGCCGCGCGGGCGCGCGAGGCTTCGGGAATGTCGACGATCTCAGTCGCGCCAAGCGCCTTGGCAACGCGGCTGACGGCTTCGACGGCTTCCGGAAACACGTTCTTCTGAAAGTGACCGCCGGCGATCGCGATGCGCAAGCCCGAGATGGACTGGCCGAGCAGCGGCGCCACCTGTTCGACGCCACGCGTGGTGCAGGCGCCATCGTCGGCATCCGGTCCCTGCATGACGTCATAGGCGAGCGCGAGGTCGGCGACGGAGCGTGCCAGCGGGCCGAGATGATCGAGGCTCGCGACAAACGGGAACGAGCGCGCCCGCGACAGCCGGCCGTAGGTCGGCTTCAAACCAAAGATGCCGCAGAACGAGGACGGCACCCGGATTGAGCCATTGGTGTCCGAGCCCAGCGCGATCGGCACCAACGCGGCGCCAACGGCGCTGCCCGATCCACCCGAGGAGCCGCCGGTCATCCGCGTGGTGTCATGCGGATTGCGCGAGGGACCGTCATGGACGTTCTCGCCGGTGAAGTCGTAGGCGTATTCACCCATGTTGAGCGCACCGACCAGCACGGCGCCGGCTGCTTCCATCCGCTCGATCAGCGCGGCGTCGCGCCTGGCTGGCGAGAGGTCGCGGTTGATCTTCGAGCCCGCGCGCGTCACGAGGTTAGCTACGTCGAACAGGTTCTTCACTGCAAAGGGCACGCCGGCGAGCGGGCCGACTTTCTTACCCGCGGCGATCTCGGCATCGATCGCGCGCGCCTTGGCACGGGCGCGGTCGGCGGTGACATCGGTGAAGGAATTGAGGATGGTGTCGTGCTGCTTGATGCGCGCGAGAGCTGTTTCCGTGGCAGCGAGCGCCGACATCCTGCCGCCCGCAACCGCGCTCGCGATCTCGGTGGCGGTCATCTCTGGCTTTGTGATCATGGCGACATCAGGCCGTGAAAATCGGCGCCGGCTCGGTCTCGTCCGGCAGCGCGAATTCGTCGACGAGGCGGCCAAGCCGCAGCGAGACTTCGAGATTGGCGCGAACGGCGGGTCTCCAGGCCTCCTCGACCGGTAGCGCAAGCGCCTTCGATACGGCTTCGATATAGTCGTCCAGCGGCTCGGCCATCACGCTCCCAAACTATCTCAGTGAACCTGCAACGGCGGATGCGGGATCGCCATCAGCAGTTCCTTGGTGTAGGCGTCCTGCGGATCGCTCAAGACCTTCTCGGAAGAGCCTTCTTCGACGATCCGTCCCGTCCGCATCACAATGACACGATCGCACAACAAGCGCACCACATTCAAATCATGCGAGACGAACAGATAGCTCATACCTAGGCGCTGCTTCAGGTCCTGAAGTAGATTGAGGACAACGGCCTGCACCGACACGTCAAGCGCCGCCGTCGGCTCGTCCAGGATGATGAGTTTTGGATGCAGGGCAATGGCGCGGGCGATGCCGACGCGGGCCTTCTGGCCGCCGGACAATTGATGTGGGAAGCGATCGAGCAGGTCGTGCGGCAGGCCGACCATCGTGGCCAGGTCCTCGCAACGGGCGCGCAGCGCGTCGCGCCCCCTGATGTCGCCGAGATGCATGATCGGGTCCGCGATGGCGCGCGCGGCGGTGAAGCGCGGGTTGAGGCTGTCGGTCGGGTCCTGGAACACCATCTGGATGCGGCTGCGCTGCGGCAGCCGGGCGAAGGCGGCAGGCGCGATGCTGCCGATGTCATCGCCGCCGAATTGGATCAGGCCCGAGGTCTGGTCGAGCAGGCGCATCACCATCATCGACGTCGTCGATTTGCCGCAGCCGGACTCGCCGACCAGGCCGACGCTCTCGCCGACGCGAATCGAGAAGCTGATGCCGTCGACGGCGCGGAACACGTCCGGCTCGACGGGCGGCTTGCGGCCGAACAATTTGCCGAGCACGGCGGTCGCGCCCTGGCGGGGGTATTCCTTGACGAGCTTTTCGACGAGGAGAAGGGGCTTTGTACTCTCGTCACCCCCGGGCTTGACCCGGGGGTCCATCGACTGAGGGTGGTCTTTCGAAGTGTGATGGATGGCCGGGTCAAGCCCGGCCATGACGGATGGGGATTGCGCCGCTCCAGCCCCCTCCTCCGGCAGCAAGTCTCGCAACGATACACCCAGCCGCGGCGTCGCGCGCATCAGCTTCTTGGTGTAGGGGTGCTGCGGGCTCGCGAAGATGTCGGCGGCCTTGGCGGTCTCAACCACCCTTCCCTTCTCCATCACCACCACACGGTCGCAATAGGCGGCGGCGAGGCCGAGGTCGTGCGTGATCAGGATGGTCGACATCGCACGTCGTTTGGTCAGCTCGACGATCAGGTCCATCACCGCCTTCTGCGTGGTGACGTCGAGGCCGGTGGTCGGCTCGTCCGCGATCAGGAGCTGCGGATTGCAGGCCAGCGCGAGCGCGATGACGACGCGCTGGCACATGCCGCCTGACAGCTCGAACGGATAGGCGTGGTAGCGCTCGCGCGGCCGGGCGATCTTGACCTGCTCCAGCGCCTCAATGGCTTTTTCACCATGGTCGGCGACCTGGGCCTGCTGCACATGGGTACGCAAGACGTCCTCGATCTGGTCGCCCACCTTGCGGATCGGATTCAGGGCGGCGCGCGGATTCTGGAAAATCATCGAGACCTCGCGGCCGCGCAGATCGCGCATCTGGTCCTCGGTCGCGGCCTTGACGTCGATGCCGGAGAACATCACGGAGCCTTCGGCGATCCGCCCCGCGCGATCGAGGATGCGCATCACCGCATAGGAGGTCACCGACTTGCCGGATCCGGACTCGCCGACGATCGCCAGCGTCTCGCCCTTGGCGAGGCAGATGCTGACCTGCTGCACCGCTTTGACGATGCCGCGACGGGTGGTGAATTCGACGGTGAGGTCCTGGACGTCGAGCAGGGGTTGGGCCGTCATGACGCGGTCCCGCCGCTCAAAAAACGCGAAAACAACCCCATGCACAGTAGAATGGCGTTGGAATCATTGGGGAATTTTTGACGGATTTTTGCGCGTGAGGGAGGTTTGGCTCTCTCATTCCCTCCCCCCTTGCGGGGGAGGGGCAGGGAGGGGGGTAGCCACGAACTCCGACGTCGCTTGGGGCTACCCCCCTCCCCTGCCCTCCCCCACAAGGGGGGAGGGAGCGAGAGAGACGTGCCCTCCTCACGACTTCGCTGCACGAATCCGACCACCATCACGTCCTCCGCTGCGGGTCGACGATGTCGCGCAGGCCGTCGCCGAGGAGGTTGAAGCAGAACACGCCGATCATCAAAGCAAGGCCGGGGAATAGCGCGATCCACCACTCGCCCGAGACCATGAAGCCCGCACCTTCGGCGACCATGATGCCCCATTCGGCGGTGGGCGGGCGGACGCCGAGGCCGATGAAGGACAGGCCGGCGGCGTTGAGGATGGCGTAGCCCATGGTCAGCGACATCTGCACGATCATGATCGGCATGATGTTCGGCAGGATGTGCACCAGGAGGATGCGGAATTCGCCGTTGCCGGACAGACGTGCCGCCTACACGAAGCCGGCATTGCGGCGGACATTGGCCTCGGCGCGAGCGACGCGGGCATAGAGTGGGAAGTTCACGATCGCGGTGGCGAGGATGATGTTCTGCACGGTGTTGCCGAGCGCAGCGACGATGCCCATCGCCAGCACGAACAGCGGGAAAGCCATGATCGTGTCGGCGATGCGGCCGACGATGCGGTCGGTCCAGCCGCCGAAATAACCGCCGGCGATGCCGGCGAGCCCGCCCATCAAGAACACCAGCGCGATGGAGGCGACCGCGATGAAAACATCGAGCCGCGTGGCGACGATGACGCGGCTAAAGATGTCGCGACCGAGCTGGTCGGTGCCGAACCAGTGCGCCGCCGACGGCGGGTTCAGCGCGACGGCGGTATCGGAGGCGAGCGGATCATACGGCACGACATAGGGGCCGAAGATCGCGGCGGCCAGGATCAGAATCAGCAGCGCGAAGGCGAAGCCCGTGACCTTGTTCTCGCCGAGCACATAGCGCGTCTGTTCGAGGATTGCGACCAGGCCCGAGGTGCGGGCGGGGCCGACGGGCTCGACCGCTGGTGCAACGGTGCTCATGATGTCCCCCAGAATCGTGATGCGGTCGAATCCGGTTGTTGCCACAAAGGAAGTGCGCCCCCTCTCCCGCTTGCGGGGGAGGGCTGGGGTGGGGGTGTCTCCTCATTGAGGCTCCCCAAGAGGAAAGAGCCCTCACCCGGCGCTACGCGCCGACCTCTCCCGCAAGCGGGAGAGGTGACCGTCCCCGCGGCTAGCTTAATCCCACCAAACCTCATGCGCTATCCCTCCAGCCTGACGCGCGGATCGATCACGCCGTACAAAATGTCGATCACGAGATTGAGCAGCACGTACATGACGGCCATGGTCAGCACGAAACCCTGCACCGGCGCGAAGTCGGACGAGATCAGCGCTTCCACCGCATAGGAGCCGATGCCAGGCCATGCGAACACTTTCTCCACCAGCACGTTGGCACCCAAGAGGAACGAGAACACCATGCTCAGCGTGGTGATGACCGGAAGCATGGCGTTGCGGAAGGCGTAGGTGACGATGACGGTCCCCGGCGACAGGCCGCTGGCGCGGGCCGTTCGCACGAACTCCGAAGCCAGCACCGCCAGCATCGAGGCGCGCGTCATGCGCGCGATCGGCGCCAGCGAGAAGATCGCGAGCGTCGTCGCGGGCAAGATCAGCTGGCTCAGCGCGGAGCGGAACGCCTCAATGTCGCGCGCGAGCAGCGTGTCGATCAGGTAGAAGCCGGTCACTGTCGGCGGCGCGCTGTAGAACACGTCGAGCCGGCCGAGCGGCGCCGGCGACCAGCCGAGACGGAAATAGAAGAGATAGACCAGCACGAGGCCGGTGAAGAACACCGGCAGCGACACGCCGGCCGTGGTGGTGACGCGGCAGAGATGGTCGATCCACGATCCCGGCCGCGTTGCCGCCAGCACGCCGAGCGGAATGGCGATGGCGATCGAGACGAAGAGGCCGAGCAGCGTCAGCTCGGCGGACGCCGGCAGGCGGTTGCGGATCTCGGCCGCGACCGGCTGGCCGGTGGTCAGCGAGTTGCCGAAATCGCCATGAGCGAGATCGTTGGTGTAGCGGAAGAACTGCTCGATCAGCGGCCTGTCGAGGCCGAGCTTCTTGCGGATCTGTTCGACGGCTTCCTTGGTCGCGGCGGGGCCGGCGAAGTAGGCGGCGGGATCGCCTGGCAGCGCGCGCGTCAGCAGGAAGGTGACGATGACGACGCCGATCAGCGAGGGGATCGCGAACATCAACCGCTTGCCGATCATGGTCAGCATGCGGTGCTCCTGGGCGTGTTGCGCGCGCTGCTGGCCGCACACTCCACTGCGTTCCCTCCCCCCTTGTGGGGGAGGGCTAGGGAGGGGAGTGGCTCCGGGAGAGGTCGGAGTTTGTGGCTACCCCCCTCCCCGCCCCTCCCCCACAAGGGGGGAGGGAGTGAGAGAGCAGTGGCCACCTCACTCGGAAACGCAGCCAGAGTCGCGACCATATCGCGCGCGCCGACCATGCCCCCTCACCCCTTCGCCATCGCGCGGTAATCCAGGCGGCGGTGGAACCAGTACTGGTAGCCGCTGATGTTCTTCTGCATCGCGACGTTGACGAAGGGCTGGTACAGCGGGATGCGCGGAAGGTCGGAATAGGCGAGATCGACGAAGCCTTTTACGTCGGCCTCATAGGCTGCCTTGTCGCCGGTGGCTGCGGCCGTGCGCGCGCCGTCGATGAGCTTGTCCATCTCCGCCGACTTGTAGCTCATGGTGTTGAAGACGGAATTGTTGCCGTGATAGCACCAGTAGAAGAAGTATTCGGGGTAATCGAGCCAGCCCGAGAACACGTTGGTGAAAAGCGGCATCTCCTTCTTGTTCAATTCGGTGCGCCAGTTGGCGCCGGGCGCCTTGTTGATGGTGGTCTTGATGCCGAGCTGGGCGAGGCTCTCCTGCACCAGCACGCAGAGCGGCTCGTTGACGCCGGCGAAGTTGAGATCGAATGAGATCGTGGTCTCGAAACCGTTGGCGTAGCCGGCTTCGCTGAGCAGCGCCTTCGCCTTGTCCATGTCGGTGTTGAATTTGTGCGGCTGCGGCCAGGCGACTTCGGTCGGCTTGTCCTTGGGCGCGCCGAACATGGGATTGCCGAGCCCGAACAGCACCGCTTCCATGATCTTCTGGTACGGCAATGCAAAGGCGATGGCCTGCCGCACCTTGGGATTGTCGAACGGCGGCTTGGTGACGTTCATGCCGATATACTGGATGCCGTTGGAGAACGGCAGCGATACAACGTTGAGCTTGCCGTTCGCCTTCATCTCCTGAAAATCCCTGAACGGCAGCTCATAGGAGATGTCGGCATCGCCGCGCTCGAGCAGGGCCCGGCGGTTGCCGGCCTGCGGCACCATGCGCCAGATCACGCGCTTGATCTTGGGCAAGGGACCGCCGACCCAATCCTCGTTGCGCTCCACGATGACCTCGGTGCCGGCCGTCCACTTCGTCACCTTGTAGGCGCCGGAGCCCGCGGTCTGCTGCTTGGTGAATTCGAGGCCCCAACGGTCCTTCTCGCTGGCGTTCTTCTTCACCAACTCGGAATTGACGATGCAGGGCACGATGACCGCGAGATCGGGAATCGTCAGCTTGTCCTTCTTCAGGAAATCGACGCGCACCGTATGGTCGTCGATGACGACGAACTGCTCCGGCTTGGTCAGCGAGCCCGCGCTCATCTGGAAGGTCGGGAAGCCGCCGACGCTGACGGCGCGGTCGAGCGACCATTTCACGTCCTTGGCGGTGACCGGCGCCCCGTCGTGGAATTTGGCGTTCTTCTTCAGCTTGAAGGTGACCGACATGTCGTCGATCTTGAAGTCCTCGGCGAGCTCGCCCTTGAACTTGTCGCGGTCGTAATAAGGCACGCCGCCGGGACCGCTCTTCATCTCGTGGCTGATCAGGCGGTCGTAGCAATTCCAGGACACCTCATAGCCGGGCACGTTGGTGCCGACGCCGTGGATGTCGAGATTGTTGGGGCCGCCCTCGGAGACGATCAGCAGCGTCTCGGAGCGCGCATCGGCTTCGGCCGAGGAGATCATCGAGGGCATGGCCGGGAGCGCCGCGCCAGCGGCCAATCCGGAAACGGACTTGAGGAAATCGCGGCGCTTCATGAAATCGCTCCAACACAAAGTTTTTGGTTGGAGCCGGATTCGCAAGGTTCGTGCCAAGGCTTAATGGAGGCTTAGCCTGATCCTAAGACATTGGTATTCCACGAAAATGAAGGCAGGAGGCCTTTCACAGCCGATGCGGCACGCTCCTCTTCTGCATACAAGGACAGGAAATTGCCTAAATATTAAGCCGGAGCGCAGAGGCCCATTCAGAGGCGATAGCAGAATCCCTTGAGCAGGTAGCGTGGCGACCTGCTGAAGCGATGAGGATTGGCCGTCATTCCAGGGCGATGCGCAGCATCGAGCCCGGAATCCATCCAGCCGCAGAATGCGCGGGACAATGATTCCGGGCTTGCCGCTCCGCAGCGCCCCGGACTGTGGGGCGGGATCACCCAGGCCAGATCAGCTCCTGCAATTCGACCAGATCATTCGCCCTCTCCTGCCAGCCTTCGACACAGATGTGGCTGTTGAGGTCGCTGGCCCGGTGCAGCAGCATCAGCGCCATCAGGCGCCGCTTGAGCGCGAAGTCGAGCTTTGCATAGCCAAAGCCGTCGAGCAGGCTGCGCACCCTGCCCGGCCGTCCCGCCGCCATGAAAGCGCTGGGCCCGAGCAAATCGTAATCGCGCCACCCCGTCAGGACGTCGCCGAAGTCAAACAGGCCGGCGAGCGACCATTGGCCGTCATCACAGGCGAGCAGAAAATTCTCCGGAATGTATTCGCCGATCAGGATCACCGGCGGCGCATCCATTGGAATGAGTTTTGCCGCATCGCGCAGGAGATCGTCGAGGCCGGCGAGGAATTTCGGCGCGAGACCGAGGCGCGTGTGCCGCGCCTTACAGCCCTGCATCTGGGCGTGCATGAACGCGTCCCAGCGCGGCTCGATGGACGCGAGCTCCCCTAGCGGAACGCGCTGCACGGAGGCGATGATCTCTCCGATCTGGCGCAGCAGACGCTCCTTCTGCCGCTCCGGCAGTGAGGGCCAGACCTCCGAGCCCAGCGTGCCGGCAAGCCGCGTGATGACGAGATAGGGCCAGCCGTCGCGCATCCCGTCCGCGACGATCTCGGGGATCGGCAGGTGCAGACGGCCGGCGAGCTGCGTCAGCGAGGCGCGCTCCGAGGCGAACTGCGCTGCGAGCAGCGGCGGGAAGATCTTCAGGATCAGCGTGTCGCCGAGGCCGACCACGAGATTGGTGCCGGTCGCAAATACCTGCGGCGAGCCGGCATCGAGGCCGTGGCTGCGGGCGATGTCGAGCGCGATCGGCAGCCATTGCGCGGACGCGGAGCGGAAGGCGCGGAAGCTTGCGGCATCGGTGAGGTGAGGCAGCTGTTGCGACGGACCTTTGGTCATCCGCATTCACTCAGCAAGAGAAGCTTGATTGACTCAGTGCAAACCGAGCAGGCGGTGCACCTCTCCCGCTTGCGGGAGAGGTCGACGCGAAGCGTCGGGTGAGGGTTTTCTCCTCTAGGGGATTGTCCCGTTGCGGAGTCAACCCTCTCCCCTGCCCTCCCCCGCAGGCGGGGGAGGGAGCGCACCTTCTTTGCGACGGCACCGAGGTGCCTACCGCTCCGGGCTGGCACGCTCGAACTGGCGCAAGAGCTTGTTACCGCGCTCGACTGCCGAATCCAGCGCGGCTTGCGCGCTCTTGTGGCCGGAGAAAGCCTGCTCCAGCTCGTCCTCGATCACGCCGCGGATCAGAATGAAGGAGCCAAGCCGGACGCCCTTGGAGTTCTCCGTCGGCGGATGCAGCGTGATCTGCTCGAACGAGATCGCCGAGCCGGGATTGCGCTCGTAGAATCCCTGCGCCCGCGTCAGCTCGAAGGCGGCGCGGGTGATCGGCAGATAGCCGGTGTTCTGATGCCAGGCGGCCTGCACGCCGGGCTGCGACAGATAGGCGAAGAACCGCGCCACGCCCTTGTATTCCTCGCGCGGCCGGTCGCGCAGCACCCAGAGCGTGGCACCGCCGATGATCGAATTCTGCGGCGCGCCGTTCACGTCGGGCCAGTACGGCATCATGCCGTAGCCGATCTCGAACTTCGAATTCGCCTTGATGTCGGCCCGCGTTGCCGAGGAGCCGATGAAGATGCCGCATTCGCCGTTCTGGAAACGCGGCTCGGCCGCTTGTCCGCGGCCGCTGTAGTCGAACAGCTTGGTCTTCCGCCACTCGCTGAGCACTGCGATGTGATGCACGAGAGACGGATTGTTGATGGTCAATTCCGCATCCAGCCCGGCAAAGCCGTTCGCCCGCGTCGCCAGCGGCAGATTGTGAAAGGCGGAGAAATTCTCGACATGGATCCAGGACGGCCAGGACGTGGTGAAGCCGCAAGGAGCACCGCGCTCGCGCAGGCGCTTTGCAGCTAGTCCCAATTCCGGCCAGGTCTTCGGCGGCGTTTCCGGATCGAGGCCCGCATCCCGGAACATGGTCTTGTTGTAGTAGAGGATCGGCGTCGAAGAATTGAACGGGAATGACAACAGATTGCCGGCTGCATCGGTGTAATAGCCGGAGACGGCGGGGAGGTAATCGCTCAGCGAGAACGGCTCGCCCTGGTCCCGCATCAGGCTGAACACCGGATAGATCGCGCCCTTCGCTGCGGTCATGGTGGCGGTGGCGACCTCATTGACCTGGACGATCGCGGGCTGGCTGCGCGAGCGGAAGGCGAAGATCGCCGCCGTCACCGTTTCGGTGTAATTGCCCTTGTACGCAGGCACGATCCGGTAATCGGATTGCGAAGCGTTGAAGTCAGCGGCAAGCTTGTCGAGCTGCCGGCCGAGCTCGCCGGACATCGCGTGCCACAGCGCGATGTCCGTGGCGGCACGCACCGGAGTGGCCCAGGCGACAGCCGCAAAGACGGCGGCGACCTGCAAAAAGCGCAATGCTGAAATCACGATGGCTCTTCCCGGCGCGCGCGACAAAAGGCGGCTGCCCTGCTTAAGGCGCGGCATTGGCAGTTTCAACCGGGAATGCGCGGCGGCCGCGCCGCACAATCGGCCCACCGCCCGGAGCGGGATGGCCTTCCCTTTACCATCTGCTAGATTGCGTTGAACCTTTTCCTTCCGCCACAGACTGCACCACTGAGGGGTTGAGTGTGCCAGTGCTGAGCCGTGCCGAACTCTCGCGGACCGGGGTGATCTTCGTCGCGCTTCTGCTTGCCGTCTGTGCAACGGACGCCGTTGCGCGCGAATTTCGCGCCGCCGATACCCAGACCGAGGATTACCCGACCGTCCAGGCGCTGCGCTACATGGGGACGCTGATCGCCGAGCGCACCGGCGGCCGGCACGAGATCAAGGTGTTCCACTCCCGCCAGCTCGGTGAGGAAAAGGAGACCATCGAGCAGACCCGCGCTGGCGCGATCGACCTCAACCGGACCAACGTGGCGCTGATCGGCAATTTCGTTCCGGCGATGAATGTGCTGGCCATGCCGTTCCTGTTTCGGTCCATCGAGCACATGCAGAAGGTGCTGGACGGGCCGATCGGCAGCGAGATCCTCGGCAGCTTCGAGCCCTATGGGTTCGTCGGGCTCGCCTTCTACGATTCCGGCGCGCGGTCGATCTACAACGCTCTCCGCCCGGTCCGAAGCGTCGCCGATCTCAAGGGAATGCGGATCCGGGTACAGCAGTCGGAGTTGATGAGCCAGATGATGCGCGCGCTCGGCGCCGAAGCGGTCGAGCTGCCTTACGGGCAGGTGCTCACCGGGCTTGCCAACCACCTGATCGACGGCGCCGAAAACAACTGGCCATCCTTCGTGACGACAGACCATTACAAACACGCCGGCCATTACACGCTCACCGAGCACACGATGAGCCCGGAAGTGCTGGTGATCTCGCTGAAGGCCTGGAAGAGCCTCTCGGCGGAGGAGCAGGTGATCTTCAGGGAGGCCGCGCAGCGCTCTGGCCGCTTCATGCGCGAGAAATGGCGCGATCTCGAGGAGCAGTCGCAGCGCAAGGCCCAGGACGCGGGCGTCACGGTCATCAAGGACGTCGACCGCAAGCCGTTCGAGGAGGCGATGGCCCCAATCTATGCCAAGGCTGGGCGTGATCCGGCCGCGGCCGCGCTGATCGAACGCATTCGCAAGGTGGAGTAGAGCTTCTTGGCTGGGCTCGGACACAGCGAGACCGCAGAGAGGCCGCCCGGCCCGCTCGGACGGGTGCGCGCGCGCATCGTCGCCGCGCTCCGGGCGGTGCCGATCCGCTGGCGCATCCTGTCAATCGCGGCGCTGAACTCCGCCGTGGTGGTGGTGCTGGTCGCGATGATCTGGAACGGCGTGCAAGTGCTGGGCTCGGCCTGGGACGACGTGCGCCAGGTGCGCGAGTCCGACCGGATCCTGGCGCTGCTCGAAAGCGAGACCGGGCGGCTGCAAAACCTGATCCACCGCTACATCAACCAGCCGAGCCCGGACCTGTTCGCCGAGATCCTGCTGCTGCGCGAGGCGGTGCTGGGCACGCTGACGGGCCGCGCCACCAAGGACCCGATGCTGTCAGGCTCGGTCGAGGAGCTCGAGCGCACCACCGACCGCTTCCTCAACGGCTTTGGCGAGCTGCGCAGCGTGCAAGCCACCATCGCCAAGACCTATGAGGAGCAGGTGCAGGGTCCGGCCAGGGACATGGCCGGGCTCTATTCCATCATCGAAGGCGCCACCGGCCATCGCGACGCGCTGATCTGGCCCTCGCTCGGAAAATCCCGCGAGGCTTTCACCGCGATGCTGGTCGCGGCCAATTCGTACTATCTGTCGCTGTCGTCAGGCGCGGCCGACGACGCGCGGCGCAACACCGAGACGATCGAGAAGACCATCCCGGTCATGATCGACCTCGCCGACAACGACCTCCAGCGCATGGCCTTGCGGCGGCTCGCGGACCGCACCGCGTCCTTGCGCGAGGGCTTTGCAAAACTGTCCGAGCAGCTGGCGAGCCGCACCGAGCTGTTGCGCAACACCATCGACGCCAGCCAAGCCGAGGCGATCGGCGCCATCGACGACCTCTCGACCAAGATGCGCCACCGCGAGCAGAAGGCGCAGGAGACTTTCGACCGCACGCTGGCCGACATCTCTCGCCGCGTACTCTCCGTTGCGGTGATCTTCCTCGGCATCATCCTCGCCGCCGGCGTCTTGATCGCGCTGTCGATCCGCCTGCCGCTCCAGCAGCTCATGACGGCGATGCGCGCGATCACGCTCGGCGACCTCGGCCGCGAGGTGCAGGGCACCAAGGCACGCGACGAGGTCGGCGCGATGGCGCGCGCCGTGGAAGTGTTCCGCGAGAACGCCATCGCCAAGCGCCAGACCGAGGACGAGCTGCGCGCGTCGAAGGAAAAAGCCGAGAGTGCGCTGCTCGAGCTCAACACCGCACAGCAGAATCTGATCGACGCCGAGCGCCTCGCCGCGCTCGGCGGCTTGGTTGCCGGCGTCGCCCACGAGGTCAACAATCCGATCGGCATCAGCCTGACGGTCGCTTCGAGCTTTGCCCGGCGAAGCGAGATCTTCGAGGCGCAGCTCAAGGGCGATGGGGGCCTGCGCCGCTCGCAGCTGGAAGAATTCGTGCAGTCCTCGCGCGAGGCCTCGCAGCAGCTGGTTGCCAACCTCCAGCGCGCCGGCGAGCTGATCCAGTCGTTCAAGCAGGTCGCGGTCGACCGCTCCCATGCCGAGCGTCGGCAGTTCTCGCTCAGCGAGGCCACCGAGCAGATCATCGCCAGCTTGCGCCCGGTGCTGAAGCGCTCGCCGATCACGCTTCAGGTCGACGTGCCCGAAGGGCTCCTGCTCGACGGCTATCCCGGCTCCTACGGCCAGATTCTGACCAACCTGTTCCTCAATGCCGCCAACCACGCCTTCGCCGACGGACGTGCCGGCACCATCATCATCTCGGCGCGGCCGCGCGGGACCGACGACATCGAGATCAGCTTCACCGATGACGGCGCCGGCATGACCCCCGACGTGCAGCGCCAGGCCTTTGACCCTTTCTTTACCACCCGGCGCAATGAAGGCGGCACGGGACTTGGCCTCCATATCGTCTATAACCTCGTCACCCAGCAGCTCGGCGGCCGCATGATGCTGGAATCCAAGCTGGGACAAGGCACTACATTTCGCATTATCATGCCGCGCATTGCCAAGGGCGGCGCGCAAAGCACAGAAAGTGACGGGACTTCTCAATGGCCGAACAGGACGATGTCCTCCACCTGATCGACGACACCGGTACCGCGTCGGAGGATGCCAACACCCGGAAATGGAAGATCGCCGTCATCGACGACGATCCGGCCGTGCATGACGGCACCCGTTTCGCGCTGTCCGACTACAGCCTCAACGGCCAGCGCCTGGAGATCCTGTCGGCCTATTCCGCGGCAGAAGGTCGCAAGCTGATGGCCGAGCACGGCGACATCGCCGCCGTGCTGCTCGACGTCATCATGGAGACCGACGTCGCAGGCCTCGAGCTCGTCGAATTCATCCGCAACGAGATCAAGAACGAGACTGTCCGCATCATCCTGCGCACCGGGCAGCCCGGCCAGGCGCCCGAGCGGCGGGTGATCGTGCAGTACGACATCAACGACTACAAGGCCAAGACCGAGCTCACCGCCGACAAGCTGTTTACCTCGCTGACCGCGGCGCTGCGCTCCTATCAGCAGCTCGAGCGCATGGTGCAGACGCGGCGCGGGCTCGAGATCATCATCGACGCCGCCTCGACGCTGTACGACTTCAAGTCGATGCAGCGGCTCGCCGAGGGCGTGCTGACCCAGCTCGCCTCGCTGCTCAACGTCGACTGCGCCGGCATCCTGGTCTTGCGCGACAATGGCGGCATCGACCCCGAGCTCTCGGTGCTCGCCGGCAGCGGCTGCTACAGCCGCTTCATCGGCAGCACGACATCGAAGGCGCTTGATCCCGATCTGCGCGAGATGGTGGAAGCCGCGTTCCAGCGCCGCAAGAACGAATTCGCCGACCACCGCAGCGTGATCTACTTGCGCACCGGCAGCGGCCGCGAGGTGGTGGTGCTGCTCCAGGCCGAGCGCGAACTGTCCGAGACCGACCGTTCGCTGGTCGAGATCTTCTCCAGCCGGCTCTCGATCGCCTTCGACAATGTGATCCTCTATCAGCAGCTTCAGGACGCCAACACGCAGCTGGAGGATCGCGTCGCCCAGCGCACCCGCGCGCTGATGCAGGCCAACCGCCGCCTGTCCGCGCAATGGCTGCGGCTCCAGCGCGCCAACGGCTTCAAGAACGAGATTTTGGGCACCGTCGCGCACGATCTGAAGAATCCGCTCGGCGTCATCCTCGGCCGCACCGAGATGCTGAAGGAGCTGATCTCGACCGGCGCATCGGAAAGCGGCGTGGTTGCTCAGGTCGATCACATCCGTGATGCCACCAAGCGGCTGACCACGATGGTCGATCACCTGATTTCGGACGCGATGGCCGATGCTTTCGACATCACCATCCGCCGCGAGCCGGTCGACGTCGCGGCCCTGGTCAAGGAGGTCGCCGATGCCAACCAGCCGCTCGCCGTCAACAAGCAGCAGACGATCAGCGTCGCCGCGCCGCCCAACATCGTCACCATGTGCGATACCGACCGCATCCGCGAGGCGATCGACAACCTCATCAGCAACGCCATCAAATACTCGCCGATCGGCGGCAAGATCACCGTCGCCGTGACCCATGAGGGTACCGAAACCACCGTCCGGGTCAGCGACGAGGGTGCCGGCCTGTCGCCGGAGGATCTCGGCCGCTTGTTCGGTCGGTTCCAGCGCCTGTCCGCAAAGCCGACCGCCGGCGAGAGCTCGACGGGGCTTGGGTTGTCCATCGTCAAGCGCATTATCGACATGCATGGCGGCGAGGTGACCGCCAACAGCGACGGCCCTGGCAAGGGCTCGACCTTCACCATCACCCTCCCCGCGACCGAAATGCCGTGATCTCAAGACCATGACCCAAAGCCAGCACATCATGATCGTCGACGACGAGGCCCCGGCCCGGGAGATGGTCGGCGATTACCTCAAGATGCACGGCTTCACCGTGACGCTGTGCGACGGCGGCAAGTCCTTGCGCGCCGCGATCCAGGGCAGCATGCCCGACCTCGTCGTACTCGACCTCAACATGCCCGAGGAAGACGGGCTCTCGATCATCCGCGATCTCAAGAGCCGCATCAACGTGCCCGTGATCATGCTGACGGCGACCGCGAGCCCGATCGACCGCGTCGTCGGGCTCGAGCTCGGCGCCGATGATTACGTGGCAAAACCGTGCGAGCTGCGCGAGCTGATGGCGCGCATCCGTTCGGTGCTGCGGCGAAGCGGGCCGGCCAAGGCTGCCGCGCCGGACGCCGCGGCCGCAAAGTCCGACAAGGACCAATTGGTGCGCTTCGGCACCAAATGGCTCGATCTCGAAGCGCAGGCCTTGCGCGACGACGAGGGCAACGAGCATCCGCTGACCGCCTCCGAGTTCGGGCTGCTCAAAGTGTTCGCGGCCAATCCGAAACGCGTGCTGTCGCGCGAGCGCCTGCTGGAGCTCGCCAACGCGCGCGACGCCGAGGCCTTCGACCGCGCGGTCGACCTGCGCATCATGCGCATCCGCCGCAAGATCGAGCCCGACCCGGCAAAACCCGCCGTGATCCGCACCATCCGCGGCGGCGGCTATCTGTTCTCGCCGGCCGGCGAGAAGGCGTAAATCGCGCGGCAAATAAAGTTGTCGTCCCGGACAAGCGCGCCCTTAGGCGCGAAGCGAACCCGGGACGACAGGAGAGTGTTTGGCGCACCAAACGCAAGGGCCGGAAATCCGTTCCCGGCGCGTACGCCCGGCTTTACCCCCCTATCCCGTATTTTCCGCACATTGAAATTCCACGATTTTTTGCCCCGAATGTTTCGTCGCACCCCTTCCGAAGAAACAATTTGGCGGCGCACGAAACCATTTTCTCCTTTTCGTGCAGACGTCCCGAAACGTTGGCTCATTAACACTCCGGCTTAAGGAAACGCCGCTCGGTTGCGGCGCTACGGGGAGCTAAGTCCATGCCGAACGTCATTGCCATCAACGCCCAAGCCAGCCACAGCATCATTGCCGTTCAGGCGACTTCGGACGATATGCTTCTCGAAAGCATCGCCGACGGCAACCGGACGGCCATGCACATGCTGTACTGCCGCCATAACGTTCGGGTGTACCGCTTCATCCTGCGCATCGTGCGCGATGCCACCACGGCGGAAGATCTGGTCAGTCAGGTGTTTCTGGACGTGTGGCGGACCGCAGGCCAGTTCCAAGGCCGCTCGCAGGTCTCGACCTGGCTGCTCTCGATCGCCCGCTTCAAGGCGCTGACCGCGATGCGCCAGCGGCGCTTCGAGGACATCGACCAGGAGGACGTGCGCCAGATCCCCGACGATGCCGAGACGCCCGAGACCTCGCTCGATCGCAACGATACCAGCGCCATCCTCCGCGCCTGCGTGCAGAAGCTGTCGCCCGCCCACCGCGAGATCATCAATCTCGTCTACTACCACGAGAAGTCGGTGGAGGAGGTCGGCCAGATCATCGGCATCCCGCAGAGCACGGTGAAGACGCGGATGTTCTACGCCCGCAAACAACTGGCCGATTTGCTTAAGGGCGCCGGCGTGGATCGTTTCGCCGCCTAAGCTCAATGGATTCAATGGGATAGGACCGCTCCTTTGGCCCCATCCCCGGACACGGAAGTGTTACCGCCGACGAAACAATTGAAACAAAGCACAACATCAGGCGGAAAAACTTCCCTCCTATAAAAGTCACATACGGTTTTGCTTAAACCTCCCAAGGACCTCCAGCGACCCGGACGGGATGCCCCCCTCCGGGTCGTTTTGTGTTTGGGGCTAGACTCGTGCCGCGCGCTCCCGCCTCTCCCGCTTGCGGGAGAGGGGGCGCACCGCCGTCGTGGTACGCAGCTCGCTCGTCACGAGGCGTGACGCTGCGTAACGTCTGACACATCCATCCCGAACAGCCCTCGTGACCTCATGCACGAGTGGCTCCATGCTCGAACTTCTCTTCGCCGTCCTTGCCGGAATCCTGACTATCGCCGCGCCGTGCACGCTGCCGATGCTGCCGATCCTGCTCGGCGCCTCGATCGGGCGCGCGGGGCACTTGCGCCCCGCCATGATCGCGCTCGGCTTCGTCATGTCGTTCTCGGCCACCGCGCTGCTGCTCGGAGCAATCACGCGGCTGTTCGATTTCGATCCGAACGTGTTGCGTGAGGCCGCGTCCATCCTGCTGCTCGGCTTCGGCCTGTTGATGCTGTGGCCGACGCCGTTCGAATGGCTGTCGATCCGGCTCAATGGCTGGCTCGATCTCGGCAGCTCTAGCGCCATCCAGCGCGAGGGCGCACTGGGTGGGCTCGTGCTCGGCACCACGCCCGGCCTGGTCTGGACGCCCTGCGCCGGTCCGGTGCTCGGCTCGATCCTGACGCTGGTTGCGACCTCCAAGAATCTGACCTGGGCCGGCACGCTGCTGGTCGCCTACGCCATCGGCGCGGCGATCCCGATGCTGGCCATCGCCTATGGCGGCCAGGCCGCCAGCACGCGGGTGCGCAGCCTCGCCCGCATCTCGCCGCGGCTGCAGCAGGGCTTTGGCATCGTTGTGACGCCTTCGCGGTTGCGGCCTATTTTCAATACGACACGCTGATCGTGGCGTGGCTTACCGGCTTCTATCCCACCGGCCAGATCGGCCTGTGATCATCGCGCATCTCAACCGGAGGACTCGTTCATGACTTTCAAACTGCTCGCTGTGGCCACCGCCCTGATCAGCATGACCATATCAGGCGCCGTCATCCCCGGCATCTGCGACGAGGCCGCACGCGCTGCGCCCGTCGTCACCGCGGCCGCGAGCCAGCAGACCGCGCCCGACTTCACCGGCATCAACACCTGGTTCAACTCGAAACCGCTGAGCATGGCCGAGCTGCGCGGCAAGGTCGTGCTGGTCGACTTCTGGACCTATGGCTGCGTCAACTGCGTCAACACGCTGCCGCACGTCACCGACCTCTACGCCAAGTACAAGGACAAAGGCCTTATCGTTGTCGGCGTGCACACGCCGGAATTCCCGTTCGAGCGTTCCGCCTCCAACGTGCAGGCTGCGCTGAAACGCCACGGCATCACCTATCCGGTGGCGCAGGACAACGATTCCAAGACCTGGAACGCCTACCGCAACCGATATTGGCCGGCGCAGTACATCATCGACCAGACCGGCAAGATCGTGTTCCAGCACGAAGGCGAAGGCAGCTACGACCAGACGGTGGCGCGGCTCCTGAACGTGAACAGCTGCCGCGCCGGCATCGCCCCGCCGGCTTCATCTGTCGTCCTTGTTGCTTGACTCCACGGAGCCGTCCGTGGAGTTTCGCAGCCCCGGAATCAGCCGCCCGCGATGGACGCGACCACCAGCACCGACATCCGCCTTCGTGAAGGCTCCTCGATCGCGCAGCGGCTGATCATGGCCGGCTCTGCGGCCGCGGTTGCGCTGTGCTTCACGCCGGGCCTGTTCACGCACGACGCACTGGAAGTGACCATCTCGGTGGCCGCTCTCCTCCTGGGCGCGGCATTCGTCTGCGGGATTATGCTGGCGCCGGCGGTGGTGTGGATCATCACACCGAACGAGATCCTGATCGGGCAACAGCGTCCTTTCGGAAAGCTCCGCACGCGGGTCGTCCCGAAGGACGACATCAGGGAATTGCAGGTTCCCGGCAGTAAGAGGGCGAAAGCCCGCTTCCAGCTGGCCTTCACGCTGGCCTCCGGGGAACGCCTAACGTCCCCACCGATCTCCGACGTCACGCATGTGCGCGATACCGTGGCCCAGATCGCCGCGCAATTCGGCGTTCCCAACGTCGAGGCACCTAGCAATCCACTCGATGCCAGCAATCCCGAGATGCATCTCGGCGAACCCCTCGAGCCGTTTTCCGCGCGCGACATCCGCATCGTGGCGTTGATCGCTGTCGCACTGTGCGCCGTTCCCTACGCCTACAAACTCTGGCGCGGACTGCCGCCCGGACCGATCGACATCATGCTGCTGCCGGTTGGCGCGATCGCCGCGTTCGCCGTGCACAGATACGCCAATCTCGTGACCGGCGCTTTCTGGATCATCCGGCAACGGGATATTCGCGTCGAACGCCTGTGGGGCGACGGCACGCCGCGCGCCGACCATATCGAGGGCGGCGACGTGAAGGCGATCACGGTCGAGCGCCGCGGCCGATCCGAGGACGAGCACTGCATCGTCGTGATCCGGTTGCACTCCGGGCGGCGCTTCCGCAGCCCCCGCATCGGCTCGCGGCTCGAGGCCCGCGCCGTGGGCGCCGAGATCGTCCGGCGGCTGGGGATCGCGGCGGAGAATAACCGGATTTAGCTCTCACCCTGCTTGCGACAGAGCGGTCGCATCTGGAGAGGAGCTGACAAATCGCCTGCGGCCATCCTTCCAGACGCCCGCCTCCGGCGGGCGCTCAGGATGAGGAACGGAGTCCGCGGCAGCAATTTGAGTGATGCCGCGATGCCTCTTAGCCTCATCCTGAAGAGGCGCGTGAGCGCCGTCTCGACGGACGAGGCGCGCGCTTAGGCCGCCGGGAAGTCCTATGCGATCCCCTTCTCCACACGCGGGGAAAGCGAGTGCGCCGACCTGCCGCGACAATATATGCTTTTCGCGCCATCCCCTGTTTGTGGCATTGCGCCGCCCGTCAAAAAACCAAAGCATTCTCGTGACATACTAGGGCGGCGCGCCATCAACTTGCCATGAACCTGCCCCTCAGGTTTGATGGTTCTGAAATGATTTGCGCTGTGGCAGCGGGGAGAGCTTTTACATGACGGATTTTCGTCGCCTGACCGGGATGTTTGTGGCTGCGATGGGCCTGATCCTGTCGGCTCCCCACGTCTTCGCGCAGCAGCCTGATCGCGGCGACGAGCCGGGCTTGATCGCCGATGACGGCTACCAGCTCGACCAGGAATGGCAGAAGCAGGTGGTCTACTTCCGCACCACCGAGGCGCCCGGTACCATCATCATCTCGACGGCCGAGCGGCACCTTTATCTGGTGCAGCCCGGCGGGCGCGCGATCCGCTACGGCATCGGCGTCGGCCGCGACGGTTTCCAGTGGCAGGGGCTGGTGAACATCACCAACAAGAAGGAATGGCCGGACTGGACGCCGCCGCCCGAGATGATCCAGCGCCAGCCCTATCTGCCGCGTTTCATGGCCGGCGGCCCTGGCAACCCGCTCGGCGCCCGCGCCATGTATCTGGGCACCACGGTCTACCGCATCCACGGCACCAACCGTCCGGATACGATCGGCACCAAGGTGTCCTCGGGTTGCTTCCGCCTGGTCAACAATGACGTCGCCGATCTCTACGATCGCGTCCCGGTCGGGACCAAGGTTGTCATCCGGCAGAAGCCTGAGCTCTGATCTTCCTCGCCTTAGCGAATATTCCTTTTCCCGATTTTTCGAGAGAGCAACATGATGCGCACTTTTCGAGGCGGCCTGCTGATCGGGCTCGCGGTCGCCGTGCTGGTCGCCGTTCTGGCCATCATCTATGAATTCTACGACACCCGCACCCTGAAGCGGACCGTGCGCCGTGGCGAGGTGCTGTGCGGCGTCAACAAGGGCCTGCCGGGCTTCTCGATCCCGGACGACAAGGGCAATTGGACCGGCTTCGACGTCGATTTCTGCCGCGCGGTGGCCGCGGCGATCTTCAACGATCCGGGCAAGGCGAAGTTCGTCGCGCTCGATGCCAGCGAGCGCTTCAAGGAATTGCAGAGCCGGAAGGTGGACATCCTCTCCCGCAACTCGACCTGGAGCATGGCGCGCGAGCTCGACTACG
Organism: Bradyrhizobium sp. 153; assembly: GCF_023073835.1. NCBI lineage: Bacteria > Pseudomonadati > Pseudomonadota > Alphaproteobacteria > Hyphomicrobiales > Nitrobacteraceae > Bradyrhizobium > Bradyrhizobium sp. 153. Next base: position 189,218 of record NZ_JADPKH010000037.1, on the reverse strand, counting down.
ACCTCTATTTCCCGGCCGTGGCCTATTATGACGGCGCAGGTTTCATGCTGCCGCGCTCGCGCAACAAGGAGACGTCGCTCGACCTGACCGGCAGCAAGGTCTGCGTCCAGTCCGGCACCACCACGGCACTCAATGTCGTCGATTACTTCCGTGCCAACAACATGAAGTATGACGAGGTGAAGTTCGACAAGCTCGACGACGTGGTGAAAGCCTACGACACCGGTAAGTGCGATACGCTGAGCGCCGACGTCTCCCAGCTCTATGCGCTCAGGCTGAACCTCTCAAAACCCGGCGACCACATGATCCTGCCGGACATGATCTCCAAGGAGCCGCTCGCCCCGGTCGTGCGCCAGCGCGACGACGACTGGATGATGATCGTGAAGTGGACGCTCTATGCGATGATCAACGCCGAGGAGTTGGGGGTGACCTCGGAGAACATCGACGAAGCCCTGAAGTCGAAGAAGCCGGAAGTGATGCGCCTCGTCGGCACCGAGGGCAATTACGGCGAGCAGCTCGGCCTCACCAAGGACTGGGCCGCCCGCATCATCCGCCATGTCGGCAATTACGGCGAGATGTACGACCGCAACATCGGCGAGAAGTCCAGGCTGAAGATCCCGCGCGGCATGAACCAGCTGTGGAATGCCGGTGGTGTGCAGTATGCACCGCCAATGAGGTAGGAGATCCCTCCGCCGTCATTACGAGCGAAGCGAAGCAATCCAGAATCTTTCCACGGACGCAGTCTGGATTGCTTCGTCGCAAGGGCTCCTCGCAATGACGAGCTTGGGGCAAGCGCTGTCACATTCTCAACTGTCGTCACCCGGCTTAGACCGGGCGATCCAGTATTACGAGATGTCAATCGTATCCGGAAAACCGCGGCGTACTGGATCGCCCGCCTTCGCGGGCGATGACACCGAGGGTGACGTGACGGTGCGCCTAATATCCCCGCGCCCGTGCCAGTTGCTCAGTGTGGTAATTGGCGTCGCCGAACAGTTCCTCGCAGACCCGTGCGCGCTTCATGAAGAAGCCGATGTCGAACTGGTCGGTCATGCCCATGCCGCCGTGCATCTGCACGCCTTCGTGCACCGCGCGCGTCGAGGTGGTGCCGGCGCGGGCCTTGGCGACCGCCACGGCTGAGGCTGCTTTGGCGACATCGGCATCCAGCGCCTGAAGCGCCTTCATGACGGCGGCGCGGGTGATCTCGATGTCGATGTAGAGTTCGGCGGCGCGGTGCTGGAGCGCCTGGAATTCGCCGATCAGCTTGCCGAATTGCTTGCGGCTCTTCAGGTACTCGACGGTGCGATTGAACACCTCTTCGCTCAATCCCACCATTTCGGAGGCGACGGCGCCCCGGCCGATATCGAGCACGCTGTCGAGCAGGCCGGCGGCCTGATCGACCTCGCCGAGCACGCTGTCGGCATTGACCTCGACATTGGCGAATTCGACCCGCGCCGCATTGTGCGCATCGACCATGACGGTGCGTTCGACCGCGATCCCTTTCGCCTTGGAGTCGACCAGGAATAGCGTCAGGCCTTCACGCTCGCCGGCAGCACCCGCGGTGCGCGCGGCGACGATGAGGAGGTCGGCGACGTGCCCGTCGACGACCAGTGCCTTGGCGCCGGAGAGCTTGAAGCCGTTACCGGCGCGCACGGCCCGGAGGCTGGTCTGGAGCGGACGATGCTTTGCGCCTTCGTCGATGGCGAGCGCCGCAAGCAGAGAGCCGCTCGCGATTTTCGGCAAATATTCCGATTTCTGCGCGGCATTGCCGCCGCGATTGAGGGCCGAGGCCGCGACCACGCCGGTGGCGAGGAAGGGGGAAGGCATCAAGGTGCGGCCGATCTCCTCCATGACGACACCGGCCTCGACATAGCCGAGGCCAGAGCCGCCGAACTCTTCGGGGACCAGCAGGCCGGCAAACCCCATCTCGGCGAAGGAATGCCAAAGCTCCTTGGAGAAGCCGGTGGGATCCTTGCTGTCGCGCAAATGGCGCAGGTGCGACACCGGTGCCTTGTCGCTGATCAGCCCGCGCGCGGAGTCGCGGAGCATCGATTGTTCTTCGGTGAGGACGAGGGCCATGTGTCTAAGTCTCTAGTATCGCGCGGAATGAATTGTTGCTGTCATTCCGGGGCGATGCGCAGCATCGAACCCGGAATCTGGAGGTTCCGGGTTCGGTCCTGCGGACCGCCCCGGAACGACGGGACGTTACGCCCCCGGCAGATCCAGGATGCGCTTGGCGACGATGCCGAGCATGACCTCGGACGTGCCGCCCTCGATCGAGTTGGCCTTGGTGCGCAGCCAGGCGCGCGGGCGGGCGCCCTGCTTCGAGCGTTCGCTCTCCCATTCCAGCGCATCGACGCCGCCGGCCGACATCAGGATCTCGTAGCGCCGCTTGTTGAGCTCGGTGCCGTAATATTTCATCGCGGACGAGAACGCCGGATGCGCTTGGCCCGCCTTGGCGAGATCGACCGCGCGCTCGGCACAGGCGGCAAGCGCGGCTTCGTCGACGTCGAAGCGCGCGATCTGGCCACGCAGCATGGCATCATCGAGCCGCCCCAGCGCATCGGTGCCGACGGTGTCAGCCGCGATCTGGCCGAGTGGACGGCCGACGCCGCGCTCGCCCATGCCCGAGATCATCGCGCGCTCGTGCTGGAGCAGATACTTTGCGACATCCCAGCCGCGGTTGATCTGGCCGACCACGTGCGACTTCGGCACGCGGACGTTGTCAAAGAAGGTCTCGCAGAACGGCGAATAGCCGGAGATCAGGAGGATCGGCTTTGTGGAGACACCCTTCGAGGTCATGTCGAACAGGATGAAGCTGATGCCGTCGTGCTTCTTCGCGGTCGGATCGGTGCGGACCAAGCAGAAGATCCAGTCGGCGTAGTTGGCGTAGGACGTCCAGATCTTCTGACCGTTGATGATGAAGTCGTCGCCGTCGCTCTCGGCGCGGGTCTGGAGCGAGGCGAGATCGGAGCCGGCGTTCGGCTCGGAGTAACCCTGGCACCAGCGGATCTCGCCCGCGGCGATCTTCGGCAGATGCTCCTTCTTCTGGGCGTCGTTGCCGTATTTCAGCAGTGCCGGCCCGAGCATCCAGATGCCGAAGCTCGACAGCGGCGGGCGCGCGCCCATTTTTGCCATTTCGGCGCGCAGCACCTTGTGTTCGGCAGCACTCAAGCCGCCGCCGCCATACTCCTTCGGCCAGTCCGGCACTGTCCAGCCCTTGTCGCGCATGCGCTCGAACCAGACGCGCTGCGGCTCGGACGAGAATTTTGCGTTGCGCCCGCCCCAGAACACGTCGGCATCCGACGTCGCCGGCTTGCGCATCTCCGGCGGGCAATTGGCTTCAAGCCAGGCGCGCGTCTTGTTGCGGAATTGTTCGAGATCGGCGCTCTCAGTGTCGCTGGTCCTAGATTCAGCCATTGGTCGTTTCCATCAATCAAAATCGACTTGTTGGACGCGACTCTGGGCCATCGCACCGTGGAATTCAACCACTTCCGTGCCGCGCGCGCCGCGCTGCCTTCGGCTATAATCCGGGGCATGTCGGCTTGAAAACAAAGAGGAAACGAGGATGCGCCTGAAACTTCTTTCGCCTGGCGAAATGAACGAAAGCCAGCGCCAGACCTATGACGAATCCATTGCCGGCAAGCGCGGCAAGCCGCCGGCGCCGATGATGGCCTGGCTGAGCAGCCCCGAGATGGCGCGGCACGCCACGCGGCTTGGCGAGGTGCTCCGCTTCGACACCATATTTCCGGCAAGGCTTTCGGAGATCGCGATCCTGGTGACGGCACGGCACTGGACTGCGCATTACGAATGGTATGCGCATAAGCGCCTCGCGCTTGCCGGCGGCATGGATCCAAAAATCATCGAGGCGATCCGCGACCGCCGCACGCCTGAGTTCGACGATCCCCAGGGAAAGATGATCTACGACGTCGCGAAGTCGCTGCACGAAGGGCATGGCGTCGAGAAGGGTCTCTACGATGAGGCGGTCAAACTGCTCAGTGAACGCGGCGTCGTCGAGGTGATCGGGCTGTGCGGCTATTACACCATGGTGTCGATGACGCTGAACACGTTCGAATTCGGGTTGCCCGAGGGCGAAGTGTCGGAGCTGAGCTAGAGCGAGTGACCTTGGGCACGATCGCCGGACTTTGTTCACCTCTCCCCAGCGGGGAGAGGTCACCTCCGCCTGGGGCTGATACCGACACCATCAATTTCATCCCCGATTGGCTTCCCGTTTGGAAACAATGGGTTTCGGGATCGGCCCGTAGCGCGATCCCAAGGCAGGCCTTATGTGCATAGTGTGAACGGAGCACCAGCATGTCGCAAAGCCCAGCCATCGCCGCCGGCACCAGGATCGGCCACGTCCATCTCAAGGTCGCTGATCTCGATCGTGCGCTCGGCTTCTATTGCGGCGTGCTCGGCTTCGAGCTGATGCAGCGGATGGGCTCCGGCGCGGCCTTCATTTCGGCCGGCGGCTATCATCATCACATCGGCCTCAATACCTGGGAAAGCAAGGGTGGCTCGCCGCCGCCGCCAGGCACGACCGGGCTCTATCACACCGCGATTCTCTATCCGACGCGGCCGGCGCTGGCGGACGCGCTGCACCGGGTGCTGTCGGCGAGCATTGCGCTCGATGGCGCCAGCGACCATGGCGTCAGCGAAGCGCTTTACTTGCGCGACCCCGACCAGAATGGCGTCGAGCTCTATTGGGACAAGCCGAGGGAGCGATGGCCGTTCGGGCCCGATGGGAAGCTGGCGATGTTTACGAAGCGGTTGGATGTGGAAGCGCTGTTGCAGCAGCGGGAGGCGTGAGCTCCGCTCTCCCCTCGTCATTGCGAGCCTACGGGTCCGCGCGCAGCGCGGCCCGATGACAGGCTCCGCGAAGCAATCCAGGCTGTCTCTGCGGAAACAGTCTGGATTGCTTCGTCGCAAGTGCTCCTCGCAATGACGGAATTTTTTGGAAACGCCGTCGCGTCTCTATGACTTGTTCGCGCGCCTTCCGCGCACCATGATCAGCGCGGCGGCGATCACTTCCAGCGCGATGCAGAGATAGAACGGCAGCGAGTAGCCGCCGGAGAGATCGCGGAGGAAGCCGACGACGCCGGGGCCGAACGCGTAGGTGACCTGGTTGATCGCAGTGTTGAGGCTGATCAGCACGCCGAACGAGGCGGACTCGAACTCCTGCTGCACGATCAGCGACGGCAGCGTGATGAGGTTGCCGACCGAGAAGCCGAACACCGCGCAGGCCGCGATCAGCACGTAATCATTGTGAAAATTGATGATGACGAGGAGCGCCGCCGCCTGGCTCAGGAACGAGAGCGCCGATGCCGGTCGCTGGTCGAGGCGGTCGATCACCAGAGAGAACAGCACACGGCCGATCACCGCCATCGCCGTCAGCACCGCGACCGCGACGGCGGCGCGCTCGCGGCCGATCACGGGATCGAGGAACGAGATCAGATGCACGATGAAGCCGACCTGGGCGAACAGCACCAATGCAAACGCAATCGTCACGGTGAGGAAGCCGACGTCACGCAAGGCCTGCGCGCGGATCTGCGCCGACGATTGCGGCTTCGGCTTCGCAGTCGCATGCCAGCCGTGATCGGGCGGCCGGCCGACGAGAATGAGGATCACCGGCAGGAGCAGCACCAGCATGGCGCCGGCCGCGGCGTACATCGCGCTGGCAAAGCCGACATGACCGATCAGCGCCACCAGTAGCGGCACGCCGACGATGCCGCCGAAACTGGCGCCGTTCAGCGCGAGACTGATCGCCATACCGCGCTTGTGGTCGAACCACAGGCTGATCGTGTTGGTGATCATGGCGAGACTGGTTCCGGCCCAGCCGAAGGCGAGCACGGCGTTGGCGAGATAGAGCTGCCAGGGCTCGCGCACCGCGCCGATCGCCACTGCCGCCGCCGCCATCGCCAGCGTGCCGGCGATCAGGCAGAGGCGCGCGCCATGCTTTTGGATGGCCTCGCCAACGAAGACGACCAGCAGCGCACCGAACAGATAGAAGAAGGTCGTGCCCGACGAGATCAGCGACGCCGACCAGCCATGCGCGCGCTGGAGCTCGGCGACATAGACGCTCTGGCCGTAGAAGCCGAGCCCCCAGCCGAAGGTCGCGAGCAGGAAACAGACCGCGACGATGCGCCAGCCTTCGTAGCGGAGAGAGGATTCGTTGATTGGAGCAGCGGGCCGGGGATTGTCGAGCATTTGCGCTTCTCCTTTGTTTCCCCCGCGAGCGCCTTGCTTCACGCCCGTCTCTTCATGACGAGCATCATGTAACGACACCAGCTCCGAAAATCACTTCGACCGCGATCGAAGCATCAACGCTGCTGACAGCCTCCTGCCAACCTATTGACCATGGTCCGGAAAGCCGCTGCGCAGGTTCCGGATCATGCGTCAAATCGCATCCGGGAGCTCGCCCATCGCAGCGTCCAGCCGCGCCTTGCGGCGGCGGGCCCAGGATACCAGGGAGAGCACGGCGAGACCCAGAACCACCGGCGGGAACACCACCATGTTCACCGCGGACCAGCCGTAATTGGCAAGCAGCTGGCCGGAGGAGAACGAGCCGATCGCCATCATGCCGAACACCAGGAAATCGTTGAAGGCCTGCACTTTGTTGCGCTCCTGCGGACGGTGCGTCTCCAGCACCAGCGCGGAGGCGCCGATGAAGGAGAAATTCCAGCCGACCCCGAGCACGATCAGCGTCGCCCAGAAATGCATTGCGCTGATTCCGGAAAGGCCGATGCCGGCGGAGCCGGCCTCCAGCAGCAGGCCGGCCGCAACGATCTTCGGGGCACCGAAGCGCGCGATCAGCGCACCCGTGAAGAAGCTTGGCCCGTACATGGCGACGATGTGCCATTGAATGCCGAAATTGGAATCGGAAACGCTGAGGCCGCACATCTTCATGGCGAGCGGCGCCGAGGTCATCACCAGGTTCATCATGGGATAGGAGATGACGCCGCACAAAGCGGCCGCGATGAAGCGCGGCTGGACCACGATGCTGAGGAGCGGCCGGCCGCCATGCAGATCGGCCGGCGCGGGCCTTGGCATGTCGACGCCGGCGAGGATGCCCATCGCGGCCAGCGCCACCGCCGCCTGCACCAGGAAGCTGAAGGCGAACAGGTAAGGCGGCCAGAGGTCCATGGTCCATTGCACGAGCTGCGGACCGAGCACGCCGGCGAAGACGCCGCCCGCCATCACCCAGGACACCGCCTTGGGACGATAGGCCGCGCTGGCGCCATCGGCGGCGGCGAAGCGGTAGGATTGCGCGACCGCGCCGTAGAGGCCGCCGAGGAAAGTCGCGACGCAGAACAGCGCGAAGGAGGCGTGCAGGATCGCAAACGAGCCGGTGAGGCCAGTGAGCGTGCCGAGGCCGGTGCCGATGACGAAGGCGGCGCGGCGGCCGAAGCGGCGCGAGATCGCGCCGGTCGGCAAGGTGCCGGCGGCGAGCCCCAGCACGTACATCGACAGCGGCACGGTCGCGAGCGACATGTCCGGCGCGAGCGTCGCGCCGACGATCGAGCCGGTGGCGAAGATCACCGCCGAGTTGGCGCCGGTCAGCGCCTGCGCGGCGGCAAGGCGCACCACATTGGCACGCACGCGCGCGTCGTCGGCGATTTCGGCGGTAGAGATCACGTCTAACATCGGCATTTCCGCCCCAAGGGCGCTCAAGAAGCTCTCATTGATCCCGGCACTATGGAGGGGCGCGAGAGGGCGGGCAACCGGCGCAAACGGGCGCGGGCCATGCCTCTGGCGCAATCGGACGGATGATAGCGAGCGGCGCCCTTGACGCCTTGCGCTCGATTGAATCCTATTCGCCGCGATCTTCCTGGAGTTTCGCTCATGACCGTCGACGACAGGCCTACGCTCAGCGCTCCCGACGATGATCCGTGGCTCTGGCTGGAAGAGATCGAAGGCAAGCAGGCACTCGATTTCGTCGAACGGCAGAATCAACTGACGCTCGCCGCGTTCGGTGGCCCAGCATTCGTGCGCGACCGCGACACGCTCGCCGCGATCTACGACCGGCCCGACAACACTCCCTATGTCAGCCGGCGCGGCAGCGATCTGCACAATCTCTGGAAAGACGCCACCAATCCGCGGGGCCTGTGGCGGCGGACGACGCTGGCGGAGTTTCGCAAAGCCAACCCAGCGTGGGAGACCATGCTCGACATCGACCAGCTCGCCGCAAGCGAAGGCGAGGACTGGCTGCTGAGCCAGATCGCCACGATGCCCGGAAGCTCGCGGGCGATTCTGAGCCTGTCGCGTGGCGGCAGCGATGCCGTCACGTTGCGGGAGTTCGACCTCGACACCAAGAGCTTCGTGGCCGGCGGGTTCACGCTGCCGGAAGCGAAGGGCGGCGTGGATTGGCTCGATGCCGACACACTGCTGCTGTCGAGCGCGCATGGCGAGGGCATGGCCACGAGCTCGGGATATGCGCGCACCGTTCGGCTGTGGCGGCGCAGCCAGCCTGTCGATCAGGCAGAGATCATTATCGAGACCACCGCCGATCACATGGTGATCTACGGCATGGCCGACGACACCGGCGCGGCGCCGCGCGCCTGGATCGTCGACCAGATCGACTTCTTCAATCACGCCATCTGGCTGCGCGATGCGGCCGGCGCGATGACGAAGTTCGACCTGCCGACCGGCATCTGGTTGCAGGCGCATGGCGACTGGTTCGCGATCAAGCTGCGCAAGGACTGGTCCATCGAAGGCCGAACCTATACCGCTGACACGGTGCTCGGCATGTCGCTGTCGGCGTTCCTCGCCGGTAGCCGCAATTTCTCGGTGCTGTTCGAGCCAGCGCCGCGGCGCGCGTTGCAAGGTCTGTTCTGGGCCGCGGGCAAGCTCATGCTGTCGATTCTCGACGAGCTGCGCCCGTGCTTCGAGATCTGCACGCCATCCGCTGCGGGCTGGAGCCGCGAGATGCTTGGCGGTCTGCCGCAGATCGGCGTCGTCGACATCTGGCCGCTCGATCGCCATCCGTCCGAAAGCAACGGCGATCTGCTCGCCAATGTGCAGGATCCACTCACGCCGCCGTCGCTGCTGTTGATCGAACGCGGCGTCGCCAGCCCGACCGTGCTCAAGCAGGCGCCGAAAACGTTCACCGCCGATGGTCTCGTGGTGACGCAGCACGAGGCCATTTCGATCGACGGCGAGCGAATTCCCTATGTCCAGACCGGCCCTGCCGGCGAGACCGGCGATGCACCGGTCTATATGAGCGCCTATGGCGGCTTCGCCCATTCGGTGAAGCCGTATTACAATGCCGCGCTCGGCAAGCTGTGGCTGGAGCGCGGCGGCACGATTGTGCAGGCGAATTTGCGCGGCGGCGGCGAGTTCGGCACGCGCTGGCACGATGCCGGGCGGCTCGCCGGCAAGAGGCTGTCGCATGACGATTTCGCGGCCGTCGCCGCCGATCTCGTCCGCCGCGGCGTGACGACGTCAAAGCGCATCGCCGCACAGGGTGGATCGAACGGCGGCATCCTCATCACCAACATGCTGGTGCGATACCCTGAGCGCTTCGGCGCGCTGTTCTGCACCATCCCCCTGATCGACATGCGCCGCTACACCAAGCTGCTTGCGGGCGCGAGCTGGATCGCGGAATATGGCGACCCGGACAAGCCGGAGGAATGGGACTGGCTGAAGACCTACTCGGCCTATCACAACGTCAAGGCCGCTCAGCCCTATCCGCCGATCCTGATCGCCACCACACGGCGCGACGACCGGGTGCATCCCGGCCACGCGCGCAAGATGGCTGCCAAGCTCCAGGCGATGGGCTACGAGGCCTGGTTCTACGAACCGGCAGCCGGCGGCCACGGCTACGGCAAGGACAACAAGGAGCGCGCCGGCTTCGAGGTGCTGGGCTATCGGTTCTTGAAGGAGAAGATCGGGTGGCGGGACGGCGAGGCCTGACGGCCTCGCGCTCAGTCCCGCGAAAACACCAGCGTGAGATTGTTCGCTGGCATTTCGATCGTATCGATCAGCCGGAGGCGAACGCCCTGCGCCAGCGCCTCGACATCGCCGATGTCGCGCACGCCCCATTCGGGATTGCCCTCGCGCAAGGACGTGTCGAAGACGGCGTTGCTGAGCGCGGTGTGCTTGCCGCCGCGCTTGAACGGGCCGTAGAGGAACAGCTTGCCGTCGGCGCGCAAATAGCGCCCGGCGCCGGCGAACAGGCCTTCGGCCACGCTCCATGGCGCGATGTGAATGACATTGGCGCAGAACAATGCGGCAAGGTTGGTCGGCCCCTGCCCGCTTTTCATCTCCGGACACCAGTCGGGGTCGGTGAGATCGATCCGTAAGGGCGGGCGGACGTTTTGCAGGCCTGAATGAACGCGCCAGGCCTCGATGCTCTTGAGATGGCGCTGGTTGAGGTCGCTCGGCCACCAGATCAGGCCGGGCGTATGACGGGCGAAATGGACCACGTGCTGCCCGGTTCCGCTGCCGAGCTCGACCACGTCACCGGTTGTGCCGGCGAGATGCTTTTCCAGCGCCGCCCAGATCGGCTCGTGGTTGCGATGGAAGGCCGGCGCATCGAGCCGCCCATCGGGCGCGACCCGTCCGCCATCCCCGCCAAATTCGACGACATATTCAGCCAAGTGAGGTCCCCTTGAAAACACGAGAACGCGATGAAAACAGGATGGGCGCGAAAACGCCCTCGAAACAGCCGGCCCGCGCCCATTGTCCTTATTGTTGGCCAGATCGGCCGAACCAATAATGTCTTTAATTGCAATGCGGAAGATATTAACTCCATTTTGCTCCGTGCATAGTCTCGATTGTCAGGCGATGTCCTTTATGCTCTGGAACGCCTTTATTTCAGCGATCGCGACCATCGCCATAACGCCTCGGAATGACGCCTTGCCTGCTTTGTCCCGGACGCCTGTCCTGTTCCTCCTGCTGGCCGTCGCTGCCGGCCTCGCCAGCCCGGCGCAGGCCCAATCCGCGGCAAACGAGGGCCGGAAGCTCGCCTTCGACCGCAGCAAGGGCAATTGCCTGACCTGCCACGTTATCCAGGGGGGCGACCTGCCGGGGACGATTGGGCCGGAACTGAAGGACATCAAGGCCAGATACCCTGACCGCAACGAGCTGGCCGCGATCATCTTCGACGAGACCAAACGCAATCCGCAGACCATGATGCCGCCGTTCGGCCGGAACCGGATTTTGACCGAACAGGAGATCAACGCGATCGTTGACTTCCTGCAAACGCTGTAAACGGCCGGTAGGCCAGGAGACCTCCGATGACCACGACCACAGGCCCTCATCCGACGCGGCGCCTGATCCTTCTGGGCGCTGCCTCGGTCGCGCTGATCGGGCTCGGCAACCTGCCGTTCGCGGCCCGCCCAGCGAGCGCCGCGGCGAACGATAAATATCCGGAAGAGGCCTTCAAGCAGAAGAGCGAGGCCGACGCGATCAAGGCGCTCTATGGCAGGACCGCCGAGCCCTCCGACAAGGTCAAGCTGGACGCGCCGGAGATCGCCGAGAATGGCGGCGTGGTGCCGGTCTCAGTGACGACGACGCTCGACAAGGTGACCTCGATCTCGTTCTTCGTGGCGGAGAACCCGTACGCTCTCGCCGCGTCCTACAGGATCGCCGACGGCACGATTCCGGGCGTTGCCAACCGGCTGAAGATGGCCAAGACCACCAAATTGGTCGCCATCGTCGAGGCTGACGGCAAGCTCTACAGCGCGACCAAGGAAGTGAAGGTCACCGTCGGCGGCTGCGGCGGCTAGGAGGATCGGTCCGATGGCATCAAGCATTCGCGTGCGCGCAACATCCAATGGCGACATCACCGAGGTGCAGACGCTGATTCAGCACCCCATGGACACCGGCCTGGTCAAGGATTCCAAGGGCGAGCTGATCCCGGCCCACTTCATCCAGGAGCTGAAGTTCGAATGTAACGGCAAGGACGTCTTTGTCGCCAATTGGGGCACGGCGGTCTCCAAGGACCCCTACGTCAAATTCAGCTTCAAGGGCGCCAAGAAGGGCGACGAGCTCAAGATCTCCTGGACCGACAACAAGGGTGCGTCGGATACGACCACCGCGAAGATCGCGTGATGAAGACCCGCTTCTCCCTCCTGCTTGGCTCGGTAGGCGCCGCACTCGTTGCGTGCGCCCTCACCTCGCCGCGCGTCGTCGCGGCCGACAAGGTCGATCCCGTTGCTGATGCGAAGGCGTTCCAGAATTTCTTCTTCCAGAAATTTCCGAACGTGAAGCGCGAGGATTTCGTCAACGGTCCTTATTCCATGAACGAGGACATGAAGCGGCAGTGGCAGGAGAAGGAAGAATTCCCGCCTTACGAGTTCGCGCTCGACGCCGGCAAGGAAATGTTTGCGACCCCGTTCAAGAACGGCAAGACTTACGCCGACTGCTTCCCGAACGGCGGCATCGGCATCCGCCAGAACTATCCTTACTTCGACACCAAGGAAGGCAAGGTCATCACGCTGGAGCTCGCGCTGAACCGCTGCCGCGAGGCCAATGGCGAGGCGCCCTATTCCTACGTCAAAGACGAGATGGCCTCGCTCACCGCCTACATGGCCTACACCTCGCGCGGCAAGCCGATGGACATCAAGATTCCCGATGATCCCCGTGCGCTCGAAGCGTTCGAGAACGGGAAGCGGTATTTCTACACCCGCCGCGGCCAGATGAACTTCTCCTGCGCGAGCTGCCACGTGCAGAGCCCGGGCGAGCGCATCCGCGCCGAGACTCTGGCGCCGGCGCTCGGCATTTTGAATGCGATGCCGATCTACCGCTCCGAATGGAGCGGCATGGGCACGACCAGCCGCCGCTTCGTCACCTGCAACAGCCAGACCCGCGCGGTTCCGCTGGAGCCGCAATCGGACGAATATCGCGACGTCGAATATTTCCTCTCCTACGTCGCCAACGGCCTGCCGATCTCGGGACCGGGAGCGCGGCCATGAAGCGGGCATGTCTCCTGGCCACATTGGTTGCGTTGACCATCGCGCTACCGTCGGCGCGCGCGGCAACGGAAGCGGACTACAAGGCGGCCTATGCCGCCGCCGAAGCCGCAGCCAAGGAGGCGGCCAGCCTGCGTCACCAATGGACCACGACCGTCTCGACGCTGACGGCGGCGAAGAAGGCGGCCGATGGCGGCGATTTCGACCGCGCATTTGCCGCAGCGAAAGAGGCCGAGGCGCTGGCGAAGGCGTCGATCTTCCAGGCTAATTCCGAAAAAGAGGCCTGGAAGGCGATGGAAATCCGCTAGACTGGGCTTGGCGCGCGAGAACATCGTGCTCCAGATCATTCTTTGAGCATGATCTTGTCGGAAAGCCGCACCAAACCTTGCGCTGACGCGGCCCTTCGGATCCGGATATGCTTGTAGAACAGTCGACAGCGTTGAGGGCGCGGAGAAGTTAAGATGGGCATCCGCCGCCGCGATTTCCTGAAGAGCGCGGGCCTAGCCGCCGCATCGCTCGGACTGCCGCGGCTCGCGCGCGGTGCCGACACCGCGAGCATCTATGACATCGAGCGTTTCGGCAATGCGCGCATCCTGCACATCACCGACACGCATGCGCAGCTCAATCCGGTCTATTTCCGCGAGCCCAGCATCAATATCGGCATCGGCGAGATGGCGGGACGACCGCCGCACCTGGTTGGCCGCGCCTTCCTGGAGCGGTTCGGCATCCGGTCCGACAGCGCGGATGCCTATGCCTTCACCTGCTTCGAATTCGAGAAATCTGCGGGCCGCTTCGGCAAGCTCGGCGGCTTTGCCCATCTGAAGACGCTGATCGACCGCTTGCGCGGCGACGTCGGCGCAAAACATTCGCTGCTCGTCGATGGCGGCGACCTCTGGCAGGGCACCGGGCTTGCCAACGTCATGCAGGGCCGCGACATGGTCGAGGTCGCGAATCTGCTCGACATCGAGGCGATGACCGGACATTGGGAATTCACCTATGGCGAGCAGGTGCTGCGCGACAATCTCGAGCGCTTCAAGGGCGAGTTTCTGGCACAGAACGTCTTCCTGACCGAAGAGGCCGCCTTCAACGACGCCCCCGCCTTCGACAAGGCCAGCGGGCGCGTGTTCAAACCGTCTGTCATCAAGGAGCTCGGCGGCCATCGTGTCGCAATTGTGGGCCAGGCGTTCCCTTACGTGCCGATCGCGCATCCCAAGCGGTTCACGCCGGACTGGACCTTTGGCATCCGCGAAGAGGAGTTGCAGAAGCATGTCGATGCTCTGCGCGCCACCGAGAAGGTCGATGCCGTCATCCTGCTGTCGCACAACGGTATGGACGTCGATCTCAAGCTCGCGAGCCGCGTCACCGGCATCGACGTCATCCTCGGCGGCCATACCCACGACGCCGTGCCGCAGCCGATTGCCGTGAAGAACGCTGGAGGAACCACGCTCGTCACCAATGCCGGCTCCAACGGAAAATTCCTGGCCGTGCTCGATCTCGCAATCGGCAAGGGCAAGGTCAGCGACATTCGTTATCATCTGCTGCCGGTTTTTTCCGAGCTGCTGAAGCCGGATCCGGGGATGGCCGAGCTGATCGGCCGGCTGCGCGCGCCGCATGTGAGCGACTGGTCGGAGAAGATCACAACGCCCGATCGCCTGCTCTACCGCCGGGGCAATTTTTCCGGTCCCGTCGACGAGTTGATCTGCACGGCGCTGCGCAGCGAGCTCGATGCCGAGATCGCGCTGTCGCCGGGCTTCCGCTGGGGCGTCACGGCGCTGTCGGGCCAGGCGCTGACCATGGAGGATCTGCTCGCGGAAACCGCGATCACCTATCCCGAGACCTATGTGCAGGAGATGACCGGCGCACAGATCAAGGACGTGCTGGAGGACATCTGCGACAACCTCTTCAACGCAGATCCCTATTACCAGCAGGGTGGCGACATGGTGCGCGCCGGCGGGTTCAGCTACACCTGCACGCCGGAGGCTGCGATCGGCGGCCGCATCTCCGAGCTGAAGCTCAACGGCGGCAAGGCGCTCGGCGCCAGCCACCGCTACAAGGTCGCAGGCTGGGCCTCGGTCAACCGCCAGCAAGGCGCGCCGGTGTGGGACGTCGTTGGCAAATATCTGCGCTCGGGCCGGATGTTTCAGGAGCGGCTCGGCTCCGGCGTCACGCTGAAAGGGGTCGAGGGCAATCCAGGCATTGCAGGACAAGGATGATGCGGTCGCAAATCTCATCCGCGATGCTGCTGGCATTGCTCGTCTGGGCAGCGATCCCGCCGGCTTTGGCGCAGCAGGTGCCGCTGCAGGACAAGCCGTTCGCCGAGCACAAGGTCGTGCTTCAGCTCTCCGACGGCGATGCGAAGAAACAGGCACTGGTGCTCAGCGTCACCAACAACCTGCTGAAGGCTTACGACCCTGACAAGATCGCGGTCGAAGTGGTGGCGTTCGGTCCCGGTATCGATCTGCTGCTGTCCGGCAGCGAGCGTCGCAAGCAGGTCGAGAGCCTGATCGCACAGGGCGTGCGCTTCGACATCTGCCTCAATACGGTGGACACGATCGAGCGCGAGACGGGCAAGCGGCCGGAGTTCATTCCCGCGGCGACGCCGGTGCAGGTGGGCGTCGGGCAGATCCTGTTCCTGGCGGAGAACGGCTACACGGTGGTGCGGCCGTAGGAGCTGTCCGAGCTTGTCGCACGTCCGCGCAACACAATCGGTGTCATTCCCCGCGAAGGCGGCCCCCTCATCCCGTTCAGCGCCTCTGGAATACTGGATCGCCCGCCTGCGCGGGCGATGACAGGGGTGGGTGGGGACGGCCACCCGCGCAATAAAGATCTTCTAAAATTCATTCTCTACACAGTGATTTGCTTCTCTCTGGGGCCCGTCCCGTAGTAGAATCCTAGAAATCACCACACGTCAGGTCCCGCCATGATCTTCCGCCAGCTCTTCGACAGTGTTTCGGGCACCTACAGCTATCTGCTTGCGAGCCGCCCAGGCGGCGAGGCGCTGATCCTCGATCCCGTGTTGGAGAAGGTCGACCGCTACTGCCAATTGCTGCGCGAGCTCGACCTCAAGCTGGTCAAGGCGATCGACACCCATCTGCATGCCGATCACGTCACCGGTCTCGGCGAGTTGCGCGACCGCACCCATTGCATGACTGTGATGGGCGATCAGACCAAGGCCGACGTGGTGGCGATGCGGGTCGCCGACGGCGACAAAGTGACGATCGAGGGCCTGTCGCTCGACGTGATGTACACGCCGGGCCACACCGACGATTCCTATTCGTATCTGATGGGCGACCGTGTCTTCACCGGCGATACGCTTCTGATCCGCGGCACCGGCCGCACCGATTTCCAGAACGGCTCATCGCGCGCGCAATACGATTCGATTTTCAACCGCCTGCTCAAGCTGCCGGACGAGACGATGGTGTTTCCGGCGCATGACTACAAGGGCGATACCGTCTCCACCATCGGCGAGGAGAAGCGCTACAATCCGCGGCTCCAGGTCCGCTCGGTCGACGAATATATCGAGCTGATGGCCAATCTGAAGCTGCCCAATCCGAAGATGATGGATGTGGCGGTCCCTGCCAACATGCATGTCGGCCTGCATCAGGAGGAGCTCGAGAAAGAGGGCCGCGCGCTCAGCGCCGCCGAGGCGATCCGCATCCTCGGCCGGCCCGACATCCTGCTGGTCGATCTGCGCGAGAGCAACGAGCGGATGAAGCACGGCATGCTCGAAGGCGCGCTGCACACGCCCTATCAATCTGTGGAGGAGAGCCTGAAGCCCGGCGGCATGCTGCGGGAGGTCGCAGCCGCTACCGGCCGCCGCGTCGTGTTCTTCTGCGCCTTCGGCGAACGCTCGGCGATGGCGGTGGCCGCCGCCAAGGAGGCGGGCCTCTCCAACAGCGCGCACATCGCCGGCGGTCTGGATGCCTGGAAGAAGGCAGGCGGGCCGGTGGTGCACTGAACGGCCGAGTGCCGTGCTTGAGATAGATCAGGAAGTTCCCATATGTCGGGCTAGGACGGATGCAGCATCACCATCCGGGAGCCGCCATGGCCAAGATCGGCAAGCCGAGCGAGCCGCCCAAGATCGCGGACAACAAGATCGCGGACGATAAGCAAGCGCAAGACAAGGCGAAAAAGCCCAAGCCTCCGCGCGAGATCGACCATGACGATTACGAAGACGGCGACATCGCCACCCCGAAGCGCGACCGCTACGGGCCGGACGACGAGCCGTTGTGAGGACGGTGCTCGCGGGTTGAGCGCACGCTGGCGCAACATCCTCCAAAGTCGTTCCGGCGAAGTGGAGGCAACCTCATGCCGCCGCCCGCGCTACCTGCCATGCGCCCGCGTTCATGGACAAATAACCGCTCTGCCCGATAGTTTGCGCCTCCTTTGGGACGCAAGACGGAACTGCAATGGTCGACGTTCTCGCCGCACCGCAGCAAGGCAAGGCGGACAGCGCGCTGCGCACGCTGACGGGGATCTCGATCGCGCATTGGGTCAGCCATTTCCATCTGCTCGTGCTTCCGATGCTGTTCCCGTTCCTCAAGAGCCAGCTCGGCGTGGGTTATATCGAGCTCGGCTTCGCACTCACCGTGTTTGCGGTGGTGTCGGGATTGACGCAGGCGCCGACCGGCTATCTCGTCGACCATTTTGGCGCGCGACGAATTCTGCTGGCCGGGCTCGCGCTCGGCGGCTTCGCGCTGATCCTGCTCGGCTTGCACCTCAGCTACGCCTCGCTAATCGCGTGCGCCGTGCTGCTGGGCCTCGCCAACAGCGTCTACCATCCCGCCGATTACGCGATCCTGGCCGCGCACATGGACGAGGCGCGGATGGGCCGCGCCTTCTCGATCCACACTTTTGCCGGCTTTCTCGGCGGCGCCGTCGCTCCTGCCATCGTCGCTGCGCTCGTCACGTTGTCCGGTGGCACTGGAGCGCTGATCGCCTCCGGCGCGATCGGTGTCGCGGTGGCGCTGCTGCTGATCACCATGAACATTCCCGACGCCGGCGCGCACAAGACAAAACCCGGCAGCGCGAACGCGCCAAAACAGGCCGTCATCACGCCGGCGCTGATCACGCTGACCGCGCTGTTCATGCTGCTGAGCCTCTCGGTTGCCGGCATCAACAATTTCGGCGTGGTGGCGCTGATGAGCGGCTACGGCGCCTCCTACTCCGCCGCCAACATCGCGCTGACGGCATTCCTTGGCGCCAGCGCCATCGGCGTGCTCGCAGGCGGCTTGCTCGCCGACCGAACCGAGCGCCACGGCCAGGTCGCCGCGGCCTGCTTTGCCGCGAATGCGGCGATCGTGCTGCTGATCGCACTCGCCACACTGCCGGGCTGGGCTCTCACCGCGGCGATGACGGCCGCAGGCTTCCTCAGCGGCGTGATCGCACCCTCGCGCGACATGCTGGTGCGCAACGCGGCTGCTCCCGGCGCTGCGGGGCGTGCCTTCGGCATCGTCTCCACCGGATTCAATCTCGGCGGCATCGTCAGCCCGCTGCTGTTCGGCTGGATCATGGACCAGAGCGCGCCGCACTGGGTGTTCGGCGCCTCCGTGATCTTCATGGCGGCGACGGTGGTGCTGTCAGGGTTCACGGAGCAGAAGCGGCGACCACAAAGCTAGTCGTCCGTTCCGGCGCCAAACATCGCCCCGCAGTCATGACCCCGGATCGGCGCGCCCTTGGGGCGCGCTTGTCCGGGGACGAGGGTGTTGCTTGGGCGTGCGCCGCCACCCTTACGTCGGCGATACCGCGCTCTTCAGCGCGCCCGCCTGCGGGGCGGCACCGCCCGTCAACCTGGCGCGTTCGGTGTTCGGCCAGAGCAGCAGCAGGCCGAGCAGGCCGGAGCCGACCATGATCGCCGCATTGATGGTGAAGCCGGTCATGTAGCCGTCGAGCATGCTGCCGGCGTGCTGGATCACGGTGCCCATCACGGCGGGTGCGATGATGCCCGAAAGCGTATAGAGCGCGCCGTAGATCGCGAGGATGGCGCCGCGCTGCGATGTCGGCGTGAACTCGCCGAGCATGGGCGGGCAGACGACATAGATCGCGCCGCACAGGCCCGTTCCGACCACGAGCAAAGCCAGCTGAAGGCCGGCGCCCTGGACATGCGGCATCGTCGCCAGGATCAGGCCGCCGACGACCAGCGGCACCGAGCCGAGCACGCCGCGAGCGATGCGCGTGGTCGAGCCGCGGGCCATCATCATTTGCGAGATCCAGCCCGTCAGGATCACGATGGTGGCGCCGAAGATCCAGGGCAGAGTGGAAATCCAGCCGGCTTGGCTCTGAGAGAAGCCGAGACCCTTGATGATGAAGGGCGTGAACCAGGTCAGCCCGAGCGACAGCGCCCAATAGGCCCCGAAGGTCGCGGCGACGCAGCCGAGAAAGGTGCGCGAGGTGAGAAGCTGAATGTAGGGAATCTTCGTCTCGGTGGCGGCGAGGGCCTGCGCATCCTCCAGCGGCCCCTCCTTGCCGAGCGCGAGCCAGGCACAGACCCAGACCAGGCCGACGACGCCGAGCGCGCCGAAGGCATAGTGCCAGGAATGGTTGACGATGATCCAGTTCAAGGCCGGCACTGCGATGATCACGCCAAAGGCCGAGCCTTGCGACAGGATCGCGGTCGGCAACGTGCGCTTCTCGTCAGGGAACCATTTATAGATGGCGTGCGCCGCGACCGAGAAGGCCGGGCCTTCGCCGGCGCCCAGCACGATGCGGCAGATCAGGAGCGTGGTGAAGGAGACGGTGCCGACCATGGGAAACTGCGCCAGCGCCCAAACCACCGCGAGCGACAGCAGCACCCAGCGCGTCGGCACCTTGTTGACGATGAAGCCGACCACGATGGCCGAGATCGAGAACAGGAAGAAGAACGAAGAGCCGAGCAGGCCGAATTGCTCCGGCGTGAGCTTGAGGTCCGCCATGATCGGCACGCCGGCAAGACCGACGACGATCTTGTCGGCAAAGTTCACCAGCATGAACAGAAACAGGAGAAAGGTGATGGTCCAGGCGCCCTTCGGCGTCGCTGTCGGCTTGCTCGCCGCGGACGGCGTTCCCTGAGCGCTCATGCTTCTATTTTCCCCATGTATCTTTTTGGCACTTTTTTGATTTGACCTTCTTGGAGCTAACAACGGCTTGGATGCCAACGCAACCCCGGCATTTCCGCAGCAAGTGTGCTAGGCAGCAATTCCGCTAATTCCGTCCGGCGCCATTAATCGTGCTGAACATCAAAAATCTCTCGAAGACCTTCTTCTCAGCCGGCGAGCCGGTCCACGTGCTGCGCGGCGTCGATCTCGACCTCGCGGCTGGCGAGCGGGTCGCGCTGACGGGAGAATCCGGCAGCGGCAAGAGCACGCTGCTGCACCTGATCGCCGGGCTCGATGCGGCTGATAGCGGCTCGATCCGGCTGGCGGACATCGAGGTCACCAAGCTGTCGGATGCGGGACGTGCCAGCTTGCGACGCGACCGGGTCGGCTTGGTTTTTCAGCAGTTCAACCTGATCCCGAGCCTGTCGGTCGCGGACAATCTCGCCTTCCAGGCACGGATCGCCGGCCGGCATGATGCGGCCTGGACCAAAGAGCTGATCGAACGGCTCGGACTTCGCACTCTCCTCAAGCGTTATCCAGAGCAATTGTCGGGCGGACAGCAGCAGCGGGTCGCCATCGGCCGGGCGCTGGCGACGAAGCCTTCGCTGCTGCTGGCGGACGAGCCGACGGGCAATCTGGACGAAGCCACCGCCGAGGACGTGCTGGCGCTGACGCGCGATCTCGTGGCGCGCACGGGCTGCGGCTTCCTGATGGTGACGCACAGCCTGCATCTGGCAGCGACGCTCGACCGCCACCTTACTTTGCACGGCGGGCGCATCGCATGAGGCGCGCGCTGTGGATCCTCGCCGTGCTGCTCAGCCATTGGCGGCGTCACCAGATGCAGTTCGCAACGCTGCTGATCGGGCTGATTGCGGCGACCGCGCTGTGGAGTGGCGTGCAGGCGATCAACCAGCAGGCCCGCAGCGCCTATGACCGCGCCGCGGCGACATTCGGCGGCGCACGTACGGCGATGCTGGTCGCGCTGGATACGGCGACCTTTTCCCAGGAGCTGTTCATAAAATTGCGCCGCGCCGGCTGGCCGGTCTCCCCGATACTGGAGGGACGCGTCCAGATCAATGGACGCTCGGTGCGGCTGCTCGGCATCGAGCCGGTGACGCTGCCGACCGACGTCGGCAATGCGCCGCGCCTTGGCGCCTCGGATCTCAGCAGTTTCGTCGCGCCGCCGGGCCAGACGCTGGTGGCGCGGGAGACGCTGAGTGACTTGCAGCAGCAGGAGGGTGCGGTGCCGGCGATCAGCAGCGGCGCAATACTGCCGCCGCTGCGCGTGCTGCCGCAGCTCGTGCCCGGCGTGCTGGTGGTCGATATCGGCGTGGCGCAGCGGCTCCTCAACAAGCCGGACCAGCTGTCGCGGTTGCTGATCGGCAAGGCGAAGGGTAAGCCCACGTCGCTTCAAAGCGTCGTCGGCGATCAGCTGCAGCGGGTTGAGCCGGATGCCGAGACGGAGCTGGAACGCCTCACCGACAGTTTTCATCTCAATCTCACCGCCTTCGGCCTGTTGTCATTCTTCGTCGGGCTCTTCATCGTCAATTCGGCCGTCGGCCTCGCCTTCGAGCAGCGTCTGCCGATGCTGCGGACGTTGCGCGCCTGCGGCGCGTCGGCGCGGCTGGTCAACACGATGCTGGTGCTGGAGCTGGTGGTGCTGGCGCTGATCGCCGGGCTGATCGGGCTCGTCTGCGGTTATTTCATCGCGGCAGCGCTGTTGCCCGACGTCGCGGCGTCGCTGCGCGGGCTCTATGGCGCGCAGATCCCGGGGCAGCTGACGCTGCGTTCCGAATGGTGGCTGGCCGGTATCGGCATCAGCGTTGTCGGCGCGCTAGTTGCGGCCGCAACCAGCCTGATCAAGGCGATCAGGATGCCGGTGCTGGCAACCGCGCAACCACGCGCCTGGCAGCAGGTGCAGCGCCGTTGGTTGATCCTGCAAAGTGCAGGCGCCTGCGCCGTATTCGCGGTCGCGCTGCTGCTGCTTTACTATGGGCAATCGCTGATCGCAGGCTTCGGCGTGCTGGCCGCGCTGATGCTCGGTGCGGCCCTGATCCTTCCGGCATTTCTCGAACTCATCCTGCTCGTTGGCCAGCGTTGGGCGAAAGGGCCGCTGGCGCTGTGGTTCTGGGCCGACAGCCGGCAGCAACTCTCCGGATTGTCGCTGGCGCTGATGGCGCTGCTGCTTGCACTCGCCGTCAATGTCGGGGTGTCCACGATGGTGGAGACGTTCAGCCGGACCTTTATCGGCTGGCTCAATGGACGGCTGGCGGCCGACGTCTACATCAGCGCGTCCGACAACACGCAAGGCGTTGCGATCCGGAACTGGCTGCGCGAGCGCAGCGATGTCCAGGCGATCCTCTCGGGCGGACGCGCGGAGGCGCAAGTTCAGGGCCAGCCGGTGGAATTGCTCGGCCTTCCCGACCACGCGCTCTATCGCGAACGCTGGCCGCTGCTGGAAGCCGCGCCGCGCGCCTGGACCCGGCTCGTGCCCGGCAATGCTGCCTTCATCAGCGAGCAGTTGAGCCGCCGGCTGAACGTCCGCGTCGGCGACGTCGTCGAGGTGCCGGCGCCGGGCGGGACCTGGGAGCTCGACATTGTCGGCATCTATGCTGACTACGGCAATCCCAAGGGGCAGCTCGCCATCAATGTCGCGGCGCTGATCCGGCAATTTCCACAGACGCCGCAGACGCGGATCGGCCTCATCGTCGACAAGAACGATATCCCCGGCCTGATCTCAGCGTTGCAGAAGCAATTTGCGCTCGACGATCGCAGCGTCGCCGACCAGGCGACGGTGAAGGCGGAATCGATCCGCATCTTCAACCGCACCTTTGCGGTCACGTCCGCGCTGAATGCCTTTACGCTTGGCGTCGCCGGCATCGCGCTGCTCACAAGCCTGCTGACGTTGGCCAACTCCCGCCTGCCGCAGCTTGCGCCGCTGTGGGCGATGGGCCTCACCCGGCCGCGCCTTGCCGCGATCGAGCTGACCAAGACGCTATCGGTGGCGCTGTTCACATCGCTCTTGGCCGTGCCGCTCGGCCTCTTGGTGGCGTGGTGCCTGATCGCGATCGTCAATGTGAAGGCATTCGGCTGGCGGCTGCCGTTCCATGTGTTTCCGCTGCAATTGGTCGAGCTGGTCGCGGTCGCGCTGCTCGCCTCGCTGCTTGCCGCATTGCTGCCGATGCTACGGCTGGCGCGGATGCAGCCGGCAAATCTCGTCAAGGTGTTCGCCAATGAGCGCTGAGAAAATCTCACGACGCGCGGTCATCGGCGGCTTTGCTGCGCTGGCACTCACACCTCGCGCAGGGGCGCAGGGCTATGCCGGGCTCGGCGAAACCGCGGACGGCTTTGCCAAGGTAACGGCGGGCAAGGTCTTCACCTTTCCGGGCGATCACGGGCCGCATCCGGAGTTTCGCATCGAGTGGTGGTATCTCACGGCCAACCTCGTCGATGCCAGTGGCGCTGCCTGCGGCCTGCAATGGACCCTGTTCCGCCAGGCGGCGCAGCCGGGCCCGCAACGCGAGGGCTGGGCCAATCAGCAGGTATGGATGGGACATGCGGCGGTGACGCGCGCCGACACCCACCGCTTTAGCGAGACGTTTTCACGCGGCGGTGTGGGGCAGGCCGGCGTCACGGCCAAGCCGTTCGATGCCTGGATCGACGATTGGGAAATGAAGGGGCTTGAGCGCACCGATTATCGCACGCTGGCGCCGCTGATGCTCAAAGCCTCCGCCACCGACTTCAGCTATGCGCTGACGCTGGAGGCCGATCGTCCGATGGTATTGCAGGGCGACCGCGGCTACAGCCGCAAGTCGGAGCGCGGGCAAGCATCTTACTATTACAGCCAGCCGTTCTACCGCGCGCGCGGCAGCATCACGATCGACGATAAGCCGGCCGAAGTGATGGGCCAGGCCTGGATGGACCGCGAATGGAGCAGCCAGCCGCTGGATGCCGATCAGACCGGTTGGGACTGGCTGTCGCTGCATCTCGGATCCGGCGACAAGCTGATGCTGTACCGGCTGCGGCAGAAGGACGGCCAAAACTATCCGTTCGGCAATTGGATCAGCGCCGCCGGCGAGACGCGGATGATTGCAGGTAGCGACATCCAGATGATGCCGAAGGCGACCGCGGATGTTGCGGGACGCAAGCTGCCGGTGGAGTGGCAGATCGCAATCCCCTCGCAATCGTTCTCGATCCTGTGCAAGCCGCTCAATCCAGGGGCCTGGATGGGGACCGGCTTCTCCTACTGGGAAGGGCCGATCAGCTTTGCCGGCACGCATGATGGCGTTGGCTATCTCGAGCTGACGGGCTATTGAAGCGCGATCTCGTCGAAGGGACTAACGATGCATCATCTCACCGCCCTCGTCACGCTGCTGGCGATCGCATTTTACTTTTTCACCGCCGTCAACGTCTCTCGCTCGCGCACCAAGACCGGCGTCAAGGTGCCGGCGATGTCCGGCCATCCGGATTTCGAGCGCGCCTTTCGCATCCAGATGAACACGCTGGAATGGATGCCGATCTTCCTGCCGGCGCTGTGGCTGTTCGCAATCTATATCAGCGACGCCATCGCAGCCAGCATCGGCGTGGTCTGGATCATCGGCCGCATCGCCTATTTCGTCGGCTATTCCAAGGCGGCGGCAAAGCGCAGCCTGGGTTTCGCGATCCAGAGCCTCGCCGCCATGGCGCTGTGGGCGGGAGCGTTAGGGGCGGTGGCGTTGCGGCTGGTGTGAGGGCCCATCTGCGGCTCCAAATTCCGCCGTCATTCCGGGGCGGCGCATTGGCGCCGAACCCGGAATCTCGAGATTCTCAGGTGCGCAATTGCGCACCATAGTTCGATGCTTCGCATCGCCCCGAAACAACGCTGCGCGTCACTTCGTCAACGGACAGCCGCTTTCCTTGGCGGCGAAGAATGCCTTGTCGCCGGGGACGGTAGCGAGCAGCTTGTAATAGTCCCAGGGCTTCTTCGATTCCGAGGGCTTCTTGACCTCGAACAGATACATGTCGTGGACCATGCGGCCGTTTTCGAGCACCTTGCCACCTTGCGCGAAGTCGTCGTCGACCGGCAGCTCCTTCAGCTTCTTGGCAACCGCGTCCGAATCCTTGGTGCCGGCGGCCTTGACCGCCTTGAGATAGCTCAGCGTCGCCGAATAGGTGCCAGCGTGGATCATGCTCGGCATCCGCCCGGTGCGCTTGAGGAAGCGTTCGCCGAGATTGCGGGTGCGATCGTTGAGATCCCAGTAATAGCCCTCGGTCAGCACCAGGCCTTGCGCAGCTTGCAAGCCAAGGCCGTTCACTTCAGCGAGCGTCATCAGCAGGCCGGCGAGCTTCTGGCCACTTGCGACGATGCCGAACTCGGACGCCTGCTTGATCGAGTTGGTGGTGTCGAGGCCGGCATTGGCGAGGCCGACGATCTTCGCCTTCGAGCTCTGCGCCTGGAGCAGGAAGGAGGAGAAGTCCGATGAATTGAGCGGCACGCGTACCGAGCCGACCACCTTGCCGCCATTGGCGGTGACGATCTCGCTGGTGTCCTTTTCCAGCGCGTAGCCGAAGGCGTAGTCCGCGGTGAGGAAGAACCAGGTGTCGCCGCCGGCCTTGGTCAGCGCACCGCCGGTGCCGACGCCGAGCGCACGGGTGTCGTAGGCCCAGTGAAAGCCGTAGGGCTGGCAGGCATCGCCGGTGAGGCGCGAGGTCGCGGCGCCGACGACGATGTCGATCTTCTTCTTTTCCTTGGAGAGCTCGTGGATCGCGAGCGCGACCGAGGAGGTGGTCAGCTCCGTGATCATGTCGACATTCTCGACGTCATACCAGCGCCGCGCGATCGAGCTAGCGAGATCCGGCTTGTTCTGGTGGTCGGCCGTGATGAGCTCGATCTTCTGGCCGAGCACCTCGCCGCCAAAGTCCTCGATCGCCATCTTCGCGGCTTCGACCGACCATTTGCCACCGTAGTCGGCATAGACGCCAGACTGATCGTTGAGGATGCCGATCTTGACGCCCTGCGCGGCGGCCGGCGACGCCAGCAATACGGCCGAGGCCGCTGCGGCCAAAAATGTTGATTTCATATGTTAACTCCCAGCAGTCTTCTGTTGTGAAATCGCGCGGATAGTAGTGAAGAACCCCGCGCGTGCCCATCCATTTCGGCGTAGGCCGTTAGTATGGAGGTGGGCGCTATATTCCCCGCTTCGTCACCGGACCAAGCGCGCCTTGAGCGAGCGCGCGTCTCTGGGGGTGGGTCCCGAATCTGTGCTTAGGCTTGTCCGGGATGATGGCGCGGATGTGGATACGCCGGTGGCGACACTGACTACGCAGCGACCCCTGGCTTCTTGTCCCGCCGCCCCTCCGCCAAGTTCCTCACCACCACATAGAAGATCGGCGTGAACAGAAGCCCAAACAGGGTGACGCCGATCATGCCGAAGAACACGGCGACGCCGACGGCCTGCCGCATCTCCGAGCCGGAGCCGCTCGAGATCACCAGGGGCAGCACGCCGAGGATGAAGGCGAAGGACGTCATCAGGATCGGCCGCAAGCGCAGCCGGCAGGCCTCGATGACGGCCTCGAGCCGCGGCTTGCCCTCGTTCTCGATGTCGCGCGCGAACTCGACGATCAGGATCGCGTTCTTTGCTGCTAGTCCCACCAGAACGACGAAGCCGATCTGGGTGAGGATGTTGACGTCCTGGCCCATGATGCGCACACCGATGGTGGCAGCGAGCAGGCACATCGGCACGATCAAGATCACTGCAAACGGCAAGGTCCAGCTGCCATATTGCGCGGCGAGCACGAGATAGACGAACAGCACGCAGATCGGGAACACGTAGAGGCCGGCATTGCCACCGGTGACCTGCTGGTAGGACAAATCCGTCCATTCGAAGGTGAAGCCGCTCGGCAAGGTATCGTTGGCGAGCTGCTTGATGGTGTTGAGCGCGGTGGTCGAGCTGGTGCCCGGCGCCGGCTCGCCCTGCAATTCGGAGGCGGCGTAAAGATTATAGCGCGCGACGCGATCGGGACCCGAGACATCCTTGAACTCGACGACGCTGCCGAGCATCACCATGTCGCCGGAGGCGTTGCGCGTGCGCAGCCGCGCGAGGTCGCTCGGCTCCTTGCGGTACGGGAAATCGGCCTGCGCGGTGACGTGGTAGGTGCGGCCGAACAGGTTGAAGTCGTTGACATAGGTCGAGCCGAAATAGGACTGGATCGTGTCGTTGATGTTGGAAATGGGAACGCCGAGCTTCTGCGCCTTGGTGCGGTCGATGTCCACGAAGAGCTGCGGCGTGTTGGCCGTGAACGGCGAGAATACCGAGGTGAGAGTGGGTGCCTTGCGCGCGGCGGCGACCAGCTCGTCGGTCGCAGCGGCAAGCATTTCGGGCCCGCGGCCCTGGCGATCCTGGACGCGGATGGTGAAGCCGCCGCCGGTGCCGATGCCTGGCACGGCCGGGGGCGGAATCACGATGATGAAGGCACCCTGAATTGCGGTGAGGCGCTTGCGCAGCTCGGCCGTGATGGCGTTGGCGGACAGCCCCTTTTTCAGTCGCACCTCGGGCTCATCGAAAACCGGAAAGAGCGCCGCCGCGTTGCCAGCCTGCGTGCGCGTGGCGCCGGAGAAGCCGGCGAATGCCGCAACACGGACGATGCCCGGCGTATCCAGCGAGATCCGCTCGATCTCACGTACGACCTCGGTGGTGCGCGCCAGCGACGCTGCGCCCGGCAATTGCACGGATATGATGACGTAGCCGCGATCCTGCGCGGGAATGAAGCCCTGCGGCGTCGTCACGATCAGCCAGCCCGCGCTGCCGATCAGCACCACGTACACCAGAAGCATCACGACCGAATGCCGGATCACGAAATTGGCAAGACCCGCATAGCCGTGCGCCAGCCGGTCGAACACCCGGTTGAACACGCCAGTGAAAGCATTCCAGCCGCGCGCGATGACGTTCCAGGCGGCCGGCGGCCGCTTCTCCTCGTGCGGCACCAGAATCTGCGAAGCCAGCGCCGGCGATAGCGTCAGCGAGCAGAAGCAGGAGATCGCGGTCGCGACCGCGATGGTGACGGCGAATTGCTGGAAAAATTGCCCAGAAATGCCGCCCAGGAACGCGGTCGGGACGAACACTGCGCAAAGCACCAACGCGATCGACACCAGCGCGCCGCCGACCTCTTCCATCGTCTTCAGCGCGGCGTCGCGCCGACTCATGCCGTGCTCGAGATGCCGCTCGACATTCTCGACCACGACGATGGCGTCGTCGACCACGATGCCGACAGCGAGCACGAGACCGAACAGCGTGAGATTATTGATGGAGAAGCCCAGCGCCGCCATCACCGCGAAAGTGCCGACCAGCGACACCGGAATAGCGATGATCGGAATGATCGCGGGCCGCCATCCTTGCAGGAACACCAGCACCACGACGACCACGAGCAGCATCGCCTCGTAGATGGTCTTGATCAGCTCGTGGACGGACTGCGCGATGAACTCGGTCGGGTTGTAGCCGATATTGTAGTCGAGACCTCTCGGAAAGCTCTCCTTGAGCTTCGTCATCGTGTCGGAAATGTTTTTCGCCGTCGCGAGCGCGTTGGATCCGGGTCGCTGCGTCACCAGCATGGCGACCGCGGATTTGCGCAGCAGGAAGCTGTTGGTGGTGTAGGACAAGGCACCCAGCTCGATGCGGGCGACGTCGCGCAGGCGGACAATCCGGCCATCGGGGCCGGCCTTGATCAGGATGTCCTCGAACTGCTTCTGATCCTTCAGGCGCCCCGTGAAGGTGAGGTTCGGCTGGAAAGCGCGGTCGGCGATCGGCGGCTCGGCGATCTGGCCGCCGGCGATCTGAACGTTCTGGGCGCGGATCGCCGCCAGCACCTCGGCCGAGGTCAGGCCGAGATTGGCGATCCGGTCGGGATCGAGCCACAATCGCATCGAATAGTCGCGTGCGCCAAAGATCTGGATGTCGCCGACGCCGTCGAGACGCAGCAACTGGTCGCGGACCTGGAGCAAGGCATAGTTGGAGATGTAGAGCTGGTCGAACGTGTCGTCCGGCGACAGCATGAACACGACCATCAGGATGTCGGGCGAGTTCTTGCGCGTGGTGACGCCGTTGCGCTGGACCTCCTCCGGCAGACGCGGCTGCGCGATGGCGACGCGGTTCTGCACCAGCACCTGGGCCTTGTCGAGATCGGTGCCGAGCTTGAAGGTGACGGTGATGGTGAGCTGGCCGTTCGAGGTCGCCTGGCTGTAGAGATACAGCATGTCCTCGACGCCGTTGATCTCCTGCTCGATGGGAGCTGCGACCGTGTCGGATACGGTTTGCGCGGACGCGCCGGGATATTGCGTGGTGACCACCACGGTGGGCGGCACCACCTGCGGATATTCGGAGACCGGCAACGTGGTGTAGGCGATCGCGCCGACGATCAGCAGCACGATCGACAGCACCATTGCCAGGATGGGCTGGTTGATGGAGAGGCGGCCAAGATTCATGACTTGCCACCGGCCGGCGCTTGCGCCGTCTGCGGGGCGACCTTGGCGCCGACCCGGGCGCGTTGGATGCCGTTGACGATGACGCGATCCTCCGCCTTCAGCCCCTCGCGGATCACGCGCAGGCCGTCATCGAGCGGCCCGAGCACCACCGGACGCGCCTCGACCGTGTCATCGGGCTTCACCACGAACACGATCTTGCGGGACTGGTCGGTTGCGACAGCGACGTCCGGAATCAGCAGCGCATCATAGGGCGCACTGCCAATCAGGCGGACGCGCCCGAACTGGCCGGGCAGGATCGACAGGTCGGTATTCTTGACCACGGCGCGGCTGCGCAGCGTACCGGTCGAGACGTCGAGCCGGTTGTCGAGGAAGTTGACGGTGCCCTCATGCGACGGCTTGGTCTCACCGGCCAGCGTCACCTGCACCGGGTTCGCAGTGTCGCGCGAGCTTGGGCGCCGCCCCTCGAACCATAATTTGCTGTATTTGATGAAGGTCGCCTCATCCATGTCGAAATAGATGTAGATCGGATCCAGCGTGACGATCGAGGTCAGCAGCGTCGAAGCGCCGTTGTCGCTGCCCTGCACGAGATTGCCGGGACTGACGAGATGGCGGCCGACGCGACCGGTCAGCGGCGCCGTCACATGCGTGAACTCGATGTTGAGCTTGGCGGCCTTCAGCGCGCCTTCGGCCTGCATCTCGGCCGCATGCGCGGCCTGCAGGGCTTGGCGACGCTGATCGACGACCTGCTCCGAGACCGCATTGGTCTGCACCAGATTGAGGCCACGGTCGAGCTCGCGCTTGGCAAGCTCCACCCTGGCGCGCGCATCCGACAGCTGCCCCTCCGCCTGCGTGGCCACCGCCTCGAACGGACGGGGATCGATCACGTAGAGCAGATCGCCCTGACGCACGATGGCGCCGTCCTGGAACTCGACCGAGTTGACGAAGCCGCCGACGCGGGGGCGCACCTGTACCTCCTCGACCGCCTCGAAGCGGCCGGTGAACTCATCCCAATCGGTGACCGTGCGCTTGACCGGCGGGGCGACTGTCACCGGCGCCGCCGGCGGGGCAGCGGCCTGTGACGCCGGCTTGTCGCAGCCGGAAAGGGCGAACGCCGCAGCGAGAAGCCCGGCGATTGCGCTGCGCTGAACGAAATCGTGCTTTTTAACAAACTGCTCGCTTCCGTCCGGTCCGCTCATCCCAGGTCCTCGCATCAAAGCCGCAGGACAGGGTACTCGTCTACCCGCGGGCGACACAAGATGTGTCGCGATGATGAACTCTTCAAGACGACGGCGGACGCAAGGCTGGGGAAGCGGCCCTGACCGGATGGTGGGTTGACAGAGACGGAGACGGTCGCACACGGGCAGTGCGAGATGGGTGACGAAAAGCCATGCTCGGCACTTCCCTGGACGGTGAGAAGCGGCCAGCGTCTTCGCGCATGACGGACACCAGCGGCTCGGCTAGATTATGCTCTTAAAACAAAGACGAATTGTCCAGGGAGGACAGGCGTGCACCAGGGACGTGTCGTTTACGGCGCGATCGAGGAGGTTGTGTTCGGCCATCCTGCGGCCGAAGCCATCGTCGCGCAGATGGACCGGCTGGGCACGCGCCGCGCCTTCCTGATGGTCTCGGGCACGCTCAACCGGAAGACCGACGAAATCAAAAAGATTAGGCAGGCGCTCGGCGAGCGCTGCGCCGGCCTGTTCGACGCCATGCCGGCGCATACGCCGCGCGAGGCTGTGATCGCGGCTACCCATGCGGCGCGCGAGGTGAACGCGGATCTGATCGTCACCGTCGGCGGCGGCTCCATCACCGACGGCGCCAAGGCGGTGCAGCTTTGCCTCGCCAATGGCATCGATGATATCGGCGGCATCGAGCGCATCCGCGTCCACAAGGGCATCGCGCCCGAGCTGACCGCCCCGAGCGTGCGGCAGATCAGCGTGCCGACCACGATTGCCGGCGGCGAGTTCAGCGCCATCGCGGGCGTGACCGACCGCAGCTCGCATGTGAAACAGATGTTGCGGCATCCGCTCACGGTGCCGCGCGCAACCATCCTCGATCCCGCTATCACCGTGCACACGCCGGAATGGCTGTTTCTGTCCACCGGCATTCGCGCCGTCGACCATTGCGTCGAGGCGATCTGCTCGCGCGAAACGCACCCTTACGCCGACGCGCAATCGGTGAAGGGCCTCGCCATGCTCGCCAATGCGCTGCCGCGGGTGAAGGCCGATCCCGCCGATCTCGACGCGCGGATGGATGCGCAGATCGGCACATGGCTGTCGATGGGCGCGCTTTCGGCCGGCGTTCCCATGGGCGCGAGCCACGGCATCGGCTACGTCCTGGGCGCAGCCTTCGACGTGCCGCACGGCTACACCTCCTGCGTCATGCTGCCGGCGGTGATGCGCTGGAATGCGCGCGACAATGCCGAGCGCCAGATGATCGTCGCGGCTGCCATGGGCTTCCCCGGCCAAAATGCCGCCGACGTGCTCGATGCCTTCATCCGCTCGCTCGGCATGCCCCGCAGCCTCGCCGAGGTGCGCGTATCGCCGGAACATTTCGACGCCATCGCCGAACAGGCGATGCGCACGAACTGGATCCCGCGAAATCCCCGCAAGATCGATGGCCCCGCGCAAGTGCGCGAAATCCTGCTTCTTGCCGCATGATCCAAAGCCGGAGGACTGATGTACCCAGGTCAGCATGCCCGCCTACGCCCGCTTCAGCCTGCCTTCATCATGGCGGCGACGGACGAGACCGTCACCTATCGCGAGCTGGAGGCGCGCAGTAACCGCCTCGCGCATCTGTTTCGTAGGCACGGCCTGAAGCGGCTCGATCATTATTCGATCTTCATGGAGAACAATTCGCGCTATCTCGAAGCCTGCGCCGCGGGCGAGCGCTCTGGCCTCTACTACACCTGCATCAACTCCTTCCTGACGCCGGGCGAGCTCGCCTATCTCCTCGTCAACAGCCAGTCCAAGATCCTGATCACGTCAATGGCGAAGCTCGACATCGCGCGCGAAGCCATACAGGCTTGCCCCGACGTCAGGCTCTGCGTCGTCGCCGACGGTCCTGGCGAGAGCGAGCGCATCGTCGGCCTGGCCGACGTGACCGCCGGTCTGCCGACAACGCCGATCGCGGATGAGTGGCTCGGCACCGCCATGCTGTATTCGTCGGGCACGACCGGACGGCCCAAGGGCATCCTGCGACCGCTGCCGGAGGAGCCGCCAAAGCACAATCTGCCGCTATTCGATTTCCTCACGAAACTTTGGCACTACCGCGAGGGCATGGTCTATCTATCGCCGGCACCGCTGTATCACTCCGCGCCGCAAGCTGCCGTGAACCTCACGATCCGCATGGGCGGGACCGTCGTCATCATGGAGAGTTTCGATCCGGAACGTTACCTCCAGCTCGTCGAACGATGGGGCATCACCC
This sequence comes from Bradyrhizobium sp. 153, assembly GCF_023073835.1. Taxonomy (NCBI): domain Bacteria; kingdom Pseudomonadati; phylum Pseudomonadota; class Alphaproteobacteria; order Hyphomicrobiales; family Nitrobacteraceae; genus Bradyrhizobium; species Bradyrhizobium sp. 153. The sequence continues at coordinate 156,354 of NZ_JADPKH010000037.1, read as the reverse complement.
ACACCCAGCTGGTGCCAACGATGTTCTCGCGCATGCTGAAACTGCCGGAGGAAGTACGCATCCGCTATGACCTATCCTCGCTGGAGATCGCGATCCATGCCGCGGCGCCCTGCCCGGCCCTGGTCAAGGACGACATGATCAAATGGTGGGGACCGATTATCCACGAATATTACGGCGCCACCGAAGGACTCGGCTTCACCGCCTGCAACAGCGAGGAGTGGCTCGCCCATCGCGGCACGGTTGGCAAGGTGCTGCTCGGCGACCTCCACATTCTCGACGAGAACATGAGGGAGTGCCCGACCGGCACGCCTGGGCAGATCTGGTTCAAGACGGCCTCGCCGTTCGAATATTTCAACGATCCCGAAAAGACCCGGGAGGCGCGCTCTGCCGACGGCAGCATGAGCACGGTCGGCGACGTTGGCTATGTCGACAAGGACCGCTTCCTCTACCTCACCGATCGCGCGACTTTCATGATCATCTCCGGTGGCGTGAACATCTACCCGCAGGAATGCGAGAATCTGCTGATCACCCATCCGAAAGTCGCCGACGCCGCGGTGTTCGGCGTGCCCAATGCCGATCTCGGCGAAGAGGTGAAGGCGGTGGTGCAGCCGATGCCAGGCGTGGTGCCGGGCCCGGCGCTCGCGGAAGAGCTGATCGCGTTCTGCGCAAAATCGCTGTCGCGGCAGAAGGTGCCGCGCTCGGTCGATTTCGAAAAGGAATTGCCGCGACTGCCGACGGGGAAACTGTACAAGCGGCTGCTGCGGGACAGGTACTGGGGGAACAAGGCGTCGCGTATCGTGTGAGGCGCAGCCACAAACTCGGTTGTTGTCCCAGCGCGCACCGATTTGGGACAACGCTGGCGTTTGTTGGCTGCGCCCCGAAAGGAACCGTCCTTCGCACCGCACTGTGACATCGTGAGAGAACAGCGCCGCGGCCTTCCGTCATCCGAATTGTCGAGAGCGTGGACGGCCTTGCCGGTTGCCTCCCTTCACGCCCATCGCTATCGTCCCCTCAAACAGGCCAAAAGGCCGATGTCCAGGGAGGACGAGGATGCGGAGCGTGCGGGCGCTCGCCGCGACGGCGGCGCTATCTTTGCTGGCGTTTTCGACCATTGCGCTTGCCGGCGAGCCCAAGCAGGGCGGTATCCTGCGGATGTATCATCGCGACAGCCCGGCCAATGCGTCCATCCTCGAGGGCGCGACCTATTCGATCAACGTGCCCTTCATGGGGGTGTTCAACAATCTGGTCATCTATGATCAGCACATAGCGCAGAACAGCCCTGAGACCGTCAGGCCAGAGCTGGCCGAGAGCTGGTCCTGGAGCGGCGACAACAAGAAGCTGACGTTCAAGCTGCGTCAGGGCGTGAAGTGGCACGATGGCAAGCCGTTCACGTCGGCCGACGTCAAATGCACCTTCGATCTCCTGATGGGCAAATCGCAGCAGAAGCTGCGGCAGAATCCGCGCAAGGCCTGGTACAACGAGGTCAACGACGTCGCGCCGAACGGCGATTTCGAGGTCTCATTCGACCTCAAACGGCCACAGCCGTCGCTGCTGGCGATGCTCGCATCCGGTTATACGCCGATCTATCCCTGTCACGTCTCGCCGGCCGACATGCGCACCCACCCGGTCGGAACCGGCCCGTTCAAATTCGTCGAGTTCAAGGCCAATGAATCGATCAAGCTGACGCGAAACCCTGACTACTGGAAGAAGGGCCTGCCCTATCTCGACGGCATCGAGTACACGATCATCACCAACCGCTCGACTGCCATCCTCGCCTTCGTCGCCGGCAAGTTCGACATGACCTTCCCGACGCACATTACCATCCCGCTCCTCAAAGACATCAAGTCGCAGGCGCCGAACGCGATCTGCGCCGTCGAGCCGACCAACGTTTCGACCAACATCATCGTCAATTCGGCGTCCCCGCCATTCGACAACATCGATATTCGCCGGGCGATGGCGATGGCGCTCGACCGCAAAGCCTTCGTCGACATCCTGTTCGAAGGCCAGGCCGATATCGGCGGCACCATGCTCCCGCCGCCGCAGGGCATCTGGGGCATGCCCAAGGACAAGCTCGAGACCATTCCAGGCTATGGCCCGAACGTGAACGCGAGCCGGGAGGAGGCCAAGAAGCTGATGCAGAAGGCGGGCTACGGCCCCGACAAGCACCTCGCGGTGAAGGTCTCGACGCGCAATCTCGCGGAATATCGCGATCCCGCGGTGATCCTGATCGACCAGCTCAAGAGCATCTATATCGACGGCGAGCTCGACGTCGTGGAGACGGCGAACTGGTTCCCGAAGGTCGCACGCAAGGATTACATGCTCGGCCTGAACTTGACCGGCAATTCCGTCGACGATCCCGATCAGTCATTCTACGAAAACTACTCCTGTGGTTCGGAGCGGAACTACACCAATTACTGCAACAAGGAGATCGAGAAGCTGTTCGACGTGCAGTCCCAAGAGATCGAAATAGGCAAGCGCAAGCAACTGGTCTGGGACATCGACAAGAAGCTGCAGGAGGACGTCGCCCGGCCGATCATCTTCCATGCGCGGGCCGGCACCTGCTGGCAGCCCTATGTCAAGGGGATCACGATCATGTCGAACAGCTCCTATAACGGCTTTCGCTACGAGGACGTCTGGATCGACAAGTAGCGCGGGCAGCTGACGGGTTCGATAGGAGGCGGTGCATGTTTTCCTATCTGGTGCGGCGCCTGTTCCTGATGCTCGTGACCCTGTTCGGGATCTCGATCGTCATCTTCTTCCTGCTGCGCATCGTCCCCGGCAACATCGTCGACATTCTGTTCGCAGCGGCCGGCTACGTCGATCCCGCCGACAAGGCCAATCTGGAGAAGGAGCTCGGCATCGACCAACCGCTGATCGTGCAATATTGGCACTGGATCGGCGGTCTTCTGCGCGGCGACTTTGGTTATTCCTACGTCTCGGAGAAGCCGGCGCTGCAGGAGATCCTGCCGCGGATTCCGATCACGGCGCGGCTTGCCGGCCTTGCGCTGTTGTTCTCGGCGTCCATCGGCATCCCGCTCGGCGTCATCAGCGCCGTGAAGCAGGGCACAAAACTCGACTATGCCCTGCGTGTCGTCAGCCTCAGCGGATTGTCGCTGCCCTCGTTTTGGCTTGGCCTTTTGATCCTGACCGCGTCGGTGGCGATGTTCGGGCAGATGCCGATCTTCAATCCCAATCCGCAGACCTGGCTCGAAGCGTTTGCCACCTATGCCGTGCCGGCGGCCGCGGTCGGCTTCCGCAGCGCCGCGCTGACCATGCGCATCACCCGCTCCTCGATGCTGGAGGTGCTGCGGCAGGATTATATCCGCACCGCCCGCGCCAAGGGCGCATCCGATGCTGCCGTGAACTATCACCACGCGCTGAAGAACGCGATCCTGCCCGTCATCACCGTGATCGGCATCGAGGCGGCGTTCCTGATCGGCGGGCTGATCGTCACCGAGACCGTGTTCAACATCCCCGGCGTCGCCCGCTTCCTGGTCGAGGCGATCCGCTGGCGCGATTACCCGATCGTGCAGAACCTCGTGATGTTCATTGCGGTCGTCGTCGTCTTCGCGAATTTCACCGTCGACATGCTTTACGCGGTGTTCGACCCGCGGATCAGGTATACGGACTAGGAGATCAGCTTGACTGCGATCGACTATGATCTCGAATTAAGGCGCGCCGGCGCACATGCGACCGGCGGCTGGAGGCGCGTGCTGTTCATGACGCAGCGGCACGTGCTGGGCGCGGCGGGGCTCGTCATCATGACGATCTTCGTGTTGACTGCGATCTTCGCCGATTTCATCGCGCGCTACGATCCGCTAACGGTCGATTCCGCCCGAGCGCTGGCGCGCCCGAGCCTTGCGCACTGGATGGGCACCGATTCCTTCGGCCGCGACGTGTTCAGCCGTATCATCCACGGCGCGCGGATCTCGCTCGCGGTCGGGCTTGGCTCCACGGCGCTCGGCGGCTCGATCGGCGTGATCGTTGGCCTCACCTCCGGCTATCTCTCCGGCTGGGTCGATCTCGTGTTCCAGCGCGTCTCCGATGTTCTCCAGGCGCTGCCGCTTCTCGTGCTGGCGCTGGTGATGACGGCGGCGCTGGGTCCGTCGCTGCCGAACGTCATCCTCGCCATCGCCATTCCGCTGATCCCAACGGTCGCGCGCGTCATCCGCGCCAACACGCTGGCGCTGCGCGAACAGCCCTTCGTGGAAGCGGCAAAATCGATCGGTATGAGCGAGATGCGGATCGCGCTGCGCCACGTGCTGCCGAACACGCTGGCGCCGCTGATCGTGCTGGCGACGGCCCAGCTCGGCTCGACCATCCTGACCGAGGCTTCGCTGTCCTTCCTCGGCCTCGGCATTCCCGAACCTTATCCGTCGTGGGGGCGTATGCTCTCGGAATCCGCTGCCGAATATGTCCGCACTGCGCCGTGGCTGGTGATCTTCCCGGGCATCGCCATCAGCCTCGCGGTATTCGGCGCCAATCTGTTCGGCGACGCCCTCCGCGACATCCTCGATCCCCGGCAGCGCGGCTGATGGCTGACAAATTCGATCTCGTGCTCGACGTGAAGAACCTGAAGACGGTGTTCTTCACCAATTCGGGCCTCTTCAAGGCGGTTGACGACGTCTCGTTCACAGTGCGGCGCGGCGAGACGCTGGCGATCGTCGGCGAATCCGGTTGCGGCAAGAGCGTTACGGCGCTGTCACTGATGCGGCTGGTGCCCGATCCGCCCGGCCGCATTGTCGGCGGCTCAGTCACGCTCGAAGGCACCGATCTGCTAGCGCTGGATGAAGCGGAAATGCGTGCTATCAGGGGCAACCGCATCTCCATGATCTTCCAGGAGCCGATGACATCGCTCAATCCGGTGATGCGGATCGGCGACCAGATCGCCGAGGCGGTGCGGCTGCACCGGAACTTGTCGGCCAAGGAGGCCGGGAATATCGCAGTCGAGATGCTGCGGCTGGTGCGCATCCCTGAGCCGGCGCGGCGCGCACGGGAATATCCGCACCAGCTCTCCGGCGGCATGCGCCAGCGCGCGATGATCGCGATGGCGCTGGCGTGCCGGCCCGCGCTGCTGATCGCGGACGAGCCGACCACCGCGCTCGACGTCACCATCCAGGCGCAGATTTTGGCGCTGATTCTCGACCTTCAGAAGGAGCTCGGCACCGGGCTGGTGCTGATCACGCACGATCTCGGCGTCGTCGCGCAAACCGCGCAGCGCGTGATCGTGATGTATGCGGGCCGGAAGGTCGAGGAAGCCGGCGTCGAAGCGCTGTTTGCATCGCCAAAGCACCCCTATACGCGTGGGCTGATGGCTTCGATTCCAGCCGTGCCGGCGTCCGGCGTCGCCGCACCGCCGCGGCTGAACGAAATTCCCGGCACCGTGCCGTCGCTGGTGCGGTTGCCGAAAGGCTGCGCCTTCGCGCCACGGTGCCCGCTCGCGATCAAGCGTTGCGAGGCCGAGTATCCGCCGCTGGCGGACTGGGGCGGCGGCCATCTCGCGGCGTGCTGGCGCGCGGCGGAAGTGGCGGAGGTGGCATGACCGAAGCGCTGCTCGAAGTCACCGACCTCAAAAAGCACTACCCGGTCCGCGCCGGCGTGCTGCGCCGGCAGGTCGGCACGGTTCATGCGGTCGACGGCGTGTCGTTTTCACTCGGCACCGGCGAGACGCTCGGCCTCGTCGGCGAATCCGGCTGCGGTAAGTCCACGGTGGCGCGGAGCGTGCTGCGGCTGGTCGAGCCGACCTCAGGGCAAATTCGTCTCGAGGGCGAGGACATCACCCATCTCTCGAAGACGGCGCTGCGGCCGCACCGCCGCTCGATGCAGATCGTGTTTCAGGACCCCTTTGCCTCGCTCAATCCGCGCATGACCGCGGGCGACATCGTCGGCGAGCCGCTGGCCGTGCATGGACTCGCCACTGGCAAGGCGCTGGAGGGGCGCGTCGCCAAGCTCTTTGAACAAGTCGGCTTGCGGCCAGACCAGATGCGCAACTTCCCGCATCAATTCTCCGGCGGCCAGCGTCAGCGCATCTGCATCGCGCGGGCACTGGCACTGGAGCCGCGGCTGATCGTCTGCGACGAGCCGGTCTCCGCGCTCGACGTCTCGATCCAGGCGCAAGTGATCAATCTATTGATCGATCTACAGCGGCAGCACGGCTTCTCGTATCTCTTCATCGCGCATGATCTCGCCGTGGTCGCGCATATCAGCCACCGCGTCGCAGTGATGTATCTCGGGCGAATCGTCGAGATTGCCGACAAGGACGAGCTGTTCCGCAATCCGCGCCATCCGTACACGCAGGCGCTGCTCGCCTCGGTGCCGGTCCCTAATCCGCTTGCGAAGAAACTTGCGCCGCTGGTCGATGGCGACGTGCCGAGCCCGGTCAATCCGCCCTCGGGGTGCGCGTTTCACACGCGCTGCCGGTTTGCGATGGAGCGGTGCAGAGTGGAACGGCCGGCACTGGTGGATGCCGCCGGCGGGCACCAGGTCGCGTGTTTGCTCAATAACGGGACGGGGCGGCCTCTCTAATGTCGTCCCGGTGAAGGCCCATGGGCGTTAAGTTAGTTTGCCGCCGCTACCCCGGCCCGATCTCAGCCATGATCTTCCCAGTGGTCACCTGCTCGCCCTCGGCGACATCGATCGCTGCGACGATGCCGTCGATGCCGGCCTTGTGAACGTGCTCCATCTTCATCGCTTCCAGCGTGAGCACCGGCTGATCCGCGGTGACGCGATCGCCCGGCTTGGCCAGGACGGCGACGACGCGACCATTCAGGGCCGCGCGGACCTTGCCGTCACCGCCATTGCTCGCGGCAGCCTTCGGCGCGGCCAGGGTAAGATCGACGACCGCGAGATGGATGCCGCGGCGCTGGACGTAGAGCCGGTCGCCATCGCGCAGGAATTTGGCGCTGTCAATCACGCCGTCATGGCGGAAGCGGATGGCATCGGCATCGATCTGGTCGATCTCGAATCGATCTTGCCGACCATCCGTTGCGACGGCGTAGCACCCGTCGCGCTCCCGCGTGATTTCGAGCTCATGCGTGTGGCCTGCGATCTCGACTTTTGCCGGCAGCGGAAACGTTGTCGCAAGGCTCCGTCCAGTTCGCCATGACGGCGCGCACGGGTTCGTGGCGTAGAGCAGCAGGCCGGCCAGCGCCGTATCAAAGGCGGCGGCCGTCCGCGGCGCAAACAGTTCATCGCGGTGCGAGCCGATGAAGGCGGTGGTGGCCTCGCCCCGGGCAAAGCCAGGATGACGCAGGCAGGACATCAGGAATGCCTGATTGGTGGTCACGCCAAACGCCGTGAGCTGTTCGAGGCCGACGATCAACCGGCCCCTCGCCTCCTCGCGGGTCGTGCCATGGCTGATCACCTTGGCGATCATGGAATCGTAGAACGGCGGGATCTCCGCGCCTGATTGCAGCGCATGCTCGACGCGGATACCTTCCGGCACCTGCCAGCGCGCCATGCGGCCGGACTGCGGCATGAAATCGTGTGCGGCATCTTCCGAGCACAGCCGCACCTCGATGGCGTGGCCTTCGAAGCGGATATCCTGCTGCTTCACCGGCAACGGCTCGCCGCGCGCAACGCGCAGCTGCAGCTCGACGAGATCGAACCCGGTGATCGCCTCGGTCACGGGATGCTCGACCTGGAGCCGCGTGTTCATTTCCATGAAGTAGAACTCGCCGCTCTGGTCGAGCAAAAATTCCAACGTGCCGGCGCCCTCGTAGCGCAGCGCCTTCATGGCAGCGACGGCGACCTCGCCCATTTTCGCGCGCAGTTCCGGCGTCACGGCGGGCGACGGCGCCTCCTCTATCAGCTTCTGGTGCCGCCGCTGCACCGAACAATCGCGCTCGCCGAGATGGATGGCGTTGCCGTGGCTGTCGCCGAACACCTGGATTTCGATATGGCGGGGGTTCTGGATGGCCCGTTCGAGGATGACCGTGGGATCGCCGAACGCCGCCTTGGCCTCCGATCGCGCGCTGCGCAGCGCATCGGGAAAAGATGCTGCATCGGTCACGAGCCGCATGCCACGTCCGCCGCCGCCGGCGACCGCCTTGATCATCACGGGAAAGCCGATCCTTGTGGCTTCCGACAGCATCACCTCGTCACCCTGGTCGACGCCCTGATAGCCGGGCACGACGGGCACGCCGGCCTTCTTCATGATCTCCTTGGCGCCCGCCTTGTTGCCCATCGCCTCGATCGCCTGCGGCGAAGGGCCGATGAAGACGAGGCCCGCCTCCTTGCAGGCGCGCGCAAACGCCTCGTTCTCGGCGAGGAAGCCGTAACCGGGATGGACAGCGTCCGCGCCGCTCGCCTTGGCGGCGGCGATGATCGCGGGGATGTTGAGATAGGATTGCGCCGGCAGCGCCTCGCCGATCCGCACGGCTTGATCGGCTTGGCGCACATGGAGGGCGTCGCGATCGGGATCTGAATAGACCGCGACGACACCAAGGCCGAGTCGTCGCGCGCTGCGCATCACGCGCAGAGCGATCTCGCCGCGGTTGGCAATCAGGACCTTGAAAAACGGCCGGTGCTGCACTGATCCGTTCCTCATGGGCGGGCCACGGAGAATTGCATGCGCTGGGGTGTGCGTGCATCACCCTCGCGGCAGATCGCGAGCACTTCGGACAGCACTGCGCCGGTGTCGCGCGGATCGATCACGCCGTCGTCGAGCACGCGCGCGCTGGTCGAGAACACGTCCATCTGACCGTCGAACACGCCGATGATCTCAGCCTTCATGGCCTCGAGCTTGTCCTTCTCGACCGGTCTGCCGCGGCGCGCGGCAGCGGCCTCGGTCACGATCGCCATGGTTTCTGCAGCCTGCTCGCCGCCCATCACGGCGGTCTTGGCATTCGGCCAGGAGAAGCAGAAGCGCGGATGGAAACCGCGGCCGCACATGCCGTAATTGCCGGCGCCGAACGAGGCGCCGCAATAGAGGGTGATCTGCGGCACCGTCGCCGAGGTCACGGCCTGGATCATCTTCGAGCCGTGCTTGATCATGCCGGCCTCTTCGTAAGCCTTGCCGACCATGTAGCCGGTGGTGTTGTTCAGATAGAGCAGCGGCGTGCGAGTCTGGCAGCAGGCTTGGATGAAATGCGTCGCTTTGTTGGCGCCGGCGGGATCGAGCGGACCGTTGTTGGTGATGATGCCGATAGCCTGACCCTCGATGCGGGCATGGCCGCAGACCGTGGCCGGACCATAATTCGGCGCCATCTCGGTGAAATCGGAATCGTCGACGATGCGCGCGATCACCTGTTTCATGTCGACCGGGCGCTTGTGGTCCATCGGCATGATGCCGAGGAGCTCGTCCTGGTTGTAGCGCGGTGGCTTGAAGTGCAGAGCCGCTTTGCCCGGCCGGTCCCATTGCAGCGCCGCCATGATTTCGCGTGCGATGCGAAGTGCGTCGCGATCGTCCTCGGCCAGATAGTCGCCGAGGCCGGATACCTGCGTGTGCATCTCGGCGCCGCCAAGCTCCTCTTCGGTCGCGATCTCGCCCGTCGCGGCTTTCAATAGCGGCGGCCCGGCAAGGAAGGCGCGGGTGCGGCCGCGGACCATGACAATGTAGTCGGAGAGGCCGGTCTGATAGGCACCGCCGGCGGTGGATGAGCCGTGCGTCACGGTGACGACCGGCAATCCCGCTGCCGAGAGCCGCGCGAGATTGCGAAAAATGTTGCCGCCGCGGACGAAATCCTCGACGCGGTAGCGCAACAGATTGGCGCCGGCGCTTTCGACGAGCTGGACGTAAGGCAGCTTGTTCTCCAGCGCGAGTTCCTGCACCCGCAGCGTCTTGTCGAGTCCGTAAGGTTGCAGCGCACCGGCATCGATGCCGGCGTCGTTGGCACTGACCATGCAGCGGACGCCCGAGACAAAGCCGATGCCGGCAATGACGCCGCCGCCGGGCACGCTCTTGTCCGGATCCGGCACGTCGAACCTGTAGCCGGCGAGCGTCGACAGCTCGACGAACGGCGCGCCGGGATCGAGTACCAGCGCGACGCGCTCGCGCGGCAGAAGCTGGCCGCGCTTGTGGAAGCGATCTTTCGCTGCCGCCGACGCCGCCCGCGTGCGCTCTTCCAGCGCGCGCATACGGTCGATCAGCGCAAGCATGCCGTCGCGGTTGGCGTGGTAGGCTGCGCTACCGGGGGAAATGGTGTTTTCGAGAATGGACACAATTTACTCCGTCATTCCGGGGCGATGCGAAGCATCGAACCCGGAATCTCGAGGTTCTCAGGTGCGCAATTGGGCACCATGGTTCGCGCTTCGCGCGCCCCGGACCGACGTTCAGCGCTTCGTCCCAAAGATCTTCCGCGCCTCGGCGGGGCTTGCGATCTCGCGGCCGGCACGCCGGGCACAGGCAGCGACGGCTTCGATCAGCTGACCGTTCGACGTCACCTTCTTGCCGTCGGCGAGATAGAAGGTGTCTTCGAGACCGGTGCGTAGATGGCCGCCGAGCTCGGCGCAACGCTGGTGCAGCGGCCAGATCTCCTCGCGGCCGATGGCCGTGACCTGCCAATGCGCTTCGGGCCGCTTCAGCTTGAGCAGGATCGGCAACAGCTCGGGATCAGACGGCATGCCTGAGGCGACGCCCATCACGAAGTTATATTCGAGCGGCCCCTTGTACATGCCGACCTGGTGGTACATGCCGACGCAGCGGACGATGCCGACGTCGAAGCATTCGAACTCGGGAATGGTGCCGACCGCGTTCATGACATCGAGATAGTCCTTCACCTTTTCGACCGCGTTGTCGAACATCATCGGCGGCCAGGCCCAGCTGTTGTCAGCCTTGACCTTCAGATAGTTCAGCGAGCCGGCGTTGCAGGCCGCGATCTCCGGCTTCGTCTCACGAATGCAATCGAGCGCGCCTGAGTAGTTCGGCCCTGACACGCCCGAGGTGTGGTTGATGATCACGCCGGGGCAGGCCTCGCGAATCGCTTGCTGGATCTCCTTGCTGACGCTCACCTCCCAGGACGGCAAGTGGCCCTTGTTCGGCGCCTGCTGGCGCAGATGAATGTGCATGATGGACGCGCCGGCGTCGAACGCAGCCTTGGCCTCGCGCGCCATCTCTTCGGGCGTCACAGGCACGTTGTGCTGCTTCGAATCGGTCAGCACGCCGTTCAGCGCGCAGGTGATGACGGCCTTGTCGCTCATGCCTTGACGCTCATGACTTGGTGTCTCGCACGTTGAGAATTCAACGCTTCCGATCATGTGACGCGCGGCATGCGGCTTCTTGCGCGGAGAAGCTGGAAAACGACGAGCTTCGTAGGGTGGGCAAAGCGAAGCGTGCCCACCTCTTCTATCGCGATCCGGGACAGGTGGTGGGCATGGCGCATTGCACCTTTGCCCACCCTACGAGAGGGACGCTAACTCGCCTCGGCCATCCGCACCGTCTCGGTGCTGCGATAGATCGCGAGATCGCGTGAGCCGACGAAGATCGCGCGCGGCTTCAGGCCGTAGAAGCGGCGTATCGAGTGGCTGAAGTGGGTGGAATCGGGATAGCCGATGTCCTGCGCGAGATGGGCGAGGTTGAGGTCCTGGTTGGCGTAGTGCAAGAGATGCCGCGCACGCTTCCAGGCGCGGAAGGACCGGAACGAGATGCCGGTCTCTTCCTTGAACAGGTGCAGGAAGCGCGAGGCGGACAATCCCGCTTCGGCTGCGCAAGTATCGGCCGTGACCGGCTCGCCGGAGAAGCGCTCGATGCGCGCGACCGCGCGGATCACGCGCGGATCGAGCACGCGGCGCGGCAGTGCCTCGCCAAAACACATCTCGTCGAACTCGGCGGTGGTGATGTCGCCGTAGCGGCGCTGGCGAAGTAGCGCGTAGGCGGCGAGGATCTTGCGGGCATAGGCAGTCTTGTCCGGTCCCCGCAGCCGCCCGGCCAAAGCCTCGATCACACCATCCGGCATGCTCTCAGGCTCCAACGTCACGCTGATCACGCTGCGATAATCGCTGGCGATGGTGTGCCGCTGGTTGGGCAGGGTCACGATCAATTCGTCGGAGGTATGGACGTCGTCGATCGTCAGATGCAGGCTGCCCTTCACCGCGACATAGATATGGCAGCAGCCCGGGGTCCGCTTGCGGGGGCGGCCGAGCAGGCCGGCATAGAATACCCGTTCCGGCGTGATCAGCATCAAATGGTCGGATTCGCGACCTGTATCTTCCATTGGGGTCCTCCTCGCGCGGCTCTCTGGCCGCTGCGGACGGAGGTCACCTTAGCGGAAATTTGGGCGCTGTCACGATAGGATAGCGCTGTCAAAAGACACGGCCAGTCATTCCGCGGCCGTCCGCAGGACCGAACCCGGAACCCCGAGATTCTCAGGTGCGCAACGATGCGCCGTAGCTCGATGCTGCGCACCGCCACGGAATGACGGGCTGAAGCTTACGCCCGCACCCGCGGTGCGACGTTCTGCTCGACGCCTGCCCTCTGTTCCGCAGCAACCGCGCGCTTAAAGCCGTCGCGTTGCTGCAGGCGCGCCCAATAGGCTGCGACATTTGGCCCGAAATCCCTGGCCAGCCCAATATTGTCGGCAAGGCGGAGGGCATAACCAATGACAATGTCAGCGGCTGTGAAGCGGCCGGCGCACAAGGTTTCGGCATTTGCGGTGGCTGCCTCAACGGCGCGCAAGCGTCCCAGGAACCATTTCGCATAGTCTCCGGCGACCTGCGGATTGCGGCGCTCCTCCGGCTCGAGCTGGGTGTACCGGAGCACCAGCGTTTGCGGGAAGGTCAGCGTGGCATCGCTGAAATACATCCAGTTCAGGAACGCGCCGTAGGCGGGATCTTCGGGGCCGACCATCAGCGGCGTCGGACCATATTTCATGCCGAGATAGTGGCAGATGCCGGAGGATTCGGTCATCCGCGTCTCGCCGTCGATCAGGAAGGGGATCGTGCCGAGCGGATTGATGCCGAGATAATCCTTCGCGAACACCCGCGGCGGGAACGGCAGCATCTTCAATTCATAGGGCAGCCTCATCTCCTCCAGCATCCAGAGCGGGCGGAACGAGCGCGCGGCCTCGCAGTGGTAGAGCGTGATCATGACGCATTTCCTTTACTGCCGGGCAACGTGCCCATCATCTTGCAGAGGACCATCAGCATGACCTCGTCGGCACCGCCGCCGATCGAGGTCAGACGGCTGTCGCGATAGGCGCGGCTGACCGGCGTCTCGTTGGTAAAGCCCATTCCGCCCCAATATTGCAAGCAGGCGTCGGTGAGCTCACGGCCGAGTCGCCCGGCCTTCAGCTTGGCCATCGTGGCGAGCCTGGTGACGTCCTCGCCGGCGACCAGCTGCTCGGCGGCCCGATAGATCAGCGCGCGCAGCAGCTCGACCTCGGTCTGCATCTCCGCGAGCTTGAAGTGCACGACCTGATTGTCGAGGATCGACTTTCCGAACGCCTTGCGGTTGCGGGTGTATTCGATGGTCTGATCGATGATGTATTCATGCGCCTTCAGGCAGGCCGCCGCGCCCCAGAGCCGCTCCTCCTGGAACTGGATCATCTGGTAGGTGAAGCCTTTACCCTCCTCACCGATCCGGTTGCGCTTGGGCACGCGGACATCGTCGAAGAAAATCTGCGCGGTGTCTGACGAGCGCATGCCCATTTTGTCGAGTTTTCGCGCGATTGTGACGCCCTTGCTCTTCATGGGGACGCAGATCAGCGACTTGTTGCGATGGACGGGCCCCTCGCCCGTATTGGCCAGCAGGCAGATCCAATCGGCTTGCGTGCCGTTGGTAATCCACATCTTGCCGCCATTGATGACGTAATCATCGCCATCCGAGCGTGCATTGGTCTTGATCGAGGCGACGTCCGATCCTGCGCCGGGCTCGGAGACGCCGATGCAGGCGACATAGTCTCCCGAGATCGACGGCGCCAGAAACTCGTGCCGCACCTCGTCCGAGCCGAACCGCGCCAGCGCCGGCGTCGCCATGTCGGTCTGCACGCCGATGGCCATCGGGACACCGCCGCAAGTGATGGCCCCGAGCTCCTCTGCCATCATCAGCGCGTAGGAGTAGTCGAGACCTGAGCCGCCGAACTCCACGGGCTTGTTCAATCCGAGAAAGCCGAGGCTGCCCATTTTCTTGAACAGCTCATGCGCCGGAAAGATGTCGGCCTTCTCCCATTCATCGACATGAGGGTTGATCTCATTGGCGATGAATTTCTGCAAGGACCGGCGGATGTCGTCATGGTCGGTGAATAGCATGTCTTTCCCTTCGTCATTCCGGGACATCGCGGAGCGATGAGCCCGGAATCCATTCCCCTCCGGTAGTCGCTGCCCGATGGAATCCCGGCTCGCTCCGTTGCGCTCTGCGCCCCGGAATGACAGCCTCAATCACAAACCCATCTGCCTCGATGCCAGATCCTTCATGATCTCCTCGGTGCCGCCGCCAATGGCATTGACCTTGACCTCGCGGTAGATGCGCTCGGCTTTGATGCCGCGCATGAAGCCGGCGCCGCCGAAAATCTGCACCGCTTCCGAAGCGCAGAAGGCCATGGTTTGCGTCGCCTGATTCTTCATCATGCAGATTTCGGCGACCGGGCTTTCGCCCTGCTCGAGTCGCCAGGCCAGCATCTCCAGCATCGCCTGGGAGGCGGCGACCTTCTGCGCCATGTCGACGATCTTGTGGCGAATCACCTGATGCTGGGCGAGCGGCTTGCCGAAGGTCTTGCGCTCCTTGGCATAGGCAATCGCCTCATCCAGGCAGACCCGGGCGAAGGCGGTGCAGCTCGCGGCCATGCCCATGCGCTCGCTGTTGAAGTTCTGCATGATGATCTTGAAGCCCTGACCTTCCTCGCCGATCAGATTTTCGGCGGGCACGCGGCATTCGTCGAAATGCAACGTCGCGGTGTCGGAAGCCCACCAGCCCATCTTCTTCAGCTTCGTGCGCGACAGGCCGGGCCTGTTGCCCTCGATCAGTAGCAGGCTGACGCCGCCGGCGCCCTCGCTACCGGTACGCACCGCAACGGTCAGATAATCCGCACGCATCCCTGAGGTGATGAAGGTCTTCTCCCCGCTCACAACGTAGTGATCGCCGTCGCGCAGCGCCCGGGTGCGCAGGTTCGCGACATCGGAGCCGCCGCCCGGCTCGGTGATGGCGAGCGCTGAAATCTTCTCGCCAGCGAGGATTTGCGGCAGCACACGCGCCCTGATCTCGGGGCGCGCCGCGCGGGCGATCGGCGGCGAGCCGATGGTGTGGCTCATCAGGCTGGCACTGACACCGCCGGCACCAGCCTGCGCGAGCTCCTGGCTCGCCACGATCTTCATGAACTGGTCGGCGGCGATCCCGCCATATTCCTCCGGGAATCCGAGCCCCAACAGCCCGATCTCGGCCGCCTTGCGATAGAGCGCGCGCGGGAATTCGCCGGCTTCGTCCCATTCATGGGCGAAGGGCGCGATCTCCTTCTCGACGAAGCGGCGCATGACATCGCGAAAGGCGTCATGCTCCGCAGTGTAGAACGGGCTCTTCATGGCACTCTCGCCTCGTACGGATTCGCCTCGGCCAGCATGGCCGGAACTTTGTTGGTTTCACTTGCGCCAAGTGGCTGGCCGGAGAGGGCCGGTCCTCTTCAAGCGCCAGCAACTTGACGCAAGACGATTTTCGCTCCTCGCAGGCCAACTCCGGATCAAAAATATGGTGCACACAACTCCGGCTGGCCCAGCAAGGCCACGCCGGGCCTGGTGCATGGCAATAAATAACATGGCGGCGCAAGAGCGCCGAGGGAGGGATATGTGGCCGTTCGTTACTACGACTGGATCGCTCATCATGGCCGGCGCACGCCCGGCAAGGTGGCAGTCATCGACCTCGCCAGTGAGCGCCGCTTCACCTATTCGCAGCTCGATGCCCGTGTCTCGCGCCTCGCCTCATTCCTGCGCCACACGCTCAACGTCTCGCGCGGTGACCGCGTCGCGGTGCTGGCGCTGAACACCACCGATACGCTGGAGGTGCAGTTCGCCTGCGGACGGCTCGGCGCCATCTTCGTGCCGCTGAATACCCGCCTCACCGTTCCCGAACTCCAGTTCATCACGGGCGACTGCGCGCCGAAGGTGATGATCCACGACGCCGACCTGGCCGAGACGGCGCTGAGCGTGGCGAAGCTCTGCGGTGTCGCAACCAGCCTGCTGCTCGGCCCCGGCGGGTCCTATGAGGCTGGCATCGACGCCGCCAAACCGCTCGACCGCGCCGAAGAAGTCACGCTCGATGACGTCTCGACCATCATGTACACGTCGGGCACGACCGGACATCCGAAGGGCGCGACCATCACCCATGGCATGACCTTCTGGAATTGCGTCAATCTCGGCGGCCCGGCCTGCATCGGACTGTCCTCGGTGCTGCTCACCGTGCTGCCGCTGTTCCACACCGGTGGTCTCAATTGCTACACCAATCCGGTGCTGCATGCCGGCGGCACGGTGATGATCATGCGCGCCTTCGATCCCGGCACTGCGCTCGGCCTCATCAACGATCCCGCGCAGGGCATCAACGTCTTCTTCGGCGTGCCCGCGATCTACCAGTTCATGGCGCAACACCCCGCCTTCGCGACCACCGATCTCAGCCGGCTGATCGTCGGCGGTGTCGGCGGCGCGCCGATGCCGGTGGCGCTGCTGAAAGTGTGGGAAGCGCGCGGCGTCGCGCTTCAGCAGGGCTATGGCATGACCGAGACATCGCCGGCCGTGCTGGTGCTCGATCGCGAGGATGCTGCGCGCAAGGCCGGCTCCGCTGGCAAGCCGGTGCTGCACACCGAGGTCCGCATCGTGCGACCCGACGGCAGCGATGCCGATGTCGGCGAGGTCGGCGAACTCTGGGTCAAGGGGCCCAACATCACGCCCGGTTACTGGAACAGGCCGGAAGCAAACAAGACGTCGTTTACGGACGGCTGGCTGCATACGGGCGATGCCACACGCGTCGACGAAGAAGGTTTCTACTACATCGTCGACCGCTGGAAGGACATGTACATTTCCGGCGGCGAGAACGTCTATCCGGCCGAGGTCGAGAACGTCCTGCATCAGCTCAACGCCATCGCGGAAGCCGCAGTGATCGGGATTCCCGATCCGCAATGGGGCGAAGTGGGCCTTGCCATCGTTGCGGTCAAGCCGGGCCAGAAGCTGACCGAGGCCGAAGTTTTCGCACATTGCGGGGCCAACCTCGCGCGCTTCAAATGCCCGCGCCAGATCCGCTTCGTCGAGGCGCTGCCGCGCAACGCCACCGGCAAGATCCACAAGCCGACCTTGCGCAAGGAGTTCTCGGTGGCTTCCGAAGTCGACGAGAAAGTCGCCACCGCCTGACCAAAGCGCCCCCTCGTGGGCGCTTTTTCTTTTCGAAGTGCCTGCTCCAACCCACAAGAAAGCCCCAAGGAATTGCCATGAAAAACAAGAAACTCGCCCTGCTCGCCGCGGCAGCGGCACTGTCATTGCTCTCGGTACAAGGTGCCTACGCGCAAAAGAAATACGACACCGGTGCCAGCGACACCGAGATCAAGATCGGCAATGTCGAAGCCTATTCCGGTCCGGCTTCCGCCTACGGCATCATCGGCAAAACCGAGGAAGCCTATTTCAAGATGATCAACGACCAGGGTGGCATCAACGGCCGCAAGATCAACTGGATCTCCTATGATGACGGCTACTCGCCGCCCAAGACCGTCGAACAGGTTCGCAAGCTGATCGAGAGCGATGAGGTGTTCCTGGTCTTCAACGCGCTGGGCACCCCGACCCAGACGGCCGTGCAGAAATATCACAACGTCAAGAAGGTGCCGCAGCTCTTCCTTGCAACAGGCGCCAGCAAATGGAACGACCCGAAGGGTTTTCCCTGGACCATGGGCTTTCAGCCGAGCTACCGGGTCGAGGCACGGATCTTCGCTAAGTACATCTTGCAGGCGAAGCCCGATGCCAAGGTCGCGATCTTCTATGCCAATGACGATTTCGGCAAAGACTACGTCGCCGGCATCAAGGAGATCTTCGGCGAAAAAGCCTCTTCGCTGATCGTGGCGGAGGAGAGCTACGAGACCACCGAGCCGTCGATCGATTCCCACATCGTCAAGCTGAAGGGCACCGGCGCCAATGTCCTCGTCAATATCTCGACGCCGAAATTCGCGGCGCAGGCGATCAAGAAGATCGCCGAGCTTGAATGGAAACCGATGCATGTGATGACCGACGTGTCGATCTCGATCGGCGCGGTGATGAAGCCCGCCGGCCTCGATGCTTCGGAAGGCGTGCTGTCTGCGACCTATTTGAAGGACGCGTCCGACCCGCAATGGAAGGACGACGAGGGCATAAAGAAGTTCATGGCCTTCATCGACAAGTACATGCCGGGCGCCAACGTCTCCGATACCAATCTCGTCTACGGCTACGCCGCCGCGCAGACCCTGGTCCAGACGCTGAAGCAGTGCGGGGACGAGCTGACCCGGGAGAACGTGATGAAGCAGGCTGCCAGCCTGAAGGGCTTTGCGCCGGACACGCTGATCCCCGGTATCAAGGTTAACACCGGCGCCAACGATTTCGCGCCGATCGAGCAGCTCAAGATGATCCGCTTCAAGGCTGGTCAGTGGGAACTGTTCGGGGATATCATCAGCGCGGAAACGGGCGGCTAATCCGCATCAGCTCGACATGCCCAAGCAAGATAGCGGCCGAAAGGGCCGCTATCTTTGGCGCGAATGCATTCAAAGCGTGGCTACCCCGGCAGGAAGAGCGCGAAGCGCTCCTCCACCGTGCGTCGCAGATGCTTTCGATACAAAGCTTGATTGGCGTCATCGGGCGCGATCCTTCCCAAAGACGGCTCGGGGGTTTTTGAGCGCGATTCTTGCGGAATGTTGCCGTTGACGACGTGATCGACATCACCCGCCGCGACGGCAGGCACTTTCGCTATCGCGCCGACTCATCTGCGGTGGTGCATTTCGATGCATCGGCCATCGATCCCGCGACAGAGCGGTTTGAACTGGTGTTGATCACATGTTGGCCGTTCGATGCCGTCATGGCCGGTCCGGAGCGCTACATCCTGCACGCCGTCTTGATTGATCCCGACTGCTAGCTTTTCAATCCGCTCGAAGATGCTGCTAAGGTGCCGGCCCGCGATGCGTGGAGCAACCGACGGATCGCCATTCCGTCATACGGCATACCTTTCTGATGGTTGCCACTGCGGCGAACTCGCCATAGAAAAGCGTGACGCGCCACCAAAAACAAGAACAGGTGAGGTCACGCCATGGAAGCTCAGGTGTCCGCTGCGTCGGTTTCTCTCCATCGATGGTCTCCCCCACCCGACGCCGGCGACGTGGTCAAGGGCATCCATGCCATGCTGCACCCGCGCAACATCGTGCTGGTGGGCGCGACCGACAAGCCCGGCAACTATGCCGAGCGCATCTGGAACAATCTGATCAAGTACGGCTACGAGGGCGGGCTCTATCCGGTCAACGCCAGGCGCGACACCATCTGGGATGTCCCTTGCTACAAGGACTTTGCCAGTCTTCCCGAGCAGCCCGATCACGTCCTGGTGCTGGTGCCGGCGCGCTCTGCGGTGCAGGTGATCCGCGATGCCGCCGCGGCCGGCGCGCGTTCGGCCACCATCGTCACCTCGGGCTTCAGCGAGTTGCAGGACGACGACAGTCAGAAGCTCGCCGCCGAATTGCAAGCAGCCGTGCGCGAGACGGGACTTGCGGTCACGGGACCGAACTGTCTCGGCAATTTGAGTGCCGGCGAAAAGCTCTTCACCAATATCGACGATCGTATCGTCACCATGGAGCAGGGGCCGGTGGCGATCGCCGGACAATCCGGCGCCATCGTCATGGCGATCCGCCAGGCGCTGGAGGACCGGGGTGTCGGCGTCGGCTACATGGTGACGACCGGCAATGAGGCCGGGCTCGAGACGCCGGACCTGATGCGCTATTTCGCCGAGGACCCGAGCATCAAGGTGATCGTCGTCTATCTCGAAGGCGTGCGCAATACCAAGGCGTTCCGCGACGCGTGCAAGGCGGCGCGCGCCGCGAGCAAGCCCGTGATCGCGCTCAAGCTCGGCGCGTCGGAGGGCGGCCGCGCTGCGGCGATGGCGCATACCGGTGCACTCGCCGGGTCGATCGAGACATTCGATGCCATTGCAACCCGCGAAGGCGTGATTCGGGTCGGTGGGCTCGACGAGCTGATCGAGACCACCGAGTGCTTCGTCCACGCCGTGGCACCCAGAGGCGACCGGCTCGCCGCGGTCACCTTGTCCGGCGGCAAGCGCGGCATGCTGATCGACGCTTTCTATGCCGTGGGCTTGAATTTCGCGCCGCTGAGCCCCCATGTCAGCTCGGAGCTGGCAAAGATGCTCGGCCCGGGCTCGATCGTCGGCAATCCACTCGATGCAGGGTTTGCCGCCGTGGTCGATCCCTCCGTCTACATGAGGTCGATCAAGCTGATGATCGACGATCCCGATATCGACGTCGTCATCATCGACGCTGAGCTGCCGAAGGCGCCGCACGAGCTGCGCGAGCGCAATCTTCGCATCGTCAATGAGATGGCGAGCAGGGCCGCAAAGCCCGTGATCTATATCAGCGCGATGTCGATCGGCTTCACCGAGTTCACCAAGGCGCTGCGCAAATCGCTGCCGCATCTGGCGGTGATGCAGGGCATGGACCGCGCGGTGACCGCGATCAAGTCGCTGCTCGATTACGCAAAGCTGCGCAAGGAAGTTCCGGACATCGTCTCACGCTCGAAGCCGGGCGCACGTGCCGTGCTCGAGAAGACGCTGAAGTCGGCGAGCGGCGCCGCGCTCGACGAGGTTGCCTCCAAGAAGCTCCTGAAAGCATACGGCATCCCGATCTCGAAGGAGGCAATTGCGCAGACGGCGGCGGAAGCTGTGAAGATCGCCAAGCAGATCGGTTTCCCGGTTGTCGCTAAAGTCGTTAGCGCCGAGATCCTGCACAAGTCCGACATCGGTGGCGTGGTGCTGAACCTCAACAGTGCCGCCGAGGTGAAGAAGGCGTTCGCCGACATCACGGCTCGGGTGAAGAAGCTGAAGGGCAAGCCCAAGCTCGACGGCATCCTGATCGCGCAGCAGGTCAGGGCCGAGCTCGAGCTCGTTGTCGGCGCCTCGCTCGATGCCGAGATGGGGCCGGTCGTGCTGTTCGGCACCGGCGGCATCGACATTGAGCTGATGAAGGACGTCGCACTCGCCGGCGCGCCGCTGGACGAGGCCGAGGCGCGGCTTCTGATCGGTCGCACCAAGGCCGGAGTCAAGATGCGCGGCTATCGTGGCAGGCCGACGCTGCACGAGACCTCCGCAGTGAAGGCGCTCGTCGGCCTGTCCAGCCTGATCGCAGACGCCGGCGACCGGATCGCCTCGATCGACATCAACCCGTTCCTGATCAACACCAAGACGGGCGTGGCCGTCGACGCCCTCATCGTCCTGAACAACGCTGCGGCAAAGCGCGCGGCCGGGCATTGAGATGAGGTAGAGCCGGGTTAGCGGAGCGTAATCCCCGAATTTGCGCTCCTGCATGGGAGAGACGTGGCGGGTTACGCTTCGCTAACCTGCCCTACGTAACATGCGGCCAAAGTCTATCCGGGCTGCTTCCAACTTCTCCGCTTTGGCCGTAAAATCCTCCCTGCATGGCACGCGCGAGCAATCTCGTGATCGGAACGGCGACGCTGGCGGCGATCGCCGTGGCGTTCGGCGTCCTGCTCGGCGTGCAGAAATGGCGCACCATCCAAAGCCGCAGCCAGTTGCGCGTGGTGTTCGAAGGCGGCTCCGCCAGCGGACTGCGTCGCGGCGGGCCGGTCAATTTCGACGGTGTGCCTGCGGGCCAGATCTTGTCGATCAAGCTGGACAGTCCCGGCAGGATCGTGGCGCTCGTGATGCTCGACAACACCGCACCGATCCGCAAGGACACCGTCGCAGGCATCGAGTTCCAGGGTCTCACGGGCGTCGCCGCGATCTCGCTGATCGGGGGTGCCCCCTCCGCGCCGCCGGTGCCGCTGGACTTGGACGGCGTTCCCATACTGACCGCCGATCTCAGCGATGCCGAGTCCATCGTCGATGCCCTGCACAGCGTCGACCGTACGATCGTGAGCAACGCCCCTGCGATCAAGGAGGGCCTGCGCACATTCGAGAACTACACCGCCGATCTCAGGAGCAAGGGCGGCGAAGTCGACTCCGTCATGGCGAAGGTCGACAGCGCCTTCGCGGACTTCGACAAGGCCGTCACGAAGATCGAGGGCGTGGTGCCCGGCTTCGTCGACGGCAAGGCCGACGAGCTGTTCGAGAAGATACAGGGATTGCACGAGCTCGCCGACACCATGAAGAAGAAATCGGCAAGCTACCTCGAGGACATCCGCCGTTCGCTGCTCGACGTCAGCGAGACCGCCAACAAGATGGCGGGAACGCCCATGGCGCCGCGGCCGCCGCGAAGGCCTGAGCAGCAGAAGCGGTGACCTCTTCGTTATCCTTGCTGAAGGAAGGTCACCGCGACTGCTGCGACCAAGACTAATCTTGGCCAGAATGCCCGGCGAGTTGCCGTGACACTCCGACGCGAGCAACTGGCTCGCTCGTTGGCCGCCAGGCCAAGGCCCTTCCACTTAGCCGCGGCACCGCCCGATGGAAGGCCGCTTACATTCACGGCCGATCGTGTGACGTGCGCCTGTGACGGCCGATGCTCGGCGCGCCCTATACGGCTTTACAATCGTGGCGTGCCGCTGCTCCCGCAATCCCCTCACCCATACACAAACGCCGCATCGTCCAGGTCCGTCTTCGGAATCTCGTCCTTCTCGGTCCAGTAGTCCTGACTGTGCTGCCATTCTGGCTTGTCGCCGCGCTTCGGCAACAGGTCCATATTGCGTATCATGTATCCGGGGTTGAAGTTTTCCGGATCGATCCAGGGCAGGATCGGCATGTTGTGGTCTTCGGGGCGCAATCTCACCTCGACCTTCTTTGCGCCTTTGCCCTTCATATGGCTGAGCAGCCGACAGACGAAATCGGCGACAAGGTCGACGCGCAGCGTCCAGCTCGCGCGGAAATAGCCGAACACCCAGACCATGTTCGGCACACCCGTGAACATCATGCCGCGATAGGTGACGGTGTCGCCGAAGGCGAGCGGCTTGCCGTCGATCTCGAAGGCGATGTCGCCCAGGGCGGCCAGGTTGAAGCCGGTCGCGGTGACGATGACGTCGGCTTCGAGCAGCTTGCCGGATTTGAGCTGGATGCCGTTCTCGGCGAAGCACTCGATCTCGTCGGTAACGACCGAGGCCTTGCCGCTGGCAATCCCCTTGAACAGATCGGCATCCGGCACGAAGGCGATGCGCTGCCGCCACGGCCGGTACTTTGGCGTGAAATGGGTCTCGACGTCGTAGTCGGGGCCGAGGACCGCGCTGATTTGACCGATCAGCTCCTTCTTCACCTGCTCCGGCTTGGAGACGCAAAGCTTGGTGAATGCATCCTGCTCGAACAGAATCTTGCGCCGGACGATCTCATGAATCCATTCCTCGTCGACTTGAAGCCTGCGCAGCTCCTCCGCGATTTCGATGGCGTTGCGACCGAGCCGGAAATAGGTCGGCGAGCGCTGCAGCATCGTGACATGCGCGCACTTGTCCGCGATGTTCGGAACAAGTGTTGCCGCGGTCGCGCCGGAGCCGATCACGATCACCTTCTTGCCCGTGAGATCGACGTCGTCGGGCCATGTCTGCGGATGGACGATGCGGCCCTTGAACCGGTCCATCCCCTTCCATTCTGGCGTGTAACCCTCCGAATGCCGGTAATAGCCCTGGCACATCCAGAGGAAGTTTGCGGTGAAGGTCTTCGGCTCGCCGGTGTCGGTCGCTACCGCCTCGATGGTCCAGAGACTTTGCTCACTCGACCAGCTCGCGGAATTGATCTTGTGCTTGTAGCGAATGTGCTTCGCGAGATCGTTCTCTTCGATCACCTCGTTCATGTAGGCGAGGATCTCTTCGGCGGTCGCGATCGGCGGTCCGACCCAGGGCTTGAAGCGATAGCCGAAGGTGTGGAGATCGCTGTCCGAACGGATACCGGGATAACGATGTGTGATCCATGTGCCGCCGAAGCTCGCCTGCGTCTCCAGAATGACGAAGCTCGTGCCCGGAAGCTGCTTGGTGAGATGATAGGCGCTGCCGATGCCGGAGATGCCGGCGCCGACGATCAGCACGTCGAAATGTTCGGAAGCTTGCTTGGTAGCGGTGTGACCGCGAACAGCGACATTCATTGTTGCTTGTTGCCTTGCTCGTTTTTCGTGGCCGGCCTTGACTGGACGGCGCGTTTCCTCCGCGACAGGCAGTGTCGCCCATCGCGCTT
Organism: Bradyrhizobium sp. 153; assembly: GCF_023073835.1. NCBI lineage: Bacteria > Pseudomonadati > Pseudomonadota > Alphaproteobacteria > Hyphomicrobiales > Nitrobacteraceae > Bradyrhizobium > Bradyrhizobium sp. 153. Next base: position 132,107 of record NZ_JADPKH010000037.1, on the reverse strand, counting down.
CCGTTTCAACATGACATAGATCCGGTCGCGGTCAAATCACAGTGCCGCACCCCAGCTCCGTGCGGTCTGCAAGATCCAATCCCGGTAGAGCGTGAGCGGAGTGACCCCGGTCAACCCGCCGCAACCTGCGGCGCCGTTCGGCCCGGTCGACCAACTGACGACGCCAACGAGCACGGCACCGTTCGGCTTGTCCTCGAACACCGGTCCGCCGGAATCGCCGGTACAAGCGCCGATTCCGTCACGAACACCGTTGGTTAGGGGATCAACTAGCCGGATCTGCAGCGTGCCGGGCTGGCCGGTGGCGACCAGCGCAGCCACACGCGTAATGCCACCGCTCTTGCCATCACCGCGAACTGTGACGCCGACGCCGGCGATGGTAAAGCGGCTGCCGACGCGGATTGGAATATCCGGTGCACCGACCGGCACCGTCGATTTTCCCTTCAGTGGAATTTCCAGTTGCAGCAGTGCCACGTCGGCGGTCGCCCGATGCGCCTGCATCGCCTGCATGTTGAAATTCGGATGGATCGCGACAGAACGGACGTTCAGCAATTGCGGCTGGCCGTCGCCGCCGCGATCGACAATCTTGTAGTCCGCGCCGGGCTGCACGCAGTGAGCGACCGTCAGCACCAGCTTCGGTGCAATCAGGCTGCCGGTGCAAAAATTGCCGCGCGAGCCAACGATGGTGACGATGGCGCGCGCGACACCCTCCGCTTGCGGCGTGCCGCCGCCGACGATGGCGCGAGCAGGCGTGGCGAGCAGCAGAATGGCGGTGATGAATGTCGCAATTGTCTTCATGGGAACACGTCTGGCAGGCCCTTCGGTCAAGGGGCGGAGTTTGCTTCAGGCTGGCCCTTGCCGATAGCGCGTGCTAGCCGTCTTGTCAGCCATCCTGGCACTGAATTGACGAGGACGGGACCTTGACGATCGAGGCTGTGATCTTTGATTTTGGCGGCGTGTTGACGAGCTCACCGTTCGAGGCGTTCGCCCGGTTCGAGACCGAGCGTGGCCTGCCCATCGACATCATACGGCGCACCAACGCCGCCAACCATCTGGAAAATGCCTGGGCCAAGTTTGAACGCGCCGAGGTGGATATCGACACGTTCGATCTTTTGTTCGCCGAGGAATCACGAGCGCTTGGCGCAGAAGTGCGCGGGCGCGACGTGCTGCCGCTGCTCCAGGGCGATCTGCGTCCCGAGATGGTCGAGGCGCTGAAGCGCATCAAGGCGCAATTCAAGACCGGCTGCATCACCAACAACCTGCCGGCCAACGCCATCGGCAGCCTGACGGGACGCACGCTCTACATTGCCGAGGTGATGGCACTGTTCGATCACGTCATCGAGTCCGCCAAAATCGGCCTGCGCAAACCCGATCCACGCATCTACCGGCTGATGGTCGAGACGCTGAAGGTTGATCCCAACAATTGCGTTTATCTCGACGATCTCGGCGTCAATCTCAAGCCGGCTCGCGAGATGGGCATGACCACGATCAAGGTCACCAGCGGGGCCCAGGCCATCGCCGAGCTCGAGGTCGCGACGGGGTTGAAGCTCTGCTAGTCCAACCTATTCTGCAGCGGAGGCGATCCGCTCCGGAAACGCGGCCGCGAGCGAGGCGCGGTCGGGCTTCAGCACGCCGCGCTCGGTGATGAGGCCGGTCACGAGCCGCGCCGGTGTCACATCGAATGCATAATTCGCGACCGGGGAGCCCTCCGGCACGATGCGCACCGTCTCCAGTCTCCCATCCGCGGTGCGGCCGGTCATGTCGGTGACCTCAGAGCCACTGCGCTGCTCGATCGGGATGTCACGGATGCCGTCATGGACGGCGAAATCGATCGTCGGCGACGGCAGCGCCACGTAGAACGGCACACCGTTGTCGTGCGCGGCGAGCGCCTTCAGATAGGTGCCGATCTTGTTGCAGACGTCGCCATTGGCAGCGACGCGGTCGGTGCCGACGATGGCGAGGTCGACCATGCTGTGCTGCATCAGATGGCCACCGGTATTGTCCGGGATCACCGTGTGCGGCACGCCGTGATGGCCGAGCTCCCAAGCCGTGAGCGAGGCGCCCTGATTGCGCGGGCGGGTCTCGTCGACCCAGACATGGATCTTGATGCCGCGCTCATGCGCAAGATAGATCGGCGCCGTCGCGGTGCCCCAGTCGACCGTCGCAAGCCAGCCGGCGTTGCAATGAGTGAGAACGTTGACCGTATCGCCCGGCTTCTTCGCCGCGATCGCCTCGATCAGCTTCAGGCCGTTGCCGGCAATGCCGCGGTTGATTTCGACATCCTGCTCGACGATCTCGTCGGCGCGCGCGTAGGCCGCCTCCGCCCGTTCAACCGGATCGATCGGTGCGAGCCTCGCGCGCATCTCGTCCAGCGCCCATTTCAGATTGATCGCGGTCGGCCGCGCCACGACGAGCGTGTCATAGGCACGCTTCAGGCCGGCGTCGGAGGCGTCCTCGCGCATCGCGAGCGCGATGCCGTAAGCGGCGGTGGCGCCGATCAGCGGCGCGCCGCGCACCAGCATGTCGCGGATGGCGACCGCCGCCTCCTCGCATGACGTCAGCTCCGCAACAACAAACTCGTGGGGCAACCTGCGCTGGTCGATCGCGCCGACCGACCAGCCGTCGCGCTGGCGCCAGATGCTGCGAAAATGCTTGCCGTCGACCTTCATGGCATTCTGCCTTTCGTCTCAACCGCGCAGGATGCGCCCCGCCACCGCATCGAGTTTCTTCAAAAGCTCGGGATCCCGGGCCTCGTGCGCCGTGATCAGGGCGGTGTCGAGCGCGCGATCCGAGCCGATCGGGCACGGCTCATGTTCGCGCGGAAAATCCCTTGCCAGCCGCGCGACCAGCGCCTTCGCCTTGTCGGCGTTCGAATTCAGCACACGGATGATGTCCTGCACGGTCACGGCATCGTGGTCGGGATGCCAGCAGTCGAAATCCGTCACCATCGCAACGGTGGCATAGCAAATTTCGGCTTCCCGCGCGAGCTTGGCCTCGGGCATGTTGGTCATGCCGATCACGGAATAGCCCAGCGTCTTGTAAGTCATGCTCTCCGCATAAGTGGAGAATTGCGGCCCCTCCATGCAGACATAGGTGCCGCTACGCGCGATTGCGATCCCCTCGGCTTCGGCCGCTGCGGCAAGATGGATTCGCAGCCGTGGCGAGACCGGATGGGCCATCGAGACATGGGCGACGCAGCCGCGGCCGAAGAACGAGCTCTCGCGCTTGTGGGTGCGGTCGACGAACTGATCGACCAGCACGAAGGTGCCGGGCGGAAGTTCCTCCCTGAAGGAGCCGCAGGCCGACAGCGAGATCAGGTCGGTGACACCTGCGCGCTTCAGGACGTCGATATTGGCGCGGTAGTTGATGTCGGAGGGCGACAGTCGGTGTCCCTTGTCGTGCCGCGGAAGGAACACGATCGGCAAGCCGGCGATGGAGCCGCGGCGCAGGGGCGCTGACGGCTCGCCCCAGGGGCTCTTGATCTCCTCTTCGTGCGCACCCTCTAGGCCCGGCAGATCATAGATGCCGGAACCGCCGATGATGCCCAATACCGCCTGCGTCATGCCTGCTCCATCCCATCCGCCACGTGCGACATGGTCAAGCTATGCCAGTTTTGCGCCAGATTTGGAACGGGGTGGTGGTGTGGTCAGGAAACGGGCGCTATCGCCACGCCATCGGTGTCGCCTTGGCGAAAGCAGGACCCATACTGCGACGTCTATCGGTTGCGAACGGTCTTTGTCCCGAACGACCGGTCTCCGCAAAACTGCTCCCTGGGAAATGGGTCTTGGCTTTCGCCAGAACGACCGCAGTGGTTCAACTAAGCTGCGTTCGCCGGCTGCAGCTGAGCTGCGATCATCCGCTCCAGCGTCTCGACGGTCTGGAAATTCTCCGGCGTGATTTCGGCTTGCGGGATGGTGAAGTCGAACTCGGCCTCGACGCCGAGCATCAGATTGACCATGTCCATCGAGGTCAGGCCGACATCGACGAGCTTCGCCGATGGCGTGATGTCCGCCGTGAGCGAGTTCTGTTCGATGATGCCCTTCACCAGCTTGATGATGCGATTGCGCATGTCGGTATTGAAAGCCTGCATCGGCAAATTCCCATCTGTCTATCGGAGGCGGACCGGACTGCCGGCTACGATGGGCACGGCCAGTCGATCCCGCAATGGGCGCGAGGATTACTTCGTCCTTCTTAGTAAACGATGACTCAGATTGACTAAAATTTGGAGGGCTCTTCCAGAATCCTAACGGGTCCGCTGAATTTCGGCCCCCTCCAACAACCTGACCTTAACTGTTCGTTCGGAATTGGGCTTTGTTTACCCTCTATTTCATCGACGAATTTGAATTAAATCCGTAGCCTCGTCTCACAAGCAAAGATGGTCGGAGGATCGCCGGCGGCATCGCGAATGATGGCGGCGATCTCGAACGGCGAACCGGAGGCGGACGAGCATGAACGTGCGTGAAGCAGTCCTCACTGTCGACGAAACGCAGACGAGCTTTCTCGAGCAGGGCCCCTCCCTGATCGAGCGTGCCGCCCGGACAGCCGCTGCCGCAGCGGCCGACGCAGACGGGGTCGATCGCGACGCCCGCTTCCCCCACAAGGCTTTCGAGGTTGCGCGCGAGCAGAAACTGCTTGGCGTCATGATCCCGGTCGAATTCGGCGGCTTTGGCGCCTCAATCTACGATGTCACCGACATCTGCTATACGCTCGGACGCGCCTGCGCTTCCACCGCGATGATCTACGCGATGCACCAGACCAAGGTTGCCTGCGTCGTCAGGCACGGCCACGGCATCCCCTGGATGGAAACCATGATGCGCCGGGTCGCGCGCGACCAGTGGCTGCTCGCCTCTTCCACCACCGAGGGACAGAACGGCGGCAACATCCGCGCCAGCGCCGCCGCCGTCGATCACGCCGGCGACATCGTGTCGCTAGTACGCGACGCCACCGTGATCTCCTACGGCGCCGAAGCCGACGGTCTCGTCACCATCGCCCGCCGCGCCACTGACGCTGCCGCTTCCGACCAAGTGCTGCTGGCACTCGCCAAGGACGATTATTCGCTGAAGCGCACGCTGGGTTGGGAAACGCTCGGCATGCGCGGCACCTGCTCGACCGGTTTCGAGCTGAAGGTGGATTGCCCCGCCGACCGCGTTTTCCCGGAATCCTATGACAAGATCCACGCCCAGACCATGACGCCATTCGCGCATCTATGCTGGTCGTCCGCTTGGGCCGGCATTGCCGCCGCCGCGGTGACCCGTGCGCAGGCCTTCATTCGCAAAGCGGCCCGCAGCTCCGGCGGACAAATGCCGCCGGCCGCGGCGCATTTCACCGCCGCGAAGATGTCACTCGCAAAGCTGCGCGCGCTGATCGCTGCCAACATCGACGCCTTCGCCGGCGCCGAGCATGACGAGCGCGCGCTGAGCTCGCTCGACTTCCAATCCTCGATCACGCTTTTAAAGGTGCAGGCCTCCGAGCTCGCGGTCGAGACTGTGATGCATGCGATGCGCACAGCGGGCCTTTCCGGCTACCGCAACGACGGTGAGTTCACCATGGGCCGCCACCTGCGCGACGTTCTGTCGTCGCCGATCATGATCAACAATGACCGTATTCTCGCCAACGCCGCGACATCGACGCTGATGAGCGGCGTTCCATTGAGCCTTCGTGACTGACGTGCCTTCATGACCGACTAGCCTTGGCGACTGAACCAACAAGAACAATTTGAGATAGCAGGACATCAACTCCATGAACATTGCCGTCCTCCCCAATTCGCCCGCGACCGCACCAGAGATCATCGATCCGCTCGATCATCTCATCGACAAGCTATTCCACCGCATGGGCTCGGACGGGGTCTACGCCCGCACCGCGCTCTACGAGGGCATCGTCGAGAAGCTCGCCACGCTGATCACTGGCCATCGCGAGGCCGGAACCGAGGTGATGCGCTTTCCGCCGGTGATGAGCCGGGCTCAGCTGGAGAAATCCGGCTACCTCAAGAGCTTTCCGAACCTGCTCGGCTGCGTCTGCGGGCTGCACGGCACCGAACGCGAGATCAACGCTGCGGTGAGCCGCTTTGATGCCGGTGGCGACTGGACCTCATCGCTCTCGCCGGCCGACCTCGTGCTGTCGCCAGCCGCCTGCTATCCCGTCTACCCGATCGCAGCAAGCCGAGGCCAATTGCCGAAGGGCGGTCTGCGCTTCGACGTCGCCGCCGATTGCTTCCGCCGCGAGCCGTCAAAGCATCTCGACCGCCTGCAATCGTTCCGGATGCGCGAATATGTCTGTATCGGCAGCCCCGATGACGTCGCCGACTTCCGCGAGCGCTGGATGGTGCGCGCGCAGGCGATCGCCCGCGACCTCGGCCTGACCTTCCGCGTCGACTACGCCAGCGATCCTTTCTTCGGCCGCGTCGGCCAGATGAAGGCGGTGAGCCAGAAGCAGCAGCAGCTGAAGTTCGAGCTCCTGATCCCGCTGCGCTCGGAGCAGCAGCCGACCGCCTGCATGAGCTTCAACTATCACCGCGAGCATTTCGGCACGACCTGGGGCATTCAGGATGCCAATGGCGAGCCGGCCCACACCGGCTGCGTTGCCTTCGGCATGGACCGGCTCGCGGTCGCCCTGTTTCACACCCACGGCACTGATACCGCTTCCTGGCCAGCCAGGGTGCGGGACGTCCTGGGCTTACAGCCGCATGTTGCGGCCGAGGCCCACGGCGAAGGCTGGCGCTAACGGAACTCACGAGGCTGACCATTTCCACGGGCAAGACGAGCGTGATCCACACCAAGGTCCGATGCCGCGAAATCACCGAGCCCGATGTCGAAGCCATCGCGGACCTGCTGACGGGCGGCTTCATCGGCCGCTCGCGGGACTATTGGATACAAGGCCTGCGCCGGCAGGCTTTCCGGACCGTGCCGGAGGGCTATCCGCGCTTCGGCTACATGCTCGAGGATGACGGCACACCGGTCGGCGTACTGCTATTGATCTACACGGCGCGCCAGCACGGCGAAGAGACCGCCATCCAGTGCAATTTGTCGAGCTGGTATGTCGATCCGGCCTACCGCAACTACGCGCCGCTGCTGACCAAGATCGCGCAGCGGCACAAGGACGTCACTTATCTCAACATCAGCCCGGCGCCGTGGACCTGGCCGATCATCGAGACGCAGGGCTTTCGCGCCTATTGCTGCGGGATATTCTTCTCGGTGCCTGCGCTGGCGCGCCCCCCGCGCTGGAGCACGATCGAGGTGATCTCGCCGCACGCCAAGGCGATCCAGGGGCTTGGCGAACCCGAGACCGAGTTGCTGACACGACATGCGCGCTACAATTGCCTCAGCCTCGTCTGCCGCACACCGGAGGGAACGTTCCCCTTCATCCTGCAACCGGTGCGCATCCGCCGCGGCTTCATTGCGCCGCCTGCGATGAAGCTGATCTACTGCCGCAACACCGCCGAATATGCCACTTGCGCCGGCCGGATCGGCCGGCTGTTGCTGCGGCTCGGCAAGATTGCGGTGGCCGTCGATTCCAACGGCCCGCTTCCCGGCCTCGTCGGCCTCTACACCGAACGGCGCGGCCGCAAATATTTCAAGGGCCCGCACCGGCCGCAGCTCGCCGATCTCACCGACACGGAACTGGTGCTGTACGGGCCTTGAGCAGGCCGGCAGGCTGCGCCTTGGCCCGTCATCCGGAGGTGCTCGCCCTGTGCAGCGCGGCACGCCTCGAAGGATGAACCGGCCGCGATGCAGCCGGCCCGACGCCCTTCCAGATCTCAGCTATGCTCCGGCACCTCAGGATGACAGTGATACTCCGTGCACACGCATCTCTGCACCGCCGGTCACTCTCCGTAAACTACTGCCCTTAAGGGAATTTTCCGGCCTCTTCGCTACCCTCGGCGGCTGAATTACGTCGCGTTAAGTCTATTGCCCGCCGAGATCCACGACTCTCATGATGTCGACCCGCGAGAACGAGCATGGTGCACACCGCGAACAGGCCCCCGAGGCCCTGGTCGCGCTCAGCCAGCTTGCGCTCGACCACATGGAGCAGGGCGTCTGCGTCTACGATGCCCACAACCGGATCGTGCTGGTCAATCAGCGCTACCTCACGCTGTTCGACATGTCGGCCGATATCGTGCGGGTGGGCACGAGCTATCGCGAGGTGCTTGCCCACAGCGCGACGCGCGGAAACTTTCCGCAGGACGAGATTGATGCACTTTACTCGGCGCGGTTGGCGCAAATTGCAGGGGGCAAGCCATTCCGCACCGAACAGCGGCTTGCCAGCGGCCTCGTCATGGCGCTCGAGCTGAAGCCTCTCCCCGGCGGCGGCTGGATGACGATCTGCGACGACGTCAGTCGTCTCGCCCGACTCGAGGCGGAATTGCGCGTGCAGACGGAGCGTAGCCAGCACGCGCTCGCGAACATGTCGCACGGCCTCATCATGTACGATGCCGACAGCCGCGTCGTCGTCTGCAACGGCCGGTTCCTTGACCTTTACAACCTCGACTCCGAAATCGTGAAGCCGGGCATCTCGCACAGCACAGTGATCGAGCACTGGATGTCGCGCGGCAACCTGACGGGCATGTCGGCCGATGAGTTCCATCACACCAGGCTGGCTGACGTGCGCGCCAGGAAAGCGAAAACCCTGCTGGTCATGCGCTATGACGGGCGGATGGTGCAGGCGGTCTCCCGCTTCCTTCCCGACGGCGGCTGGGTGACGGTGCACGAGGACGTCACCGAGCGGCTGCAATACGAGGAAACGCTGAGGCAGCAGAACTTCATCCTCGATGCGGCGCTGGAGAACATGGCGCACGGACTCGCTTTCTACGATAGCGAGATGCGGCTTCGCGTCTGCAACACCACCTACCGCACGATCTGCCGACTGTCGCCCGAGGAGACACGGCCCGGCACGCATCTTTCCGAGCTGATCGAGCGGTCGATGGCGAACGGCGCGTTCGCTTCCGAATACAGCCCGCAACAACTCCTGGAAGCCGCCAGCGCGAGGATCGCGAACCGCGATTCCTCGCCGATGCGACGGCGCATGTCCAACGGGATCGTGATCTCGGTGCGCTATTGTGCACTGCCCGATGGCGGCTTCGTCGCCACCTACGAGGACATCACCGAACGCGAGCGCGCCATCGAGGAGCTGAGCGAGCAGTATCGACGTTTCGACGCCGCATTGAACAACATGAGCCAGGGCCTGTGCATGCTCGATTCGAGCCTGCGCGTCATCGTCTGCAACCGCCGCTATATCGAGATGTACGGCCTCTCGACCGAGATCGTGAAGCCGGGCGTCTCGATGCGCGAGATCATGGAGCACAGCTGCGAGCTCGGCATCCATCCGAACACCACGGGCGCGCGGCTCTATGCCGACTATGTCGAGAGGCTGCGCGAGGGCGAGCACACGCTGCATCGCCATTTGAGCGACGGCCGCATCATCAAGCTCAATCACAAGCGGATGGAGCTTGGCGGCTGGGTCGTCACCTATGAGGATGTCACCGAGCGCCACAAGGCCCAGGCCCGCGTCGCGCACATGGCACGCCACGATTCGCTGACAGACCTGCCCAATCGCACGCTGTTCCGCGAGAAGATGAGCGAGGGGCTGAACCAGGTCGCGATCGCCGGCGGCGCGATGGCGGTGCTGTGTTTCGACCTCGATAATTTCAAGACCGTCAACGACCGCCTCGGCCACGCGGCAGGCGACCGCCTGCTGCGCTGGGTTGCGGCGCGGCTGAAGGAGAATGTCGGCGAGCATGATACCGTCGCGCGGCTCGGCGGCGACGAATTCGCCGTGCTCCAACGCGGACCGCAGCCGCAATCGGCTGAAAAGCTCGCCCGTCGCCTGGTCGAGATCATCGGCCACCCCCCGCCGCTGGAAAACCAGTCGATCCATATCGGCGTCTCCGTCGGTATCGCGGTCGCGCCCGACCACGGGCTCGATGCCGACGAGCTAATGAAATGCGCCGACCTCGCCCTTTACCAGGCTAAGGCCAAGGGCCGCGGCGCCTATCAGCTGTTCGAGCCCGAGATGGAGGAAGAGGCGCGCAGCCGGCATGCGCTGGAGCACGATCTGCGCGGCGCGTTGGAAGCACGTGAATTCCATCTCGTGTTCCAGCCGCAAGTGCGGCTCGACAATTCCGAGCTGACCGGCTTCGAAGCGCTGTTGCGCTGGAAGCATCCCTCGCGCGGCTTCGTCTCGCCGGCCGAATTCATTCCGATCGCGGAAGAGACCGGGCTGATCGTCCCGATCGGCGAAAGGGTGCTGCGAACCGCCTGTGCGTCCGCTGTATCCTGGCCCGAGGTCACCATCGCGGTAAACCTGTCGCCGGTGCAGTTCCGCTCGCGCGGCTTGGTGACGATGGTCACGAGCGCACTTGCGGAAGCCGGCCTGTCGCCACAACGCCTCGAGCTCGAGGTCACCGAGACGGCGCTGCTCGACGACAGCGAGGCGACGATAGAGATCCTGCACCAGCTCCGCGCACTCGGCGTGCGGGTCAGCCTCGACGATTTTGGCGTCGGCTATTCCTCGCTGAGCTATTTGCGCAAATTTCCGTTCGATCGCATCAAGATCGACCGCTCTTTCGTCGGCACCCTCGGCGAGAGCCCCGAAAGCGTCGCCATCGTCCGCACCATCGCCAGCCTCGGCTCCGTGCTCGGGGTCGAGACCACGGCGGAGGGGGTGGAGACCGCGGAGCAACTCGACTTCGTGCGCGAATGCGGCTGCACCGCCGTGCAGGGCTATTATTTCGGCAAGCCGTGCCCGGCGGCCGAAGTCGGCGGCATCATCGAGACGCTGAGCGCAATCCGGCGCGTGGCGTAGCGGCTTCGCCCGCTCAAATTCCGTATCTCGGCACGCCGCCGAACGACCAATTGTCGCATGGATGGTTTCCGGCGGAAGTGCCGTCTCGCTCCTTGCCTGGCACAGACGCAATGGCGCTTTTCTTCTCTCGTGATTTCGGGAACAATCGTCCCACAAAATGAGAGACGGCGGCTTGAGCGAGGCCGCTGCGAGGGAGGCGTTTCTATGTCGCGATCCGGGCTGAAGACGATTGCCTTTGCCGCCATACATGCGGTCATAGGCGCAGTGCTCTCCACTGCCACCAGTGCGCAGGACTATCCTACCAAGCCGATTACGCTGATCGTGCCCTGGCCGGCCGGTGGTTCGACTGACATCTCGATGCGGGCGATCGCCGACAGCGCTTCGAAGGTCCTGGGTCAGCCCATCGTGATCGACAACAAGGCCGGCGGCGGCGGCACCGTGGGGCCTGCAACCATGGCCGCGGCCGCGAAGCCGGATGGCTACACCATCTCCCAGATCCCGATCACCGTCTTCCGCTTGCCCTTGATGCAGGAGGTGTCATGGGATCCGGCGAAGGATTTTACCTACATCATCCATCTCACCGGCTATACCTTCGGCGTCACCACCAACGCGGAGTCCCAGTTCAAGAGTTGGAAGGACGTGGTGGAGTTCGCCAAGGCGAACCCGGGCAAGGTGACCTACGCGACGCCGGGCACCGGCACCTCGCTGCACATCGGCATGGAGCAGATCGCGGCGATGTCCGGCATCAAGCTCACCCAGGTGCCGTTCAAAGGCGGCGCGGAAACCAACGCCGCGGTCCTGGGGCAGCATACAATGCTTCAGGCAGACTCCACGGGATGGCGGCCGCTGGTCGACGCTGGCAAGCTGCGGTTATTGATGGTGTGGACTGGTGCCCGCTCGCCGAATTACCCGGATGTACCGACGCTGAAGGAACTCGGCTATCCCATGGTCTATGACTCCCCGTTCGGCATCGCCGGCCCGAAGGGGATGGATCCGAAAATCGTCGCCAAGCTGCACGATGCGTTCAAAAAGGCGGTCGAAGACCCGGCCGTCGTGGCAACGCTCGCCAAATATGACATGGTGCCGAACTACAAGAACACAGAGGATTACAAGAAGTTCGTTGTCGAGGTCACGGAGTCCGAGCGCAAGGTGATCGAGACACTCGGGCTGGCGAAGAAATAGGCTGAGCCGCTTCCGTGTCCCGGACGCGGTGCAGCGCTTCTTCAGCGATGCACCGCAGAGCCGGAACCACCTTGCCACGAACCATCGGACCTCCGGATCTGCAGCGCACCACTTCGTGCTGCGCAGCGTCCGGGGAACGGCTGAGAGACAAGCGATGAACAACCAAACCAACGTCAAACTCCGCCTCAGCAACTCCGAACTCTGGGGCGGGTCGATCGGGCTCGCACTCGGCGCCTTCGTGATCTGGTCGGGGCTGAAGCTCAAGCTCGGCACCATCAACGATCCCGGCTCCGGCTACGTGCTGTTCTACACGGGCATCCTGATATGCGTGTTCGCAACCAGCATCATCATCTCGGCAATCACCGAGGGCGGGCCAACGCTGGCCTCACGCTGGGAAAATGTGCGTTGGAGCAAGCCACTTCTCGTCATCGCCTGCCTCACCGCGTTCTCGTTCGCACTGGAGCCGCTGGGATTCCTGTTGTCGTCGATCCCGTTGATGCTGCTGCTGTTGCGCCTGATCGATCCCGTGCGCTGGACGCTGGCGATTCCAATCGCCGTGCTTGTTCCGCTCGGCATGTGGTGGGTGCTCAAGCGCCTGCTCTTGATTCAGCTGCCCTCTGGCCTGTTCGGGATCGGCTGATCGCATGGATACGCTCGCCAATGTCGCGCACGGGTTCGGCGTTGCGCTGACCTGGATCAACCTGCTCTATTGCTTCATCGGTGTCTTCATTGGCACGCTGGTCGGCGTGCTGCCGGGCATCGGGCCGATCTCGGCGATGTCGTTGCTGTTGCCGGTGACGCTGTCGGGCACGCCGGAATCCGGCATCATCATGATGGCCGGCATCTATTACGGCTCGATGTATGGCGGCTCGACCACGTCGATCCTGGTCAACATCCCCGGCGAAGCTGCCTCCGTTGTCACCTGCATCGACGGCCACCAGATGGCGAAGCAGGGCCGCGCCGGCCCCGCGCTCGGCATCTCCGCCTTCGGTTCCTTCATCGCCGGCACTTTTGCGCTGATCGCGCTGATGCTGGTGGCGCCGAGGCTTGCCAGTATCGCCATCGCCTTTGGCCCGGCCGAGTATTTCAGCCTGATGGTGCTCGGCCTCGTCGTGCTCACTTTCCTGACCCAGGGCTCGATGCCGAAGGCGCTGCTGATGGCCTGCATCGGCGTCGTGCTCGGCCTGATCGGCCTCGACAGCATCACGGCGCAGCCGCGATTGACCTTCGGCCGCATGGAGTTGATCGACGGCATCGGCCTCGTGCCCGTCGTGATGGGCCTGTTCGGCGTCGCCGAGGTGCTGCTCAACACCGAGCAGGCGATCAAGCGCGACATCATCAACACCAAGATCACGCAGCTCTTGCCCAACAAGGCCGATTGGCAGGCGAGCGCCGGTCCCGTAGCACGCGGTACGCTGCTCGGCTTTCTGCTCGGCATCCTGCCGGGTGGCGGCGCCGTGGTGGCCTCGTTCGCGTCTTACGCGCTGGAGAAGCGGCTGTCGAAAACGCCGGAGCGGTTCGGCCAAGGCGCGATCGAGGGCGTCGCAGGCCCCGAATCCGCCAACAATGCGGCGGCCGGCGGCGCGTTCATTCCGCTGATGACCTTGGGAATCCCTCCGAACGTGGTGATGGCGCTGCTGCTCGGCGCGTTCGTCATTCACGGCCTGCAACCGGGGCCGCTGCTGATCACACAAAACCCCGGCCTGTTCTGGGGCATCGTCGCCAGCATGTATATCGGCAACGTCATGTTGCTGATCCTCAATCTGCCGATGATCGGCATGTGGGTGCAACTGCTCAAGCTGCCCTATAACATCCTCTTCCCCCTGATCATCCTGTTCACGATCCTGGGCGTCTACTGCTCCAGCAACAACGTGTTCGACGTTTACGTGATGATCGCGTTCGGGATCATCGGTTATTTCATGCGCAAGCTCGGCTATGAGCCCGCGCCACTGGTACTCGCCTTCGTGCTCGGACCGATGCTGGAGAACAATCTGCGCAAGTCGCTGATCCTGTCGCAGGGCGATCTCTGGACCTTCGTGCAGCGGCCGATCTCGGCGGCGTGTCTTGCGCTGGCGATGGTGCTGCTGATCGCACCACTGTTGCCCGCGCTGCGCAAGAAGCGTGAGCTGGTGGCGTTGGACGAAGGGGCGTGAGGAGGTTTATACTTACTGCCTGACGTATCCGCCCTCTCCCGCAAAGGAGAGGTGAAGCGAGATCCCCGCGCGACGAAAACGAAAACACCTACCCTGCCGCAGGCAGCGCATTGTCCGGCGGTGCGCCCCATGGCCGCTCGGCTGAGGCGAGGCCGATCAGACGACCCTGGATGTAGTCGCAGCCCCAGTCGCGCAGCATGCTTGCGGCCTCTTCGTCCTGCACCCATTCGGCGACCGTCTTGATTTCGAGGCGGCGGGCGAGGTCGATCAGGGTCTGCACGAAGGCGCGATCGTCGGCGGACCGCGTGACGTTCTGAACGAAGGCGCCGTCGATCTTGACGATGTCGACGCCGAGCTTGCGCAGGTTCCTGAAGGAGGTGTAGCCGGCGCCAAAATCGTCGATGGCAATGCGGCTGCCGAAATTCTTCAGCCGCGTGACAAAGCCGCGGACATCATCGATGTCCTGAATCGCGACCGTTTCGGTGATCTCGACGATCAGCCGCTCGGCGACGCCGGGATGAGCCAGCATCAGCGACTCGATCCCCGCCCACCAATCGGGATCCATGGTCGTATCGGGCGAGATGTTGAGGCTGAGGCAGATGTCGGGTGCAGCCGCGAGCTCGGCGACCACGAGCTCGAGCACGCGATGATCGACGAGGCGAATCAGACCGAGCCGTTCGGCGACCGGCACGATGTCGGGTGCGAGCAGCACCTGGCCATCGCCCTGATCCATCCGCACCAGGCATTCGTGGAACGCGCGTTCGCGCGAGGCGGCCGAGACCACCGGCTCATAGGCGAGCTTGATGCGGCGCTCGTTCAGCGCGGTGACGATCTCGTCGGTGACGCGGATGTTAACGCGGCGCTGCGCGTCGCGCGCGGGATCCGGGCGCCATGCGGCGAACGAGCCGACGCGGCGGCGCTTTGCGGCGTCGAGCGTCTCATGGGCGCGGTTGACCGCCTCGTCGGTGGTGCGGGCATAGCGCGGCACGCTGACCGCGCCGATCGACGCGGTGACCGAGACCGGGCCTGATTTCGTCGGTACCACCTCGTCCCGGATGCCGGCGAGGAAGCGCTCGGCGGCAACGTTCATGTCGTCGACGGTGCAGTTCTTCAGGATCAGGCCGAACTTGTTGCCGGAGAAGCGGCCGAGCACGTCGCCGCCGCGCAAGCGCGCGCGAATGCGCTTGGCGACGTCGAGGATCACCGCGTCGGCAACGTCGAAGCCGAAGGCGTCGTTGACGCGGGCGAGATGATCGATGCCGACCAGCATGAAGGCTGCGGTCGAGCGGAAGCGGGTCGTCTCCTCGATCGCCTCGGCCAGTGACGCGATCAGATGGGAGCGGTTGAGCTCGCCGGTGAGCGGATCGAGCCGGGCCAGCTTCGTCAATTCCTCGTCGCGGGCATGACGCTCGTTGTTGATGCGGACGGAGCCGATCGCGCGCGTGGGGCGGCCGTCGGGACCGGCAAACCAGCGGCCGGTTTCCTCGACCCAGATCACAGGATCGGAAGCACTCATGCGCACGCCGTACTCGACCCGATAAGGCGTGCCGCCGGCACCGTGCACGGCAGAGGTCTGCGCCAGCGCAGCGCTCCGTAGCGATTGCGCAGGCTCGATCAGCTTGGCAAATTCGGCCCCGGTGGCGAGCCGCTCGGCGGGAATGCCCGGGAAGACGGCGCTGACCTGTTCACCCCAGACGATGACGTCGCTGGCGATGTCCCAGGCGAACACGGCCTGGCCGAGTGCGGCCAGGATGTCGGAGGCTTGCGGCAATGCTGGGGTCAAAGTCGCCTCGTTTCGGGACAGCGGGAAGTCCTGAGCCGGCACAGGATAGAGCCAGATTCGGCCTCGACCCTAGGCAAAGTTGATAAACAATTTGGAAACCACGTTTGTCGGCACCCGGGAACCAATCCGGCCCGGCCGGCATAGGGCTTGCGAGTACATGGCACGCACCGGCGCCAGCGTCCCGAAACGCGACAATCCCGCCGGATCAACGGTGATTGCGATGTTGAGTACTGATCGAGCGGACGCAGGAGACAACGGGACAGGCACGGCCCTCGTGCCGCTGATGCCGACGTTGCAGTGGGTCCATAAGGCACCGCTGCCGCGACCCGATCCGAGCTTCGTCACCCAGCTGATCGCCAATGCCGAGCAATTGCCCCAGGCGAGCCGGCTGCGCCGCGCCTCGTCCGAAGATGCGCAGATGGCCTATGGCAGCAAGCGCCCGCTGCCGAGCGTCAGCGCGCGGACACGGCAGGTGGCTTGATCAGCGCGGCGGTGTATCCGGCGAGGAAGGCGTGCCGTTGCCCGGCTGAAGATGCGGCGAGGGGATTTCCGGCGACGGCGCGCTTTGCACCGGCTTCGGCGCGGGATGATCCGTCAGCACGGATTCGGCGACGGATTGCGCCGAGGGTGCGGGTGGCACGACCGGTGCCGGCTGTGGCGCGATCACCGGCTCGAATTTGCGCTCGGACGCCACATCGTCCGCCGACGCTTCGGCCTGGCGCTTGGCCTTGCGTGGCGCAGCCATCGTCGTCTCGGCGACATAGGTGACGCGACGGCGCGTGCGCTGGGCGATGCCGCCGAGGAAGTCGGCCATCGCGAGCAGCACAAGCAGGAAATAGGTGGAATTGCCGAATTTGGGCCACATCACGAATTCGGCGGCGGCCGCGCCGAACACGATCAGCGACAGCAGGTGATCCATCAGGAATTTCGAGCCGGGCCGCGCGCCTTTGACCACCTCGAGCAGCAGCAGCACCACCCCGAGCGCGAGCAGCAGATCGGCAAGCGTGACCGGCCAAGTCTCGCCGGACACCATCGGCACCTTAAACAGCACGTCCGTAAAGGACACCGTCGGCATCAGGAAGGCGATGATATTGTAGACCGCGAGCGGAATCAGAAGTAGCGGGAAACCGACCATCGGCAAGATGCCTTCTCGATCAAGATATCCGGACAGGATAATACAGCGGCGAAGCATTTGCTCCGCCGCCTCCCCGTCTATCTCATGGGGTGGCCGAAATCAGGCAGGCCAATCGGCCCGCCCGAAGAAAGGTCCTGCCCTCAGGACTCTTTCTTCTTCAGGACCTGGCGACCCTTGTACATGCCGGTCTTGAGGTCGAGATGGTGCGGACGACGGAGCTCGCCGGAGTCCTTGTCTTCCACATAGGTCGGCTTCTTGATGGCATCGGCCGAGCGGCGCATGCCGCGGCGCGACGGCGAGGTTTTTCTTCTCGGAACGGCCATTTCAGTTATCCTCTAGGGATTGGTGTCATCAGGGCATCGTCCGCGAAGGGACGGCTCAGCACCCGCAATACGAGGCGAGCTGAATGCCGATCAAGGCCGCGCTTATAGAGGAAGGCTGGCCGTAAAGCTAGGCTCTTGGGCCGGAAAATACGCCCGGAATGGGCCCGGAATCAGCGATTTTCGTGCCAGCAGGTCGCAAGCGAGCTCGCCTGCCCCCGCGCCACATAGGTTGCTGCCAGCCGCCTGACACCCGGTCCGGGGGTCCGGGCACTGCGTTTGACCGGATTGGGCAGGATCGAGGCCAGAAGGGCGGCTTCCCGGGAGGAGAGGCTGGCGGCCGACTTGCCGAAGGCATAGAGGCTGGCCGCCTCGACGCCAAACTGCCCCTGCGGGCCGAGTTCTGCGATGTTGAGGTAGATCTCCAGGATTCGCTGCTTGGGCAAGACGAGGTCGATCCACAGAGCCAAAGGGAATTCCAGCGCCTTGCGGACGAAGTCCCGCCCCTGCCAGAGGAACAGGTTTTTTGCGACCTGCTGGGTGATGGTGGAGGCGCCCCGGAACGGCGTACCGTCCTCCTGGGCGTCATCGATCGCCTCGCGCAGCGCCCCCCAATCGATGCCGTGATGCTTGCAGAAATGCGCGTCCTCGGCGGCCACCACCGACCGCGGCAGATACGGCGACATCGCCGCCAGATCGATCCATTGGCGCTGCATCGGCGCGCCCCGAAGCGAACGCCAGGCTATCAGCGTCGAAACCGGATGGCCGGTCCGGTAAAACGGCGCGATCACATAGGGCGCGAGAGCCACGACCGCGAGCACGACCAGCAGGATCTTGACGATGCGCAAATCGACCTTTCCGGCGCAAAATGAAACGCGGCCACGGGCCGGCCATTAAGTCTGTGATAATTCGGGCCTTTTCCAGCAGTTTTTAGGCCTTCCAAACGATTGACTGGGGCCGACTCATAAAGGATTGTCCCGCCGAATTTTTGTTCTGGAGCCTTTCTTGATGACCGGCACGTCCCCGTCCGATTTCGCCAAACGTCTGGACAAGACCGCTGACGACACCGAGGCCCTGCTCGGGCGCCTGTTGTCGGACGACATCCTGCCCGATGAGATCGCCCGCCCCAAGCGACTGATGGACGCAATGCGCTATTCGAGCCTCAATGGCGGCAAGCGTCTGCGGCCGTTCCTGGTGGTCGAAAGCGCCGCCGTGTTCGGTGTGCCGCGCGAAGCCGCGCTGCTCGCGGGCGCGGCGCTCGAATGCATCCACTGCTACTCGCTGATCCATGACGACCTGCCGGCGATGGACAATTCGGACCTGCGCCGCGGCCGCCCCACCCTGCACAAGAAGACCGATGACGCCACCGCAATCCTCGCCGGCGACGGCCTGCTGACGCTCGCCTTCGACATCATCACCCGCGACGAGATCCATCGCGACGCCAATGTGCGGCTGCTGCTGACACGGGCGCTGGCGCGCTGCGCCGGCATTGGCGGCATGGTCGGTGGCCAGATCCTCGACCTCGCCGGCGAAGGCCGCTTCGGCGACCGCGAGCCCGTCGATGTCGCGCGCCTGCAGCAGATGAAGACGGGCGCGCTTCTGCGCTATGGCTGCATCGCCGGCGCGATCCTCGGCCAGGCCTCGAGTGCGGAATATCAGGCGCTCGACGATTACGGCCGTGCGCTCGGCGAAGCCTTCCAGATCGCCGACGATCTGCTCGACGTCGAGGGCGATGCGGCAGCGCTCGGCAAGCCCTCGGGCCAGGACGCCGCGCTTGGCAAGACCACCTTCGTCACCCAGCTCGGCATTGAAGGCGCCAAGCAGCGCGTGCGCGACCTGCTCGCGCGAGCCGACAGCGCTGTGTCGATCTTCGACGACCGCGCTGCGGTGCTGCAAGCCGCGGCGCGATTCGTCGCCGAACGGAAGAACTGACGCGCATCGATGGCCGCCGGCGGCAAAGAGGATCCCGTCCTCGCCCGCTTCCGCCAGATGTCGCGGCCGATGCAGCTGCTTTATGCACGGCCGCGAACGTTTGTTGCGGTCGCTGTCGGCATCCTTGTCTGCCTGCTGCTGCCGGGCACGCACCGGCTGGTGACGCGGCTCTTGTTCGGCTGGGACGCGCTGATCGCGGTCTACCTCGTGCTGGTCTATGCGATGATGCTGTGCAACGACCACCAGCACATTCGTCGCGCCGCTGCGATGCAGGACGACGGCCGCTTCGTCATCCTGCTGGTGACGGCGACCGGCGCCTTCGCGAGCATCGCGGCGATCGTCTCCGAGCTCGGCACGTCGCATCGCGGCGTCATGGAGCTGACGATCGCGATCACCACAATCGCACTGTCATGGGCTGCCGTGCACACGACCTTCGCGCTGCATTACGCGCATGATTATTATCGGCACGGTACGGCAGGAGGCCTTCAGTTTCCGAGCGGCGACAAGGAAGACCACGCCGATTATTGGGATTTCGTCTATTTCTCGTTCGTGATCGGCATGACCGCGCAGGTCTCCGACGTCGGCATCACCGACAAGACCATCCGCCGCACGGCAACGGCGCACGGCATCGTGTCGTTCATCTACAACACGGCGTTGCTGGCGCTGACGGTGAACATCGCGGCAAGCGCGATTGCGACCTGAACTCACTCCAAGGAATCGTGCTGGCATTCGCCAGGACGATTCCTTAGGGACACCCCGATCCTAGTAACAGACCTCGGCATTGGCGTCGTTGCCGGGGCCGCCTCCGCCGCGATATTCGAGATGGCAGCCGCGGTGGACCGGACGGCAGCCCCCGCTATTGCAGAACACCTGCCCGCCACCCTTAGCGCGACTGGCGCCAGCGGCGGCAGCAATGCCGGCGGCAGCACCGTAACCGTCCGCTGCGCCAGCGCCGGCGGACTGGCGACGCTGCCGTGCAGGACGTTCATCACCGTCGTCGCGCTTCGCAAGCGCAGGCTTGGCCGGCTTGGCGGCACGCTTCTTCTCGCACTCATTGTCGTCGTTGACCGCATAGCCGTCACGACAGACGATCTTGGTGCATTTATCACCGTCGACCTTGAAGCCGTGCTCACAGACCAGCGGGCAGACGCGCGACGGTTTCGACTTGACCGCATCGAGCGCATCGGTGCTCGCCACCTTCACGTCGAGCTTGGTGCCGGCATAACGGTTGAACTGCGACAGGGAGCGCTGCGAAGACGTATTCCAATTGCCGTCGGCCTGCCCGGAGAAGCAGCCGACGCGGCCGAGCTCGGACTGCACCGTGCGAGTGAGATCAGCCGGTGCGGTGGCGGGGGTCAGCGAGGCAACGTTGGTGCCGGCCGGACCGGCCGTGCTGGCCGGCGCACCGCCGGGTGCCGCAGCGGCGAGGTTGACGCGCTGCTGCTCTGCCACGGCTGCCTGCTGCTGCGCCTGCTCCTTCGCTTTCTGGGCGGCAAGCTGCGCCTGCTCAGCGGCTTTCGCATCGGCTGCGGCTTTGGCCTGCGCATCCTTCTGCGCACCAAGGGCGGCGAGGCGGTCGCGCTCGGCCTCGGCCTGTTTCGCCTTCGCGATCGCCGCCGCATGGGCCTGCTCGGCACCGATCTTCTCGAGCTGGAGCTTGGCCAAGCTCGCATAGAAACCGTCGGGATGCTGGGCGAGGAAGGCATCCCACGCCGCCCTGTTGCCGAGCTGGAGCGCGAGCTCGTAATCGCGGCGGATATCGGCCTGCGGGTTCGCCACAGGTGCCGCCGGAGCCGCCGCCGTCATCTTCACCGGCACCAGCGGAACATCCTCGCCGCCAAGCGAGCCATAGACGAACGGCTCCTGCTTGTTGCCAGTCGACTTGAGCACGTCGTCGCGGACGAATCCGAAGGCGCGGCGGACGTCGAGGCCCGGTGTCGCCAGATGCTTGGACAGCGCGACCGTGAACGGGCTGTTAGCGCCGTCGCCGTCCTGCGCCGTGAAGCCGGCTTTGGCCGAATAGGCGATCAACGTGTTGGGACTGGTCGGCTCGACCTGGGCGAGGCCGCGGCCGATGCCGCGCGAAGCGATTGTGCGCTTCATCCTCTTGCCGAACGGATTGTCGCGGCAGGCATCCAGGATCACCAGGCGGAGCTGCTTGGCGGGCTCGACTGCAACCAGGACGCGGTCGAGCGAGAGCGCCTCGTCGTAGACGTCGGTGTCGCGCTCGAGCCTGGCGTCGACCGGGATCAGATAGTTCGACCCCTCGACCTCGATGCCATGACCGGCATAATAGACCACGGCGATATCGGCATCGCGGGTCGCGTCCGCGAAGTCGCGGAGCACCCGCCGCGTGTCCAGCGCCGACAAATCGTGCCGGGAATCGACGATGTCGAAGCCGGCCTCCTTCAGCGTCTTGGCCATCACCGAACCGTCGTTGACCGGGTTGGCCAGCAACGGCGCATGCTGATAGGCCGAATTGGCGAGCACCAGCGCAACGCGCTTGCCGGCGAAAGCCGGATCAGTGCCAAACAGCAGCGCGAAGGCAAGGAGAAGCGGACAAAGTCTGAGCAAATTGCGCATGACACGACTTCCGAAATTCGGGCCGCTGGGCCCTTTGGGACCGCTTTAGCAGGATCCGCCACCGGCGCTTGTGATGGAGGTCACGAAGGCGGCGCCCGCAACCGGACGAAATACCCCTTTTGTTGGTCGCGCCAGCGCGGCCGTGGTTCGCCGGGAAGCAGATCGGGCCGGGTTCCCTCAGTCAACCCCGATATGCTCCCGATATTGCGGCAGGTCATCCGTGATCTCGTGCCAGGGCGCTTTCGAGCCCACGAAAATATGGGCGCTGGGCCGGATCGAGGGGGTGTCGATCAGAGCTCCCATAGCGACATGGGCCCATTTTCCCTCACGCACCTGGGAATAGAGCAAGGAGCCACAATGGGCGCAATGCACATCGTGGGTGATATCGTCGCCGAAAATAGTCCGCTGGTCGCCGCCCCTGACGATGCGGAGCTTGTCTCGCGCGATACCGGCGAACGGCTTGAAGGCGGAGCCGGTGGTGCGGCGGCAGTTCGAGCAATGGCAGTTCATCGCATAAGAGAATTCGTCGGCCACCTCGAAGCGCACTGCACGGCAATAGCATTCGCCGATCAGGATACGAGCGTTCGAAATCTCTGATCCAGTCATCATGATGTCCTTGCGCAAACGGTCTGGACATTCCATAGCGCATTTTGATGTGTACGACTAAGCTCGCCTCAAGCCATCATTCAAAGGGATGACCCATGAGCCCAAATCGTTCAAGTCTCGAAGCCGTCGTGCAATCCTATTTTGACGGCCTCTATGAGGGCGACGCCGAAAAGCTCGGCGCCATTTTCCATCCCTCCGCCGACCTGCGCTGGGTCGAGAAGGGCGAATTGCAGGTGCTGACCGTGCCGGACTGGCTCGACCGCGTGCGCAAGCGTCCCTCCGGCAAGGCTGAAGGCAAGCCGCGAGAGGATTTCATCGTCACCATCGACCGTTCTGACGACAAGACCGCCTTCGTCAAGGTCAGATGCCAGCTGCCGCCGCGCTATTTCACCGACTACCTGGTGGCGATGAAGCTCGCCGACGGTTGGCAGATTGTCTCGAAATCTTATCGATACGACCTGAGAGAGTGATGGGCTCAACCTTCCGCTGCCCGAAATCGGGCGCGCTCGTCTCCCATTCTCCATCATTGCGAGTGAAGCGAGGCAATCCAGAATCCCTCCGCTTCGCTCCGCTCGCAACGACAATGCGGATAGAGTGCGCCGCATCCCCCATCTTCATTCGCGCGAAAGTCCCCCATGCTGCTCGACCGCCGCTCCCTGCTTGCCTCGCTGTGCTGGATGGCCGCATCTCCTGCGCTGGCCGCGGATGCGCCGCCTGAACTCGAAACATACGAACGCGAGAGCGTCGGGCGGATTGGCGTCTATGCGGAAAATCTCGCGACCGGCGCCAAACTCGCTTGGCGCGCCGACGAGCGGTTTGTCATGTGCTCGACATTCAAGGCCTCGCTCGCGGCCTGTGTGCTGGCGCGGGTCGACCGCGGCGAGGAACAGCTTGCCGCCATGATTCCCTACGGCCAGGACGACCTCTTGGAATACGCGCCGGTCGCGAAGCAAAATCTGGCGGCCGGCGCAATGTCGGTCACCGAGATGTGCAAGGCGATCGTCGAGCTCAGCGACAACACTTGCGCCAATCTGCTGCTGGCGCGGATCGGCGGGCCGACCGCGCTCACCGCGTTCTGGCGATCAATCGGCGATACCACCTCGCGGCTCGACCACAACGAGCCCGAGCTCAACCGCTCCCAGCCGGGCGATCCCCGGGACACGACGACGCCGGCGGCGATGGCCGGGAACCTGCGCCGCATGATGCTGGGCGGAGCATTGTTGCCGGCCTCGCGCGCGCAGCTCACCGAATGGATGGTGAACTGCAAGACCGGTGCGAACCGGCTGCGCGGTGGCCTGCCCGCAGGCTGGAAGATCGGCGACAAGACCGGCTACAATGGCAAGGACGCAGCGGGCGACATCGCGGTGGCTTGGCCGAAGCCCGACACGCCGATCCTGCTTACGGCCTACGTCCAAGGCGGCACGCCGACTGCCGCACAGATCGCGGCGGCTTTCGCGCGGATCGGCCGGATGGTGGCCGAGCGGCTGGCGTGAGCCGCGCGCATTGACGTTGCCGCCGCTTCCGGGTCAAGACAGGCCATCATGGAAGCGAAGTTTCAGACCTTTCTCATCCTGCTGGCCGTGCTGGCAGGCGTGGCGCTGGCCGCACGCCGCTTCAACGTCGCCCCTGCCATCCTGCTGATGTTGGCCGGGGTCGGCCTCGCCTTCGTGCCGGGCATGCCGTCGGTTGAACTGCCGCCGGAACTGGTGCTGCTGATGGTGCTGCCACCGCTGATCTACTCGGCAAGCGTCGCTATGAGCTGGCGCGAGTTCAGGAAGAATTTGCGCCCGATCGTGCTGCTCGCGGTCGGCGCGGTGATCTTCACTGCGGCAATGGTGGCGGCCGCCACGCATTACATGATCGGCCTGCCCTGGACCGTTGCCTTCCTGTTGGGGGCCATCGTCGCGCCGCCCGACGTGGTGGCGCCGCTCGCCATCGCACGCCGGCTGCACATGCCGCGGCGAATCCTGGTCGTGCTCGAGGGCGAAGGGCTCGCCAACGACGCCACCGCGCTGATCCTGTACCGCTTTGCGCTCGCTGCAATCATGGTCGGCCATTTCTCGCTGCCACTGGCGGCCGGCGAATTCCTCCTCATCATCGCCGGCGAGATCGCCTTCGGCATCGGCGTGGGGTGGCTTTCCCTGCGTCTCCGCAAATGGTCGGGGGATCCGCAGGTCGAGCTCACGCTGTCGCTGATCACGCCTTACGTCTCCTATTGGCTGCCCGAACATGTTGGCGGCTCCGGCGTGATCGCGACGGTCGCCTGCGGCCTTTATGTGAGCTGGAACGGCCCGCTGCTGATTTCTTCCGCGACGCGCCTGCAGGGCATCTTCTTCTGGGACCTCGTGATCTATTTGATCGAAGGCCTCTTGTTCCTGCTCACCGGCTTTCAGATGCGCGCGCTGTACGAGAAGTCGAAGGCCTTTCCGCTCGACGACATCGTGATCGCGACCGCCGTGGTCCTGGTGATCGTCGTCATTGCGCGCTTCGCCTGGCTCTATCCCGCGACCTATCTACCGCGGATGTTCAGCAAATCGCTGCGCGAGCGCGATCCGTCGCCGCCCTGGCAATGGGTGTTCACGCTCGCCTTCACCGGCGTGCGCGGCGCGGTGTCGCTGGCGGCTGCGCTGGCGCTGCCGTTCACCCTGCCGAGCGGCGAGGCGTTCCCATATCGCGACCTGATCCTGTTCGTCGCTTTCGGCGTCATCTTCATCACCCTGATCGGTGTCGGCCTGACGCTGCCGCCGGTGGTGCGCTGGCTCGGCGTCGCCGAGGCCGGCCGCAACGAGCATGTCGGCGAGCATGAGGCCGAGATCGCCGCGCGTCGTCAGGCTCTCGAGGCAGCACTCAAATCGCTCGACGCGCTGACAGCGGAGAAGGAGGTGTCCGACGAGGTGATGCGGCTCCTCCGTGCTCGCCACGAGATCCGCATCAGCCAGCT
The DNA here is from genome assembly GCF_023073835.1 of Bradyrhizobium sp. 153. Lineage (NCBI taxonomy): Bacteria > Pseudomonadati > Pseudomonadota > Alphaproteobacteria > Hyphomicrobiales > Nitrobacteraceae > Bradyrhizobium > Bradyrhizobium sp. 153. Next base: position 106,678 of record NZ_JADPKH010000037.1, on the reverse strand, counting down.
TCCGGATTTGCTCGATCCTACGCACCACGACGTCTCCGCCGCCGGCATCGCGTTGACCCGGGAGCTGATCGTCGCCGAGCGCAAATTCATCCACGACCTGCTGCGCGACGGCCAAATCACCGACGAGACAAGGCGAAGGATCGAGCGCGACCTGGACCTTGAGGAGGCGAGTTTGGCGAATCGGGAGTATCGGGGCGCGCCGCTGTAGCTTCCCGCCGTCATTGCGAGCGCAGCGAAGCAATCCAGACTCTTTCCACCGCGGCCGCCTGGACTGCCTCGTTGCGCTCGCAATGACAGTTGTTTGAACGAACAGGCAGTCTATCGCCTCTCGCAGAACTCCCTCATCGCAGCCGCAACGGCCCCCGCGACCGCGTCCTGCCGCTCCGACGAATTCATCTCCATCTCCTCGTCGCGGTTGATGATCGAGCCGGCCTCGAGCAGCACCGCGGCGCTTCTCGTCCGCGAGAGCACGACGAGCCCGTCGTAGCGATAGACGCCGACGTCCTTGTCGAGCAGCTGGCGCCGGTAGTGGCCCATCACTGGAAGGGTGTATTGCCTCGCATAGTGCAGGCCCTGCTCTTTCAGCTGCCTGCCGATCATCCGTGCCAGCAACAGGCTGGTGGCGAAGTGCGGATTCTGGTGCGACACGAACAGCGAGTGGCCCGAAAAGCGGTCGCTGAAATAGCTGTTTGCGCCATCGAATTCCCAGGTCTCGAGCAGCTTGTCCGGCACCGAATCGTGATGGACCGACAGGAACAGATCGGCGCGGCCGTCATTCGCGGCACTAACACGCTTGAACAGGCTCGCTCTCGCCTTGCCGTTCGTCACGAGCAGGCGGGTTGCGGCAAAACCTTCGGATTTGAGTCTTGCGGTGATGAGACTTGCGAGACGCAAGTTGAAGCCGAACTCCGGATCATTGCGCGCGCTCAATGCGCCGTAGGCGTCTGGGGTGTGCCCGACATCCACGACGATGCGGAATTTCGCCATCTCGCATTTGGCCGGCGACGGCTTCGGCCTGGGTCTCGCGATCTTTCGCGTAGCAGCAGCCTCGCCGACGTCGACAAGCGCGAGCGGCGACAGCAGGATCGAGGCGATGAGCCCGGCGATGATGCTGCGCGACTGCCCCAAGCTCTACTCCGCTGCCGCGATCCGCGGGCGGCCGACGAAGCCCGCGACATCACCGAAACGTTCCAGCATCACCGCGGGCAGGTCCTTGGTCTTGCTGGTGACGCAGGCGCCGGAGCGCACCGCGTAGCGATCCTGGTGCGCCGCCTGCGGCGGCGGCTCGCCGTGCTGGAGCGCCCGCGCCAGATCCATGACGGTTTTGCGGAAATGCATGATGCCGAGATCGGTCGGGCCGAGATGCTCGCGGGTGCGGTCGGCGATCGGCCCCTGGCTGTCCTGCACGGCAGCGTCCTGCTCGGAGACGCCCTTGATGCCGGTGTAGCTCCTGGTCTTCTGGAGCTTGCGGTCGATCAAATAGTCGTTGCCCTTGTGGCGGAGCGGCACGTAATTGTCGTCGACCTCCGCGATCACGCCATTACCGCGATCAAAAGCGTCGCGCTCGGCTTGCGTCAACGGACGCTCCGGATTCCAGGCATAGGTGTAGATCCAGCAATTGGTGTCGGTCACAGGCACGAAGGTCTGGCCAAAGATATTCTCGCCCGGCATCGCGCTCGGCGCATAGGCGTGGAACGGCATCAGGAATTGCGCGATGCGCCAGTAGATGTTGTCGCCGCCGGTCAGCCGGCCACCGGCGATGGTCAGCCCCGCCTCGTGGGAGCTGACTTTGATGATCGGGCGCGGGTCCTCGGCGATCCAGCGCATATGGTCTGTGTTCACGCGGGTGAGCGGATTCACAAAATGCCTCTTGATGTCCAGAATCTCGTTCTCTTCCTTGTCGAAGGAGAGATGGGCGAAGGTGAAATGCGCGGTGTCGATCGAGCCTTCGAGCGCCTGCACCCAGTTGCAATCCTGCCACTTCTTGCTGACGTAGCGATGCGAAGCCGGCAGCAGCGCCAGCTCGAGATCGGGCAGCTCGGGCATCGCTTCGGCCGGGCCCATATAGGCCCAGATCATCTCGCCCCATTCGCGGACCGGATAGGATTTGATGCGGATCAGATCCTTGGCGTTGAGATCGGGATAGGAGGTCGGCATGTCGACGCAACGTCCGTCGGTGTCGAACTTCCAGCCATGATAGACGCAGCGGATGCCGCATTCCTCATTGCGCCCGAGCCAGAGATTGGCGCCGCGATGCGGGCAATATTGGTCGATGACACCGACGACGCCGTTTGAGTCGCGAAAGGCGAGCAGCTCCTCGCCGAGCACGATGATCTTCTTCGGCTCGCCGTCAGGCTCGGGGAGCTCTTCAGAGAGCAGGACGGGAATCCAGAAGCGGCGCAGCAGCTCGCCCATGCCCGTTCCGGGGCCGGACTCGGTCAGGAACTTGTTGTCCTCGGCGCGGAGCATGTGATCCTCCCGATTTGTTTTCGGGAAGATTGGCGCGAGAGCGCAAGGGCGTCAACGCAAGATAGCGCCCCTGTCCCGGACGTGGCGCGCCATGAAATGCCGCGACGCAGAGCCGGGCCATCGCTGCCACCTAGGGCCCCGCTCTACCGCGCTGCGCTGCGTCCGGGCACGAGCTTACACCGGCCGCTCACCCTTCACCGTCACGCGCGTGCCCGAGCGCGTATGCGGCCAGTAATCCCACATCGCGCGGTGCTGGGTGCAGCGGTTGTCCCAGAACGCGATGGCGTTCTCGGTCCAGCGGAAGCGGCATTGGAACAGCGGATTTTCGGCGTGCTGATAGAGATAGGCGAGCATCGCGTCGCTCTCGTCGCGCGGGATGCCGTTGATGTGGCGGGTGAAGCCGCGGTTGACATAGAGCGCCTTCCTGCCGGTGACCGGATGCGTTCGCACCACGGGATGCTCGGCGTGCGGATAAGAGGGGCGGTCCGCGACGCCGTAATTGGCGTAGAGTCCACGATAAATCGGCTCGCCGTCATGCAGCGCAGTGAGCCCGTCGAGATAGACCTTCATGCGATCGGACAGCGCCTCATAGGCTGCATACATGTTGGCGAACAGCGTGTCGCCACCGCGCGGCGGACATTGCTTAATGTAGAGGATCGAGCCCATCGGCGGCTCGAGATCGCAGGACACATCCGAATGCCAACCCTCGCCATTGGCACGCGGCGAGTTCTTGTCGGCATAGATTTTCATCAGCGCCGGGTCTTCATCCTCATGCGGCGCAGCGGGATGAAAATGCAGCTCGCCAAACTTGCGGCCGAAGGCGAGATGCTGTTTTGGCGTGATGTGCTGATCGCGAAAGAAGATCACGAGGTTTTCGGCAAGCGCGCGGTGGATCTCGTCCATCTGCCGGTTGGAGCGGGTGTCGCCCTCGACGAGCCTGCCGATGTCGACGCCGGAGATTTCCGCGCCGATGATCGGGGTGAGCTTTTCAACCGCGATGGTCTCGTAGGGAGCACCGTCTTCGGCGGTGTGGCGATAGCGCGGACCCTGCTTGCCGGCGAGTGAGCTCATGGCGGTTGGCTCCCGATCATTGTTGATTGAGAGCAATGTAGCCCGGCTGGAACGATGCGCAATCTGAGAACGGTCGTTCCACGATGGGCAAGGCCCCGGATTTCGCTTTCGCTCCATCCGGGCCACAGGCGCTTGATGGGCCCGGCGATGCGCGCTGATGCTTTTTCCGATAGGTTGGGCGAAAAATCGGGGAGAAACAAATGGCCGAGGATGATCCTTCGACACTCCCTTCTCAGCCTCCGAAGCCGAGCGGACGCCATCCGCTGTTCGGAGCGTCGAAGGACGTTACATTCGTTCCCTCTGGTGTCGATCTTACCGAACCAGCGGACCCGGATTGGGGCGAAGCATATGAGCAACCGAAGCGGTGCTGACCTCGATCACTCCGCCGCCGTCACCGGCACCTTGGCGCCTTGGCCGTAGCGCTGTTCGATATAGTCGATCACCAGCGCCTTGAAGTCGGCGGAGATCGTCGGGCCGCGCAACGTGCGGAACTTCTTGCCGTCGACGAAGACCGGGGCGGCCGGGGCTTCGCCGGTGCCGGGCAGCGAGATGCCGATATTGGCGTGCTTGGACTCGCCGGGGCCGTTGACGATGCAGCCCATCACCGCGACGTTGAGCTCTTCGACGCCGGGATATTTTGTCTTCCAGTTCGGCATCTCATCACGGATGAAATCCTGGATCGAGCGGGCCAGCTCCTGGAACGTGGTCGAGGTTGTGCGGCCGCAGCCGGGGCAGGCCGCAACCAGCGGCACAAAGGTGCGGAAGCCCATGGTCTGGAGCAGTTCCTGGCCGACCTGCACTTCACGGGTGCGGTCGCCGCCGGGCTCCGGCGTCAGCGAGATGCGGATGGTGTCGCCGATGCCCTGCTGCAAGAGAATGCCGAGCGCGGCTGAGGACGCCACGATGCCCTTCGAGCCCATGCCGGCCTCGGTCAGCCCGAGATGGATGGCATAGTCGGAACGTCTGGCGAGATCCTGGTAGACCGCAATGAGATCCTGCACCGCCGAGACCTTGGCGGACAGGATGATGCGGTTCTTCGGCATGCCGAGTTCTTCGGCGCGCGCGGCCGACAACAACGCGGACTGCACCATGGCCTCGCGCGTCACCGCGCGCACGTCGCGTGGATTGGCCGAAGCAGCGTTCTCGTCCATCAGCTTGGTCAGCAGTTCCTGGTCCAGCGAGCCCCAATTGGCGCCGATGCGCACTGGCTTGTTGTTCTTGTTGGCGATCTCGATGATGTCGGCGAACTGGGTGTCGCGCTTGTCCTTGAAGCCGACATTGCCGGGATTGATGCGGTATTTGGCGAGCGCTTCGGCGCAGGCCGGATAGGCCGCGAGCAGCTTGTGACCGATATAGTGGAAGTCGCCGATCAAGGGCGTGGTAATGCCGCGCTTGAGCAGGCCGTCGCGGATGTGCGGAACGGCGGCGGCAGCCTCCTCCCGGTCCACGGTGATGCGGACCATTTCTGAGCCGGCGCGCGCGAGCGCTGCGACCTGGGCAATGGTGCCGTCGATGTCGGCGGTGTCGGTGTTGGTCATCGACTGCACGACGATCGGCGCACCGCCGCCCACCGAGACGTCGCCGACCTTGACCTGGGTGGTTCGGTGCCGGGGCGCGGGGCCCGCGATGTCGGAATCGAGAGGGTTTTCGAGCTTGTTCATGGGGTCCAAATATCAGGTTTTGGTGACGTTCAGCAATGCATCGCGCGCCGCCGCAGCCGATGAGCTGGGACGGTTAACCAGAAAAAGCCCAGCAATTACAAGGACCGCGGCGGCCCCGAATGTCAGGCTTAGGGTGTCGTGCATGATGAAATAGCTACCGACCACGCCAAACAAAGGGGTGATGAAGGTAAAAGCCGACAATTTGCTGGCCGAATACGTCTTCACCAGCGCGAACCAAAGCGTGAACGTGGTTCCAACCACCCAGATCGCCTGGAAGGCCATGAGAGCGAGGGACAGGGGCGCAGGCGTATGCGTGACGGATTCGCCGAACAGCCAGGCTGCCAGGCCGAGGATCGGGATCGAGGTCGCGACCTGATAGCCCAGCGCCTTCTCGGGCGCGGCGAAGCGCAGCCGCGTGCCCTTGGCGACCAGCGTGGTTGCCGCCCACAGCGCCGCGCCGCCGACGATCATGAGGTCACCGAGCAACACCTTGGCATCGACATCCGGCTGCGGCACGCCGATGGCGAGCGCGACGCCGGCAAAGCTCACCGCCAGTCCCAGCCATTGCGTGCCGCCAAGCCGTTCGCCGAGCACCTGATAGGAGCCGAGCGCGACGAAGAACGGCGCGGTGTAGAGGAAGACGACCGCCCGAGAGGCCGGTGTGAAGCGCAGGCCCTGGAAGATCAGAACGAACTCGATTCCGAACATCAATCCGGCGATCAGGCCGGGCTTCCAGGTGCGGTCACGTTCGAAGAAATTGACGTCACGAAGGGTGCCGATGATGAATAGCACCGGCAGCGCGCCCATCGAGCGGATCGTGGCCTGGAGCATCGGCGGGATATCCGGCAGCACCAGCTTCACCGCAATCTGGTTGAAGCCCCAGGTCAAGCACAGCATCAGCATCAGGGCGATGGCGCCGACGCTCAGCGGGCGACCGGCGGAGGATATGGCTTGTGGTGAGGACATCTCTTCCCGACTACCGGCGTTGTGCCGTTGTTACTTGAGCGATCGGACGGTGGGGCTCTTTACCTCTCCCCAGCGGGGAGAGGTGGACACCGCGGCCTTGGGTCGAGTTGATCGCATTCTTCAGGCAGCTTTCTGACAATGGGTGCAGATGCCCGTGATCTCCACCACGGACAATTTAGGAGCGAAGCCTGAGCTGCGCGCAGCGGCATTGAGTTCCTTGGCGAAGGAGGCCGACGGGATCTCGCCGACCAGGCCGCAGCGTTCGCAAATCAGGAACGCCACCGCCGAGGTCGCGTCGTGGTCATGGGCGGCGCAGGCCAAATAGGCGTTACGGCTCTCGATGCGATGCACGAGGCCGTTGGCCATCAGAAAATCGAGAGCACGATAGACCGTGATCGGCGCTGGTCGCGCCATCGACTTGGCGAGTTCGTCGATCACCTCATAGGCGCCAAGCGGGCGGTGGCTGGAGAGGAGCGCCCCGAGCACCTGACGGCGGATCGGCGTGAATTTCTGCGCGCGCTGCTCGCAGACCTGTTCGGCATGCGCCAGCGCATCCGCAGTGCAGCGGTCGTGATCGTGATCGGGCGCGGGAAATGCCGTGTTTGCGAGGGTCATGCGGGACGCGTTCTAGCATTTTGCTGATGGAACCCAAAGCGCGACCGGCAACGCGGCTGCCAGCCATGCTCTTGGAGCGGGACGGCGTCCCGCTAATCCGCCATGAAATAATCATAAGCTTGCTTATTATATTCCAGGCTTATTGGAGACGAAGCTCATGACCCGAGGGTCGGTCGACCAGAATTTCCTGTTCACGCTGGGTGAGCTCTACCGCTTGTTGCGTGTCTATGCCGACAAGGAGGCGTCCCGTTTCGGCATCACCCGCGCGCAATGGGCCGTGCTGTCCAAAGTCGAGCGCAGCGAGGGCATGAAGCAGTCGGAGCTCGCCGAGCTCCTCGAGATGCAGCCGATCACGCTGACGCGCCTGATCGACAAGCTCTGCGACAATGACTGGATCGAGCGCCGCAGCGACGCCTCGGACCGCCGCGTCAAGCGCCTGTATCTGAAGAAGGCGGGCCGGACATTGCTCGGCCGGATGAGCGGGCTGAAGTCCGAAATCACCGCCAATGCGCTCGACGGCATCAACGCGGCCGACGCCCACCGCCTCCTCACCCAGCTCGAAACGATCAAGGAAAACGTGCGGACCGCGATCCAGACATCCGGAGCGGAACAAGCACGCAAGGAGCAGCGCTATGGCTGATCAGGTCCTCAAGTTCCAGCCCGAGCAGAAGATCGACGGCGGCAAGCCCACAAAGAAGGCTGGCACGGATCCGCGCCGCCGCGTGGCGGCGGGCCTGCGCCGCTACCGCCGCTTCCTCCTCCTGGTCGTCCTGCCGGTCACCGTCGCCATCGGCGGCATCACCTTCTATCTCCATGGCGGCCGCTATGTCGGCACCGACGACGCCTATGTCGGTGCGCAGAAGGTGCTGGTGACGCCCGACATCTCGGGCAAGATTCAGAAGGTGATCGTGAGAGAAGGACAGTCCGTCAAGCAGGGCGACGAATTGTTCGAGATCGACCCCGTTCCGTTCCGCCACGCAGTGGATGAAGCCAAGGCGCAGCTCGCGCAGGCCCGCACGACCTATGAGAACCTCGTCGCCAATATCAAGATCTACGGCGACATGCTCAACCTTGCCCAGCAGGGCGTCGACCTGAAGCAACGCGATGTCGAGCGCAAGCAGGCGCTGGTCAAGAACAATTACGGCTCGCAGCTCGATCTCGACAACGCTGCCAACGCGCTGGTGACCGCAGGCGCACAGGCACAATACATCAAGCAGCAGCTCTCCAACGCCAAGACGCAATTGCTGGGCGATCCCTCGTTGCCGCTGGAGCAGTTCCCGCCTTACGCGCAGGCGAAAGCCAAGCTGGACGACGCCCAGCGCAACCTCGACCACACCGTCCTGCGCGCGGCGATGGACGGCGTGGCCACGCAAGTGGAACAGATCCAGCTCGGCCGCTACGTCGCCGCCGGCACGCCGGTGTTCTCCATCATCGACGTCGCCCATCCCTGGGTCGATGCCAATCCGAAGGAGAGCGATCTCACCTACGTCACCGAAGGACAGCCCGTCACGCTCGAAGTCGACGCATTTCCGAACCACCTTTTCAAGGGCAAGATCGGATCGCTCTCGCCCGGCACCGGCGCGCAATTCGCGATCCTGCCGCCGCAGAACGCCACCGGCAATTTCGTCAAGGTGGTGCAGCGCGTGCCGATCCGGATCTATTTCGACGAGACCGACAAATACGTGCGGAAACTGAAGGCCGGCATGAGCGTCTACGCCACCATCGACACCGGCCATCGGCGCTCGCTCGCCGGCCTGCTTGGCCTGTCAGCGACCGCGGGCCAAGGCCAGGACAAAGAATAAACCTGAGAAGGACTGATCGATGTCCGGCCCCAATGCCAGTCTGATGGTCCCAGGCCTGCGCCGGAACATGGTGACGATCTGCGCCATGACCGCGACCATCATGCAGGCGCTGGACACCACCATCGCCAATGTCGCATTGCCCTACATGCAAGGCACGCTGTCCGCCTCGCAGGATCAGATCAACTGGGTGCTGACCTCCTACATCGTCGCCGCCGCGATTATGACGGCGCCGGTGGGCTGGATCGCCAACCGCTTCGGCCGCAAGCGCATCTTCATCATCTGCTCGGCGGGCTTCACCATGGCGTCGGTGTTGTGCGGCCTCGCCCAGGACATCAACCAGATGGTGCTGTTCCGCCTGCTGCAAGGCGTGTTCGGCGCCGCCCTGGTGCCGCTGTCTCAGTCGGTCATGCTCGACTACTACACGCTCCAGGAGCGCGCCAAGGCGATGTCGATCTGGGGCATGGGCGTGATGATGGGCCCGATCATGGGCCCCTCGCTGGGCGCCTGGCTCACCGAGACCTATTCCTGGCACTGGGTGTTCTTCGTCAACCTGCCCTTCGGCGCCATCACCGTGCTCGGGCTGATCGTCTTCATGGACGAGACCCGGAAGGATTTCAGCCTGAAGTTCGACTGGTTCGGTTTCGCCGCGCTGGCGATCGCGATCGGCGCACTTCAGCTTGCGCTCGACCGCGGCGAGCAGCTCGGCTGGCTTGAGTCGAGCGAGATCCTGGCGGAATTCATCGTCTCCGCTGTCGCCTTTTACTTCTTCCTCGCGCACTCCTTCACGACATCGACGCCGTTCATCCGCTTCGCGCTGTTTCGGGATCGCAACTTCGTCACCGGCTGCGTGTTCATGGTCGTGATGGGGCTCGTGCTGTTCTCGACCATGGCGCTGGCTTCGCCCTACATGCAGAACGTGATCGGCTATCCCATCATCACCGCCGGCCTGCTGCTGGCGAGCCGCGGCATCGGCACCTTCTTCGCCATGATGCTGGTCGGCCGCATGATGCGCTATGTCGAGGCCCGCACGCTGATCATCGCAGGCCTCACGCTGACCGCGGGCTCGTTGTTCCAGATGACCGGCTGGACCGACCTGACCCAGGTACCGGAGATCGTCACGGTCAGCGTCATCCAGGGCTTCGGCTTCGGCCTTGTCTTCGTGCCGCTCTCGACCGTGGCGTTCCTGACGCTGTCGAACGAGCTGCGTACCGACGGCACCGCGATGCTGACCCTGATGCGCAACGTCGCAAGCTCAGTCGGCATCTCCGTCGTCATCGCCCAGCTGACGCAGGGAACGCGGCGGACTTATGCGATTCTCTCCGAGCACATCAACCCGTTCAACCATGCGCTCCAGATGCCCAGCGTCAGCGGCATGATCAATCTTTCCACAGACGCCGGCCGCGCCATGACCGACAGAATGGTCAGCGTGCAGGCGCAGATCATCGCTTTCGCGCACGATTACCAGCTGGTGATGGTCTTCATCCTCTGCACCATCCCGCTCGCTTTGCTGATCGGCTCGACCAAGGCCACACTACGCAAGCAGGCCGCCGGGCCGGAGCATGCGGTGATGGAGTAGTGATCGGTCCCGTGCCCCGGACGCAGCGCAGCACGCAACTGATGCGCTGCTGAGCCGGGGCCCATGCCCGCGGCACGATTGTCCCGGTTCTGCGGCGCAGCGTTACACGCTGCACCGCGCCCGGGACACGAGCGCGCTACAACAACTCCTCGCACCCGAGATCCTCGACCGCCATCATCACCCGCTCCAGGTTATTCCACCAGATCAGCGGCGGGATGTTGATGCTCCATTGCCAGACCGGCTTGGTGATCTGCCAGAGCACCGACCGGCGATAGTCCTGATCGAGCGCGCCGCGCGTGTAACCCGTGACACCGTGCTGTATCAGCGTCTCGTGATAGAGGTTGAGCAGGGGCCGTTCGAGTGCCTGCCGGCGGTCCGGATACCATTGCGTCGCCATCATGTAGGCGAGGTCACCGGTCGGCACGTTTATGCGCCACTGGTCGAAATCGAAGATGCGAACGGTGTTGGCAACGCCTGTGCGCGGCAACAGAAAATTCCAGGTATGGGCGTCGCCATGAGCGATGGTGACATGCCGGCGCGAATGATAACGCTCGAGCAACCGTTCCGATTGCTCGATGAAGCGGCGGAAGAGGATGCGCCGCTCCTCGCTGAGGCGGTCGCCGAGCAGATCGGCGAAACGATCGTAGTGACCAGCGAAGGTCGCCATCAGCTTCGCACTGTCGTCGGTGCTCATCCAGGTGCCGATAGTATCGCCGAAGCTATCGTGGTCCCACCACGCCGCGTGCCAGCGCGCGAGTGTCGTCACGATCGCCGTTGCCTGCTCTCGCGAGGGCGGCAGCGGCCATTGAGTTGCAATCTCATGGCTGTCGGTGAGGTCCTCGAGCAGGAGATGCCAGGTGAGGCCGTCCTCGTCAAAATGTCCGTCGAAGCAGCGCGGCACGAGACCCCGCGGCGTTTCTGGCTCAAGCTGCGTGTAGAACGCGACTTCGTTCCGGCCGCTATTTGCGAGCGACTTGGCGAAGCCTGCATGCGCGGTCTTCAGGATCAGCGACTGCGGGGCGCCAGCGGACTCCCCAACATAGCGCAAACCGAGACGCACGATATGTGACACGATGGTGTCGCGCTGATGCAGCACCTTCACCTCGCGCACCGCACCGGCGTCCAGCGCGCCGGCCCGGCGCAGCGCGGCCGTGAGGTAACCGGGCTCGGCAACCGCCGGCAGTTGCGCATTCGTCATGAAGACCACGATGCCCCTGTGCCGCGCCATACTGCACGATCACAACCGCCGGCACCAGCGGCAGGCATCGCGCCGGGCGTCACGCCGCGGCAGTCGAGTCCCGCACGGTCCGCACCACGACCGACCGCAGTTGCTCGAGATTGGCGGCCATGCCGGCGATCGCCTGCCTGACCTCCGCGGCGCGCTCGTTCACGGAGGCGGCGTCGCGGCTGACATGACCGATCTTGGCCGAGACCTCCTTCGCCGCCGACGCCGATTCGGAGATCGATCGCGTGATCTCACGCGTCGGGGCGTCCTGTTCTTCCATCGCGGCAGCAACCGAGATCGCGACACCGTCGATCTCGGCGATGTGGCCCCCCATGGTCTCGACGGCGTCGACGGCAGCCTGAGTCGCGGTCTGGATCTCGGCAATCAGCCGCCCGATCTCCTCGGTGGACTTGGCGGTCTGATCGGACAGCGATTTCACCTCGGTGGCGACCACCGCGAAGCCGCGGCCGGCCTCGCCGGCGCGCGCCGCCTCGATCGTGGCGTTGAGCGCCAGGAGGTTGGTCTGGCCGGCGATGCCGCCGATAAGATCGGAGACCTCGGCGATCTTCCTCACCGAACCAGCCAGCGCCTGAGTGGTCGAGCGCGCCTGCTCACGGCCGGCGACCGCAGATTTGGTGACCGTGCTGGTCCTCGCGACCTGACTCGCGATCTCGCGGATCGAGGCGCTCAGCTCTTCGGCCGCAGCCGAGACGGTTTGCGAGCTGCCGAGGGCCTGGGTGGAGGCCGCGGCGACCGCCTGCGACTGCGCGGAGAGCGAACTTGCGATCTCGGACAGGCTGGTGGCGACCCGCTCCACGCCCTGCGTCGCCGCGCTCGCGCTGTCGACAGACCGGCCGGTCTCGCGTTCGACGGTCTCGGCCATCTGCTGCAGGGCGCTGCGCTTGGCGCGCGCGGCCTCCTGTTCCTGCCGCAACTGCTCCTCGCGCAGGCGGGAATTCTCGACCGCCGCCTGCTTGAACACCAGCAGCGCACCCGCCATCGAGCCAACCTCGTCCTGGCGGTGCGCGAAAGGAATGTCGGCTGCGAGATCGCCGGTCGCGAGCTTCTGCATCGTGTCCGTCATTCGTACGATCGGGCGCACCACGCCGAGCGCAACGCCGAGCAGGCCTGCGGCAATGAAGGCGAGGACGGCGGCGGAGACGCCGAGGAGGATAAAGAGCATCGAACTGTCGCGGTCCGCGGCCAGCTTCTCCATGGCGGCATTCTGCTTGTTGGCACTCTCGACGATGCTGTCGATGACGGCGCGATGCGCGGTGTATGCGCCCTTCAGCTGCGCATAGGCGCGCTCGGAAGCGGCCGCGTCCTTGGCCTTGAGGGCTGGCAGGAGCTGGTCGGACGCCTTCCAGAATTTCTGCACCTCGGCATCGGACTTCGACACCAGCGCGGTCTTCAGGTCTGCCGAGAGGCTGGAGGCGACCCAGAATGCCTTGCGCTCGTCGTAATCCTTGCGGAGCTGAACTAGGCGCTCGCCATGAGTGGCAAGCTGGTCCGGCTCGCGCATGGCAAGCGTGGCCTCGAGATAGGCTTCGATGACATATTCCGGCGGCGGCAGGATATCGGCGATGAGGTCGTTGCCGAGCTTGATATCGGAATAGAGCGGGCCGCCGACCTTGAGCTCTCTTAGGGCGTAGAGGCTGGTGGAGACCACGGCCGTAAAGCCGAGGGCCAGGACGACACCGAATGCAATGATTGCCGAGGAAAGCGAAAAACGAATTTTCATGGAACAATCCGGTCGCGCGGTCGAAATCCAAATGGATACTAAACGACTACGGTAAACACGGGATTGCTACGCGCGGAAATTGCGCTCCGCGAACTCCGGGGAAACTACGGGGAAACTACGGGAAGCATCAGGGGCGGCTCCGATACGGAAGACGCCCCCGGCCCCCGTCCCGGACAAGCGCGTCTCAGGCGCGCCCGCAGGTCCGTGACGACGCGGGCGTTAAACGTCGAAGAACACCGTCTCGTCGTCGCCCTGGAGCCGCAGGTCAAGCCGGTAAACCGCCTTGCCGGCCTCGCGCGTCGCAACCAGCGTGGCGCGGCGCTCAGTGGGCACCAGCGCCAGCACGGGATCGGCGGAATTGCCGGCCTCGTCGCTGAAATAGATGCGGGTATAGAGATGCCTGAGCATGCCGCGCCCGAAGACCGCAAGAAGGATGTGCGGCGCCTGCGGCTTGCCGTCGGGATCCGGCACGGCGCCGGGCTTGATGGTCTCGAAGGCGTAATTGCCATCCTTGTCGGTGCCGCAGCGGGCAAAGCCGCGGAAGCTCGCATTCGGCAGCGCACGCTTGTCCTGCGGGTCGGCAAAGCGACCTTGCGCGTCCGCTTGCCAGATCTCCAGCATGCAATCCGGCACGGCGACGCCATCACCGTCGAATACCCGGCCCTCGATGCGGATACGGTCGCCAGAAACGTCGGGCGTGAGCGTCGAGTTGGTGAACGCGTCGTTCCAGGCGTATTCGCCGTTCGGCGTCAGGCCGTATTTGAAGAACGGACCGACGGTTTGCGATGGGGTGATCCCGTTGGGCTTCACAGAATCCTGCACTTAATGGTTCTCCATAGGCGTGGCGTTCTGGCCGCGCAGCACGATGTCAAAGCGATAGCACAGCGCCCATTCGGGCTGTGTGTTCTCGAGATCGAAGGAAGAGACCATCCGCGCCCGCGCCTTTTCGTCCGGCACCGAATTGAAGATCGGGTCGAACGGGAACAGCGGATCGTTCGGGAAATACATCTGCGTCACGAGGCGCGTGACAAAGGAATGGCCGAAGACCGAGAGGTGGATGTGCGCGGGCCGCCACGCATTGTGATGATTGCCCCAGGGATAAGCGCCCGGCTTGATGGTGACGAAGCGGTAGTAACCTGAGGCATCGCTCACGGTACGGCCGGCGCCCGTGAAATTTGGATCGAGCGGTGCCGGGTGCTGGTCACGGACATGGACATAGCGGCCGCAGGAATTGGCCTGCCAGATTTCGACCAGCGAGTTCGGCACGCCGCGGCCGTCCTCGTCGCGGACGTGGCCATGCACGATGATGCGCTCGCCGAGCGGCTCGCCACTGTGCTGGCGGGTCAGATCATTGTCGCCCTCGCGCACGGTCTCGTGGCCATAGACCGGGCCAGTCAGCTCCGACAGGGTGTGGCGCATCGGAATCAAGGGCTGGTGCGGCGCGCGCTTGATCGAGCTCTTGTACTCGGGAGACAGCGGCAGCGGATGCGCCTTGTTGCTGTCGACGGGATAGATGAACGTCATTGGCGAACTCCTCCCCGGCCGTTCAGGGGCCGGTCAACGCTCGACAATCATTATAGGACATAACTAATTTGGGGAAGCGGGTTTCGCAGCCCCTATTACTTGTTGTTCCGGGGCAGCCCGAGAGGGCTGAACCCGAAATCTCGAGATCCCGGGTTCGGTGCAAGCGCACCACGCCCGGGGATGACGAGATGCGCCGCGCCCCGTCAGTTCAATTTCTCGATCGCGACCGCGACGCCCTGGCCGACGCCGACGCACATGGTGGCAAGCGCGAGCTTGCCGCCGCGCTTTTCCATGCCATGCACGGCGGTGAGCGCGAGACGGGCGCCACTCATGCCGAGGGGATGGCCGAGCGCGATGGCGCCGCCATGCGGATTGACGAAGTCGGCGTCATCAGCCACGCCAAGCTGACGCATGCAGGCGATGCCCTGCGAGGCGAAGGCTTCATTCAGCTCGATCAAGTCGAAATCGCTGATCTTCTTGCCGAGTCGCTCCATCAGCTTGCGCGTCGCCGGCACGGGTCCAATGCCCATGATGCGCGGCGGCACGCCGGCCGAGGCGAGGCCGAGAATGCGCGCGCGGGGTGTCAGCCCGTGCTTCTTCACCGCAGCTTCGGATGCGAGGATCATCGCGGCGGCGCCGTCATTGACGCCGGAGGCGTTGCCGGCAGTGACCGTGCCGGGATTGCGCACGATCGGCTTCAGCTTGGCGAGCCCCTCCAGCGTGGTCTCGGGGCGCGGATGCTCGTCCTTGTCCACCGTGATAGGGCCGGCCTTGCCGCCGGCAATGGTGATCGGGGTGATCTCTTCCGCAAAATAGCCGGATGCAATCGCCGCGCCGGCACGCTGCTGCGAGCGGATCGCGAAGGCGTCCTGGTCGGCGCGCGAGACCTGGAATTCCTCGGCGACATTTTCGCCGGTCTCCGGCATCGCGTCGACGCCATACTGCGCCTTGAGCAGCGGATTGATGAAGCGCCAGCCGATCGTGGTGTCGAAGATCTCGGCCGAACGCGAGAACGCCTCCTGCGCCTTGCCCATGACGAAGGGGGCACGGGTCATGGATTCGACACCGCCGGCAATCGCAAGCTCGATCTCGCCGGAGCGGATGGCGCGCCCCGCGGCGCCGACCGCATCCAGCCCGGACGCGCAGAGCCGGTTCAGGGTCTGGCCCGGAACCGAATCCGGCAGGCCCGCCAGCAACAGCGCCATGCGTGCGACGTTGCGATTGTCCTCGCCGGCCTGATTGGCGCAGCCGAAGAAGACTTCGTCGACCTGGCCCCAGTCGAGATTGGGACGCTTGGCCATCAGCGCCTTGATCGGCGCGGCCGCCAGGTCGTCGGCGCGCACCTTGGCGAGCGAGCCGCCGAAACGGCCAATCGGGGTCCGCACGGCATCGCAAATAAAGACGTCACGCATCGCTGTTCTCCCTGAATGCCGCGGTTCGGCCCAATTTCTTCAATGAGGGCGGAGTTTTAGGAGGGCGCCCGCGGCAGGTCAATTGACGGTTTCGCGTGCGACTCGCAGGGGGCCAGCCGCCCGCAACGCATGCCGCGGTGCGGACAACGTGGAAAACCTCACCTGCCCGGCCAAAGCGATAGGACCGGGGAGCGAAATTTTGTAGGTTGCACCGCCCATGACAATGCAACAGCCAATACCTGTACCGCCTCCCGACGACACGCCCGCGCCGCAGGCGGAAGCTGCCGCGCGTGTCACGCCCATGATGGAACAGTACCTCGAGATCAAGGCGGCGCATCAGGGCTTGCTGCTGTTCTACCGGATGGGCGATTTCTACGAATTGTTCTTCGAGGACGCCGAAATTGCCTCGAAGACGCTCGGCATCGTCTTGACCAAGCGCGGCAAGCATCAGGGCGCGGATATCCCGATGTGCGGCGTGCCGGTCGAACGCTCCGAGGATTATCTGCACCGCCTGATATCAGCCGGCCACCGGGTCGCTGTCTGCGAGCAGACCGAGGATCCCGCTGCGGCCAAGGCGCGCGGGAACAAGAGCGTGGTGCGCCGCGGCGTGGTGCGGCTGGTCACGCCGGGCACGCTGACCGAGGACACGCTGTTGGACGCGCGTGCGAACAACTACCTGCTGGCGATCGCGCGCGCCCGCTCCTCCGCCGGTGGCGACCGCTTCGGCCTTGCCTGGATCGACATCTCGACCGCCGAATTCATGGTGACGGAGTGCGGCGGCGGCGAGCTCGCCGCCACGCTGGCGCGCATCAATCCGAACGAGGCGATCGTCACCGACGCGCTCTATAACGACAGCGAGCTCGGACAGATGTTGCGCGAGCTGCCGGCGGTAACGCCGCTGACCCGCGACGTGTTCGACGGCGCCACCGCCGAGAAGCGGCTGTGCGACTATTTCGCTGTCGCCACAATGGATGGGCTGGCGCAGCTCACGCGTCTGGAAGCCACCGCTGCGGCCGCCGCCGTCACCTACGTCGACCGCACCCAGGTCGGCAAGCATCCGCCGCTGCCGCCGCCGGCGCGCGAAGCCTCGGGCGCAACCATGGCGATCGATCCGGCCACCCGCGCCAATCTCGAATTGACGCGCACGCTCGCCGGCGAACGCCGCGGCTCGCTGCTCGACGCGATCGACTGCACGGTGACCTCGGCCGGTTCGCGGCTGCTGGCGCAGCGACTGGCGGCGCCACTGACCGATGCGCTGGCGATCGCGCGGCGGCTCGATGCTGTCGGAACCTTCGTTACCGATTCCGCCGCGCGCGAAGACATCCGCAGCATTTTGCGCGGCGCGCCCGACATGTCACGGGCGCTGGCCCGTCTCTCGGTCGGCCGCGGCGGACCGCGCGACCTCGCCGGCATCCGCGACGGCATCATCGCCGCCGACCAGGTGCTGACGCGGCTGTCCGAGCTCGACCAGCCGCCGCAGGAGATCGTGGCGGTGATGGCGGCGCTGCAAAAGCCATCTCGCGCGCTGGCGACCGAGTTTGCCGGCGCGCTCGATGAGCAACTGCCATTGATCAAGCGCGACGGCGGCTTCGTGCGCCAGGCTTACGAGCCTGCGCTCGACGAAGCCCGCAACCTGCGCGATGCTTCGCGCCTGGTGGTGGCCTCGATGCAAGCCCGCTACGCCGACCAAACCGGCGTGAAGGCCCTGAAGATCCGGCACAACAATGTGCTCGGCTATTTCGTCGAGGTGACCGCGCAGCACGGCGACAAGCTGATGTCGCCGCCGCTGAATGCGACCTTCATTCATCGCCAGACGCTGGCGGGCCAGGTGCGCTTCACGACCTCGGAGCTGGGCGAGATGGAGGCCAAGATCGCCAATGCCGGCGACCGCGCGCTCGGGCTCGAGCTCGAGATCTTCGAGCGGCTCTGCGCCAAGGCGCTCGAGATCAGCGAAGACTTGCGCGCCGCCGCGCACGGCTTTGCGCTGCTCGATGTCGCGACGTCGCTGGCCAAGCTGGCGGTCGACGAGAATTACGTGCGGCCCGAGGTCGACACCTCGCTCGGCTTTGCGATCGAAGCCGGCCGCCATCCCGTGGTGGAGCAGGCGCTCAAGCGCAATGGCGAGCCGTTCATCGCCAATGCCTGCGACCTCTCGCCGGCACCCGGACAGAAGTCAGGCCAGCTCTGGCTGCTCACCGGTCCGAATATGGCAGGTAAATCCACATTCCTGCGCCAGAACGCACTGATCGCCCTGATGGCGCAGATCGGCAGTTTTGTGCCGGCCGCGCGGGCGAGGATCGGCATCGTCGATCGCCTGTTCTCGCGGGTCGGCGCGGCCGACGATCTCGCCCGCGGCCGCTCCACCTTCATGGTGGAGATGGTCGAGACCGCGGCGATCCTGAATCAGGCCGGCGAGCGCGCACTCGTGATCCTCGACGAGATTGGCCGCGGCACCGCGACCTTCGACGGCCTCTCGATCGCCTGGGCCGCGATCGAGCATCTGCACGAGAGCAATCGCTGCCGCACGCTGTTCGCCACGCATTATCACGAGCTGACGGCGCTCTCGGCAAAACTGCCGCGCATGTTCAACGCCACCGTGCGCGTGAAGGAATGGCAGGGCAATGTCGTGTTCCTGCACGAGGTGCTGCCGGGCTCGGCCGATCGCTCCTACGGCATTCAGGTGGCCAAGCTCGCCGGCCTGCCACCGGCCGTGATCACGCGAGCCAAATCGGTGCTGGCCAAGCTGGAGGCCCAGGACCGCGGCCAGACCGCCCGCGCCCTCGCCGACGATCTGCCGCTGTTCGCCGTGCCCTCGCGCGCCGCGGCGGAGGCCGCGCCGCCGAGCGAAGCGGAGCTTCTCATGGAAGCGGTGAAGGCGTTACATCCCGACGAGATGTCGCCGCGCGAGGCGCTGGATGCGCTGTATGCGTTGAAGGCCAAGCTGCCGAAGCAATAAGCACGCCGCGACCGCAATCGTCATTGCGAGCGGAGCGAAGCAATCCATTCTCTCTCCCCGCGATCGTCTGGATGCTTCGTCGCCTCGATCCTTGCAACGACGAAGGTTAGTGCGCCAGCCGCTTCCTTCGTCCATTCCACCACAGCGTCAGGTTCCACACGATGCAGGTGGCGAGCCCCATGCTGAGGCCTATCGCGGAGCCGAAGTTTGCGGCGCCGACATGCATCACGGCAATCGCCATACCGAAGCCGAGCAAGCCCCAGGCAGAATTGGCAAGCACCGCGGCGGTCGGCGGGCCACCGATGCGCGGATGCAGGATCACCATCATGCTGGTGAAGACGATCGGGTAGAGCGCGATGACGCCGGAGACGCGCGGGCCGACCCAGCCCGAGGTGGAAACCACGATGGCGACGAGCGTCGCCACCAAAGCGGCGCGGAACGGAATGTCGTACCAGCGACGCGTCACTAACGGCATCTTCACATGGCGGTACTTAGCGAGCAGCGGAATGCAGATTCCGAAGGCAATCAGGTTCACGGCGAGTCCGGCCGTCAAGGTCCAGTCGAACAGGCGGATGATGGAGGCCAGCACGATCCACACGGCGATCGCGCTGCCGGCACTCACCAGCAGATTGTGCCGCTGCGCCAGCACGACATAGCAGAGGCCAAGCACGATCGTCGCCGCGTTGACGGGAAGGCTCGACAGCGCCCCTTGCGCGATGAAGGCGGCGTCATGGTCGAGCGCGAGAAAGACATAGGAAGGACCCGCTGAGATCGGTAGCGTCGCCACCAGCGCACCGATCACTGGGCCGGAACGTTCGGTGATGATCGACGCCGTCACGACGAACGCCGCCGCGATCGCCATGCGCAGGAGAAGGAAAAGGATGAGGTGGAGATCGGGGGACATCTAGCGCGGGATGATTTTTGTTGAGGCGAATTATCCGCGGGTTCGTTCACCTCTCCCGGAGGGAGAGGTCGATTTGCACAGCACATCGGGTGACGGCTTCAGGTCCCCACGAGAGAACGCCCCTCACCCGCGCCGTCGGCGCAACCTCTCCCAATGGAAATGGGCAGCTACATCCGCTGCATCGACACCGACACCTTCGGGCCGTTCTTGATGGTCTGATAGACCACGCAATAGCGCTCGGTGAGCTTCAGCAACAGATCGAGCTTATCCTGCGGCGCGTCGGTGTCGACCTCGAAGCGCAGCCGGATCTCGGCGAAGCCGACCGGGGTCTCCTTATCGACGCCGAGCGTGCCGCGGAAATCGAGATCACCCTCGGCATAGACGTTGCCGGTCTTCAAGGGCACCTCGATCGCGGTCGCAACCGATTTCAGCGTGACGCCGGCGCAGGCGACCAGCGCTTCCAGCAACATGTCGCCGGAGCACAGCTCGAGGCCGGAGCCGCCGGTGGCCGGATGCAGGCCGGCCATCGCAATGGCGCGTCCGGTCTCGACCTTGCAGGCGATGCCTTCGCTGTCGGTCGAACCCTTCGCCTTCAGCGTGATCAGCGCGGCCTTCGGATCAGTCTTGTAGCGCTCCTTGATCGGGGCCTGCATCCGGCGCAATTGGGCAGCGTCCATGTTCGTTCTCTCCCGGAAGATTGCCCCTCGATGTACCGGCTTGGAGACGAATTGTCACCACCACATGGCCTGACCGGGACCCTGGGTTGCGTCACGGTCGGGCACGCTGCGGTCGAGTGAACGGTCGAGTGACGTCAGCACACTTCGCTTGAAGTTCTCGAACAGCGGCGAATTGCGGTCGCGCGGCCGACCCAGATTGATCTCGATCCGATCGAACAATCGGCCGGGCCGCGGCCGCATCACCAGCACGCGATCGGCCAGCACGACAGCTTCGTCGACGTCATGTGTGACGAGCATCAAGGTCGGCCGCGTATCGGCCCAGAGGTCGAGCAGATGATCCTGAAGGTCGCGACGGGTGAAGGCGTCAAGCGCCGAGAACGGCTCATCGAGCAGCAGCACCTCCGGCTGCGGCACCAGTGCGCGTGCGATCGCGACGCGCTGCGCCTGCCCGCCGGAGAGCTCGCGCGGCCAGGCCTGCGCCTTCTCGGTGAGCCGGACGCGTTCGAGCGCGCGCGCCACCTTCTCGCGCCGCTCGGCTGCGGGCAGATCGGCAAGTCCGAAGCCGATATTGTCAGCGACGCTGAGCCAGGGCAAAAGCCGCGGCTCCTGGAAGATGATGCCGATCTTGGCATGCGGCGAGGCGATCGCCTCATCGTCGAGCGTCACCGTCCCGGAGCTGGCGCGATCGAGGCCGGCGATGGCGCGCAGCAATGTTGATTTGCCGCAGCCGGAGCCGCCGATGATGGCGACGATCTCGCCTTGGTGGATCTCGGCGGAGAAGCGCGCCAGCGCCTCTACGCCGTTGGGATAGGTCTTGCTGACCCGGTGGAGCGCCAGCATCGCGTCACGCTCCCTTCGCGCGTCCGAAGGCATCCTGCCAGCGCAGGAAGGGCGCGGCCGCGACTTCGATCAGCCAGTCCGTGAGCTTGCCGAGAATGGCGAAGATCACGATGGCCGCGAGGATCTGTGCGGGCTTGCCAAGCTGCTGGCCGTCGAGCAGGAGGTAGCCTAGGCCTTCGGAGGCGCCGATCAGCTCGGCCGCCACCACGAACATCCAGCCCAGACCGAGGCCAACGCGCAATGACACGACATAGGCCGGCAGCACCGCGGGCAACAGGATGCGCCGGATCATGGCGGGCCCTGAGAGGCGGAAGGTGCGGCCGACCTCGACGATCTTGCGGTCGACCGCGAGGATCGCGCCCATCACGCCGAGATAGACCGGAAAGAACACGCCGACCGCGATCAGCGCGATCTTCGAGGTCTCGAAGATGCCGAGCCAGAGAATGAACAGCGGCACCCAGGCCAGTGAAGGGATCGCGCGCAGCGCCTGCACGGTCGGATCGAGCAGCCGCCGCGCCAGCGACCAATAGCCGGAGATGGCGCCTAACAGTGTGCCCGCGACCACGCCGAAGGCGAAGCCGAGAGCGACCCGCCACAGCGTCGCTGTGATGTGGCGCACCAGCTCGCCGGAGCGGGCGAGCTCGGTGATGTTGGCAAACACGCGCGAGGGCGGGGGCACCAGCCGTCCGTTGGACCAGCCGACCCAGACCACGAGCTCCCAGCCAAGCGCCAACGTCAGCGGCAGCAGCACACCCAGCACCGGCCGCGCGTAGCGGACGATGCGCGAAGGCGCAGCCGCGGTTTCGGCTGGCTCCGAGGATTGTTGCAGGACTGGCGCGTCGGAGATCATGGCCATAGCAAGCGCGTCTGGTCGGGGAATGCAAGGAGCCTCAATTCGTCGGCAGCGGAACCTGGTCGTCGATCAGGGCATCCAGCGTCGCCTTGACGTCGACCTTGGCGTCGACGACGCCTGCCTGCTGGAGCGCGAGACCCGCGGCGAGGATCGATTCGCGCTGGGGCGCGCCGATGCGGCTGTGGGTGAGCTCGGTGCGCTCCTTGAGCTGCTTGTCCACGACCGCCTCGGGCAGTTTTGTGACCGCGATGAAAGTCTTCTTCAGCTCGTCGTAATTCGCCAGCGAGTATTTCCGCGCTTCCTCGTAAACCGCGAGGACGCGGCGAGCAGTGTCCGGATAATCCTTCAGGAACTGCTCCCGCACATTGAGGATGCCCCAGGTATTGGCATCGGCCTTGCGGTAAAACAGCTTTGCGCCCTCTTCGACCTCGGCCTGCGCCATCATCGGATCGAGGCCAGCCCAAGCATCGACGTCGCCGCGGACCAGCGCGGTCTTGCCGTCGGCGTGCTGGAGCAGCACCGGCGTGATGTCCTTTTCCGTGAGACCCGCGCCAAGCAGTGCGCGAACCAGGAAGATGTGCGGATCAGTGCCGCGCGTCACCGCAACGCGCTTGCCCTTGAGATCGGCAACGCCAGCGATCTTGGAATCCTTTGATGTCACCAGCGCCGTCCATTCGGGACGCGAATAGACATAGATCGACTTGATCGGATTGCCGTTGATGCGGGCGACCAGCGCGGCGGAGCCCGCGGTCGAGCCGAAATCGATCGAGCCGGCGTTAAGGAATTCGAGCGCCTTGTTCGAGCCGGCCGACTGCACCCAGGTGATCGTGACCCCGTCCTTGGCGAACTCTTTCTCCAGCAGTCCCTTCTGCTTCAGGACCATCGACACCGGATTGTAGGTCGCCCAGTCGATGCGGATCTCCTTGAGCGGATCCGCCGCTCGTGCCGCAGGGGTCAATGCGAGCGCTACGGCTCCTGCCAACAGAATGCGTCGTGTAATCCTGGCCATGCCCAGCTCCTCCAAAATTTCATTGTTTTTCAAGGAGTTATTTCTAGAGGTCAACGAGAAAATCCGTCCCTTGCAGGCGCGCAGCCCGAGAACAGATTTACCCAAAGCCGCAGCTTTCCAGCATGGAACGACTATTGCCAGAGAATCGCGGGTGACAGCGCCTGCCGCCTCTTATATCCGGTGAGACATGGACAGCGTCGCGACTGAGCAGAAGCCCGAAACGGATGACCGCTTCGACAGCGCGCGGATCACCGCCGCGGTCGATGCGCTCGCCGAAAAGCACGAGGGCCGCGAGGACGCGTTCCGCACCGCCATGGCGCAATTGCTCAAGGCCGAGTTGATCGCGGCGCGCGCCGCCGCACAGGCGATCCTGCTCAGGGACCGCCACGGAAGGCGCTGCGCCGAGCGACTGTGCCACGTCCAGGACGAGATCATCCGCATCCTGTATTCGGCCGCGACCCGGCATCTCTACCGCTCACCAATCCCGAGCGGCGCCGAGCGCATGGCGGTGGTGGCGACCGGCGGCTATGGCCGCGGGCTGATGGCGCCGGAATCCGACATCGATCTGCTGTTCATCCTGCCCTACAAGCAGACCGCCTGGGGCGAGCAGGTCGCTGAAGCCATCCTCTACTGCCTCTGGGACATGGGACTGAAGGTCGGCCACGCCACGCGCTCGGTCGACGAGTCGATCCGGCAGGCGCGCGGCGACATGACGATCCGCACCGCGATCCTGGAGACGCGCTTCCTGACCGGCGACAAGCCGCTCTATGACGAATTGGTCGAGCGCTTCGACAAGGAGGTGGTGCAGGGCACCGCGTCCGAATTCGTCACCGCAAAACTCGCCGAGCGCGAGGAGCGGCATCGCCGCGGCGGCCAGTCGCGCTATCTTGTCGAACCGAATGTCAAGGACGGTAAGGGCGCCCTGCGCGACCTGCACACGCTGTTCTGGATCGCAAAATACGTCTATCGCGTCCGCGACACCGACGAGCTGGTCGAGCGCGGCGTGTTCGACGCGCAGGAATATCGCAGCTTCCGCCGCTGCGCCGATTTCCTCTGGTCGGTGCGCTGCAATCTGCATTTCTACTGCAATCGCGCCGAAGAGCGCCTCTCCTTCGACCTCCAGCGCGAGATCGCGGTCAGGCTCGGCTACACCTCGCATCCCGGCATGCAGGACGTCGAGCGCTTCATGAAACACTACTTCCTGGTCGCCAAGGAAGTCGGCAACCTCACCGCCATTCTCTGCGCCAAGCTCGAGGACCAGCAGGCCAAGCCCGCGCCGGTGCTGAGCCGGATGATGGCGCGGCTGCGGCCCAGCACCGTGAAGCGGCGCGTGCCTGACAGCGACGATTTCATCGTCGACAACAATCGCATCAACATCGCCGCGCCCGACGTCTTCAAGCACGATCCGGTCAATCTGATCCGCATTTTCCGCCTGGCGCAGAAGAACAACCTCGCCTTCCATCCGGATGCGATGCGCGGTGTGACGCGCTCGCTGGGCCTGATCAACGCGCAACTGCGCGAGAATCCCGAGGCCAACCGGCTGTTCATGGAGATCCTCATCTCCGACAATGCCGAGATCGTGCTGCGGCGGATGAACGAGACCGGCGTGCTCGGCCACTTCATTCGCGCCTTCGGCAAGATCGTCTCGATGATGCAGTTCAACATGTATCATCACTACACCGTCGACGAGCACCTGATCCGCTGCATCGGCTTCCTTCAGGACATCGAGCGCGGCGGCATCGAGGAGTTCGTGCTGGCCAGCGACCTGTTCCGCAAGATCAGGCCCGAGCACCGGCCTGTCATCTACATCGCGACGCTGCTGCACGACGTCGCCAAGGGCCGCCTCGAGGATCACTCCATTGCCGGCGCCAAGGTGGCGCGGCGGCTGTGCCCCCGGCTCGGCTTCAGCCCGGCCGATACCGAGCTCGTGGCCTGGCTGATCGAGGAGCATCTGACGATGTCCACGGTCGCGCAGTCGCGCGACCTCTCGGACCGCAAGACGATCGAGAATTTCGCCGCCGTGGTGCAGTCGGTTGAGCAGATGAAGCTGTTGACCATCCTGACAACCGCCGATATCCGCGGCGTCGGCCCGGGCGTGTGGAACGGCTGGAAGGCGCAGCTGCTGCGCTCGCTCTATTACGAGACCGAGCCGGTGCTCACCGGCGGCTTCTCGGAAGTCGACCGCGGAAAGCGCCTCGCCGTTGCGCACGCCGAATTCCGCATGGCCTTCGCCGAATGGCCGGCTGACGAGCTCGATGCCTATATCGGCCGGCACTATCCGGCCTATTGGCTCAAGGTCGAGCTGCCGCGAAAAATCCGCCATGCCCGCTTCGTCCGCTCCAGCGAGCAGGCCGGCCACAAACTCGCGATCAATGTCGGCTTCGACGAGATGCGTGGCGTCACCGAACTCACGATTTTCGCCGCCGACCATCCCTGGCTGCTCTCGATCATCGCCGGAGCCTGCGCCTCGGCCGGCGCCAACATCGTCGACGCCCAGATCTACACCACCACCGACGGCCGTGCGCTCGACACGATCTCGATCTCGCGGGAGTATGACCGCGACGAGGACGAGGGACGGCGCGCCACCCGGATCGGCGAGATGATCGAGGACGTGCTGGAAGGCAAGCTGCGCCTGCCGGAAGTGGTGGCGCGGCGCACCGTGCGCAGCAAGGCGAAGCCGTTCGTGATCGAGCCGGAAGTGACCATCAACAACCAATGGTCCGACCGCTACACCGTGATCGAGGTCTCCGGCCTCGACCGGCCCGGCCTGCTCTACGAGCTGACCACCGCGATCTCGAAGCTCAACCTCAACATCGCCTCGGCCCATGTCGCGACGTTCGGCGAGCGCGCGCGCGATGTGTTCTACGTCACCGACCTTCTGGGCGCACAGATCAACGCGCCGACCCGCCAGGCCGCGATCAAGAGCGCGCTGACCCATGTGATGGCCGGCGACAAGGCGGTGCAGCCGGCGGCGTGATCTCGTCTGTCGTTCCGGGGTGCCGCGGAATGACGAAAAGAAGAGACCTAAAGCTCCACCCCCTCGTGCCGCAGCAGCCAGCGCTTGCGCTCCAGCCCACCGCCGTATTTCACCAGCGACCCATCGGCGCCGATCAGGCGATGACACGGCAGCACCACACTGATCGGATTGGAGCCGTTGGCATGGCCAACGGCGCGAATGGCTTTGGGCATGCCTATCTTTGCCGCGAGTGCGCCGTAGCTCATCGCGGTCCCGGCGGGAATCCGCGCAAGTGCGGTCCAGACCTTCTGCTGGAACGACGTGCCGGCGGTGCGCCATGCGATGCACGAGAGCTGGCCAAGATCGCCTTCAAAATAGCCCGACAGCGCAGCCCGCATCTGCGTCGGCGCAGGCTGATTGCTCAGATCCACCACCCCATAATGCAGGCGCAACAGCTCGCGCATGCGGTGCTCGTAATCCGCCCAGTCGAGCGCGCGCAAGGCGCCATCGGCATCGGTGACGAGCAGGGCGATCCCGATCGGCGTCACCAGGCGATCGAGACCAAAGCGTTCAGGCGTTTTGGTTGGTCCAGCGGGCATTGCGGCACCATTGCATCGAAACACGCCGCCGGACTTGCCACGCCGGCCGTACTAACGTCCACCCGAAAGCTGACGCTTGGGGGGGCTCAACCTGATTTTGATTGCCAACCTCTGCGCTCTCGTCCACGGCAATCCCGCCTTAGCGTTCCAGACCAAGCCGTGCGTGATCGCGGCCGGCGGCGGTTGCGCTAGTGGCATTGTTCCTGGCCTAGTTTTTAGCGTGAGACGCTACGGCGCAGCGCCGTGATCCTTGCGCGGCGGCGAACGTTCCTCCACAATCTTCGGCAGCGATGGCGACCGTTGCATCAACGGACAAAGACCATCGATCGAAAATTCCGTCAGGAGGAACGAACCAACATGGACAATCGCAGAGCCTTCCTAGCTGCCACGGCGGCGCTCGCCTTCGCATTCTCCGCAAGCCAAGCCCTCGCCCAGAAGAAATACGACACCGGCGCGAGCGACACCGAGATCAAGATCGGCCAGACCGTTCCGTTCTCCGGTGCCTACTCGGTCTACGCCAATATCGGCAAGACCCAGGCCGCCTATTTCAAGATGATCAACGATCAGGGCGGCATCAACGGCCGCAAGATCAATCTGATCCAGTATGACGATGCCTATTCGCCGCCGAAGACGGTCGAGCAGGTGCGCAAGCTGGTCGAAGGCGACGAGGTGCTGTTCACCTTCCAGCTGATCGGCACCGCAGCCAATGCCGCCGTGCAAAAATATCTCAACGGCAAGAAGGTGCCGCAACTGCTGGCGTCCACCGGCGCCGCGCGCTTCAACGATCCGCAGAACTTTCCCTGGACCATTGCCTACAATCCGAACTACGTGTCCGAAGGAAGGATCTACGCCAAGTACATTCTCGCCAACCACCCCAACGCCAAGATCGGCGTGCTCTACCAGAACGACGACATGGGCCGCGACTATCTCGCGGGCCTCAAGAGCGGCCTGGGTGACAAGGCCGCCAGCATGATCGTCGGCGAGGTCTCCTACGAGGTCACCGATCCGACCGTTGACTCCCAGGTGGTCAAGCTGAAGTCGATGGGCGTCGACCTGTTCTATGACGCCTCGACGCCGAAATTCGCGGCGCAGGCGATCAAGAAGCTCGCCGACCTCGGCTGGTCTCCGGTGCATATCCTCGACATCAATGCGAGCCCGGTGTCGGCGACGCTGAAGCCGGCCGGCCTCGATATTTCCAAGGGCATCATCTCGACCAATTACGGCAAGGACCCCGGCGATCCCCAGTGGAAGGACGATCCGGGTGTGAAGGCCTTCTTCGCTTTCATGGACAAGTATTTCCCGGAAGGCGACAAGCTCAACACCGTGAACACCTATGCCTATTCGGTGGCGGAGCTCCTGGTCCAGGTGCTGAAGCAATGCGGCGACGACCTGACGCGTGAGAACGTCATGAAGCAGGTCGCCAACATCAAGGGCTATACGCCGAGCCTGGCGCTGCCCGGCATCAAGATCACCACCGGTCCCAACGACTACCGCGTCAACAAGCAGATGCAGATGATGAAATTCAACGGCGAACGCTGGGAGCTGTTCGGGCCGGTCATCGAGGACACGGGGCCGTCGGGCTAGGCTAAACGGTCATTCCGGGATGGCGCGCAAGCGCCAGACCCGGAATGTCGAGATTCTCAGGTGCGCAAGTGCGCACCATCATTCGATGCATTCGCATCGCCCCGGAATGACGGGGCCTACTCCGGTATCTCCCCAAAATTCTTCCCCACCGGCAACACCGCGTGTCGGATCAGGCGCGAATCCTCCACCGCTGCCTGCCTATGCTTCACGGCCTCGCGATAGACGGGATCGCGGATCATCTCGACGAAGGCTGAGACGCTCGGATATTCGGCGATGAAGCAATGGTCCCAGCGCTCCTCCTGGGGACCGATCAGCATCAGCTCGAATTTGCCTTGCCAGACGATGCGGCCGCCGAGGCGTTCGAACACCGGGCCGCTCTCGCGGCCATAGGCCGCATAGGCTTCGGCGCCGCTCGCCTTGCGGCCGTCCGGATAGGCTGCCTCTTTGCGTAGCCGCACCAGATTGAGCATGTGGATCGGGCCCGGGCGGTCGTTCTCCCGGAAATGCGCGAAGATCTCCTTGGTCGGATCGATATGGCCCATGCGAGTTTCCTTTTTCTTGATGCGAGCGATCCTAGCTCTGGCGCTCCAGAAGCGGAACTGCGGCCGGCGAATGCCGCACCTCCTAATTGCGCGTTAAGTTCTGGGTAACCGGGCCTTAAACAGCGACCGCTAGCGTGCGGCGGGGTGGGCTGACCGGGCGTTTGGCGTATGGCGTGGGGAAAGAAGAAGGGTGGGCGGAAGGAGCCGCTATTCGGCTTGCCTGCGGCGCTCGCCGACCTGCGCCTGACCGCGGCGGACCGCATTCCCGGTGGCGACGACAAGCCGAAGAAATCAGCGAAATCATCCGCCAAGCGCAAGAGCGACGATGCCGGCGACGAGCCGCCGCGCGAGCGCAAGGTATCGGCCGGCCCCGGCAGCGCCAAGCGACGGGCAAAGTCGCGCGGAGGCTTCAGCCTCGGCCGTCTGGTCTATTGGAGCGCGGTGCTGAGCTTGTGGGGCGTGATCGCCGTGATCGGCGTCGTGATCTATGTTGGCGCCCATCTGCCGCCGATCCAGTCGCTGGAAATCCCTAAGCGCCCGCCGACGATCCAGATCGTCGGCATCGACGGCAGCATGCTGGCGCAGCGCGGCGAGATGGCCGGCGCCAACGTCGCGCTGAAAGACCTGCCGCCCTATCTGCCCAAGGCGTTCATCGCCATCGAGGACCGCCGCTTCTATTCCCATTTCGGCATCGACCCGGTCGGCATCCTGCGCGCCCTCGTCACCAACGTGCTCCATCGCGGCGTCTCGCAGGGCGGCTCGACGCTGACGCAGCAGCTCGCCAAAAACCTGTTCCTGACCCAGGAGCGAACCATGCAGCGCAAGCTGCAGGAGGCGGAGCTCGCGATCTGGCTGGAGCGCAAGCATTCCAAGAACGAGATTTTGGAGCTCTACCTCAACCGCGTCTATTTCGGCTCCGGCGCTTATGGGGTCGAGGCCGCGGCGCAGCGCTATTTCGGCAAGTCGGCCAAGAACGTGACGATCGCCGAAGCCGCGATGCTGGCGGGCCTCGTCAAATCGCCCTCGCGTCTTGCGCCGAATCGCAATCCCGAGGGCGCGGAAGCGCGCGCACAAATCGTTCTCGCGGCGATGGCGGATGCGAAATTCATCACCGACGCGCAAGCCAAGGCCTCGATCGGCCATCCCTCCTATAACGTGAAGCCGGTCGGCGCCGGAACGGTCAATTACGTCGCCGACTGGATCGGCGAGGTGCTGGACGATCTCGTCGGCCAGATCGACGAGAGCATCAAGGTTGAAACCACGATCGATCCGAAGCTGCAGAGCGTGGCGGAAGCCGCCATCATCGACGAGCTCGCGGCCAAGAGCGTGAAGTTCAACGTCAGCCAGGGTGCGCTGGTGGCGATGACGCCTGACGGCGCGGTACGCGCCATGGTCGGCGGACGGAACTATTCCGAGAGCCAGTACAACCGCGCGGTCACCGCAAAGCGCCAGCCGGGCTCCTCGTTCAAGCCGTTCGTGTACCTGACGGCGCTCGAGCAGGGGCTGACGCCGGATACCGTTCGCCAGGACGCCCCGATCGAGGTCAAGGGCTGGAGGCCTGAGAACTACACCCACGAATATTTCGGCGCGGTGACGCTGACGCAGGCGCTGGCGATGTCGCTCAACACGGTCGCGATCCGCCTTGGCCTCGAGGTCGGACCGAAGAACGTGGTGCGCACGGCGCACCGGCTCGGCATCTCCTCGAAGCTCGAGCCGAACGCCTCGATCGCGCTCGGAACATCGGAAGTCTCTGTCGTCGAGTTGGTCGGCGCCTATGCGCCGTTCGCCAATGGCGGCCTCGCGGTGGCGCCGCATGTCGTGACGCGGATCAAGACGCTCGGCGGCAAGCTGCTCTACATGCGCCAGCCGGACGAGCGCAACCAGGTGATCGACCCGCGCTATGTCGGCATGATGAACACGATGATGCGGGAGACCTTGATCAACGGCACCGCCAAGAAGGCCGAGATCCCGGGCTGGCCGGCGGCCGGCAAGACTGGCACCAGCCAGGATTACCGCGACGCCTGGTTCATCGGCTACACCGCCAACCTCGTCACCGGCGTCTGGCTCGGCAATGACGACAACTCGCCGACCAAGAAGGCCACCGGCGGCGGGCTGCCGGTGGAAGTCTGGACGCGCTTCATGCGCACGGCACATGAGGGTGTGCCGGTGGCCGCCTTGCCGAGCTCACCAGGCGGCTGGGGCCTTTCGAACCTTGCGCAGGCCGCCTCGCAAGTCTCCCCGCCGACAGCGGCCGGACCTGCACCGACGAACAATGGCGGCTATCGCCCGCCGCCTCCCACGCGCGCCAATGTACGCCCCGAGGCGGCGGCAGGGCTCGACGGCTGGTTGATGGACCGGCTGTTCGGCGGGACCAGGTAGATTCGGGTTGAGGTCCTGAGCGCATCAAAACAAAACTGCGAAAACAACCCCATGCACAGTAGCCGGTGATAGAGGAATCAACGGCTTACGCGGATCGCAAAACAGCTGACGCTGGCGGCAAGACCATTTGACACGTCGGGGCAAAACAGCAGCGTTCGACGGAGGCCGATGATGGCTGGGCGGTGAATCCAGCGCGCCGCAGCCTCTCGACCAAACAATCACTGCCTCTCGAATACCGGATCGCCCGCTCCAGTGCGCAAGCGCCGACAAGGCCGACAATGACACCTTCCAGCAAAAGCAGGGCCTAATCCTCGACCCCATACCGGTGCAGATCATTCCCGCACGTGTCGAGCCACTTCTTGGCGCGTTCCATCGACGGGCAGATCTTACCGCAGACGCGCCAGAACCGCGCCGAGTGGTTCATCTCGACGAGATGGGCGACCTCGTGGGCGGCGAGGTAGTCGAGCACGAAGGGCGGTGCGAGGATCAGCCGCCAGGAGAACGACAGCGAGCCCGCCGAGGTGCAGGAGCCCCAGCGGCTGGACTGGTCGCGGATCGAGAGCCGCTTGACCCTGACGCCAAGCTCGGCCGCGTAGGCCTCGGCTGAGCGCTGGAGATCGCGGCGCGCCTCACGCTTGAGGAAGTCGCTGACGCGGCGGTCGACATGCTCGAGACCACCGGCGACGCAGAGAATGCGTTCGCCGGACTCGCGCATCTCGGTCCACACCGTGCCGCGCTGGCCGGCGCGATGAACGATGCGATGGGGCGTGCCGCGCAACGGTATCACCGTGCCTGGCTGGAACGGAGCCGCCTTCGGCAACCGGCCGAGGCGTGCGGCGATCCAAGCGCCGTGACGCTGCGCGAAGTCTTTTGCTTCGGCGAGCGTGCCGCGCGGCGGCATGGTGAGGATGGCTTCGCGATCGCTCGGATGGATTCTGAGCGTATAGCGTCGCGCGCGTCTGTGGCGGCGCAGCCGGATCGCAAAAAATTGCGAGCCGTGGGTGATGACGAGGGTCTTTGGTTCGTGGGGCCGCCGATAAAGGAGCGCGCGAGTGGCCATGTCTGTCAGTCCGGGGGGCAGGAGGGCGCCCCGATTCTGCCATAACCGCCGCCATGGGAAGCGCTCGGCGCAAAAACAAATCATTTGCCCAATATACAGCGGTCAGGCGTCCGGGAGACCCTACAGACTGGGGTTGGAACCATCAATTTTCCTCCCCGCTGGACGCATGCGGCACCCCCAAGGGGTGAGTAGCGACTCACTCCTTTGAGGTTACCTTAATACCGCGAATCTGGACGGAACCGCCCGCTCCAAAAGGCCCCGGCAGGGCAGGAATTTTCGACGGGAAAGCCGAAATACGCGACTATTCGGCCGCGAGCGCCTGCAGCGAGGTCGGATTCGCCGCCGACACCATGAAATCATGGATCCGCGGCACGATTTCCGACTTGAAACGCGAGCCGTTGAACACGCCGTAATGCCCGACGCCCTTCTGGACGTAATGAACGCGGCGATGATCGGGAATCCCGCTGCACAAAGTGTGCGTTGCTTCGGTCTGACCGAGGCCGGAGATATCGTCCTTCTCGCCTTCGACCGTCATCAAGGCCACGCGCGTGATCCTGGAAGGATCGACGCGTGTTCCGCGATGGGTCATCTCGCCCTTCGGCAGTGCGTGCTTCACGAACACGGTGTCGACGGTTTGCAGATAATACTCCGCGGAGAGATCCATGACTGCGAGATATTCGTCGTAGAATTCGCGATGCTTGTCGACGAGATCGCCGTCGCCTTTCACCAGATTGGCGAAGAGCTGCTTGTGGGCATCCATATGCCGGTCGAGATTCATGCTGATGAAGCCGTTGAGCTGCAAGAATCCCGGATAGACATCGCGCATCATGCCCGGATGCGGGAACGGCACCTTGGTGATGACGTGGTTGCGGAACCAGTCGATGCCGCGCTCCTGGGCGAGGTTGTTCACCGCGGTCGGATTGCGGCGGGTATCGATCGGCCCGCCCATCAGCGTCATCGAGGTCGGCACAAAGGGATCACGCCGTGCTTCCATGATCGAGACGGCGGCGACGACGGGGACGGAGGGCTGGCACACCGCCATAACGTGGGTGTTGCCGCCGAGAACGTGCAGCATCTCGATGACATAGTCGATGTAGTCGTCGAGATCGAAGCGGCCCTCGCTGAGCGGCACCATGCGGGCATCGGCCCAATCGGTGATGTAGACCTCATGCGCGGGCAGAAAGGCCTCGACCGTACCGCGCAGCAGCGTCGCATAATGGCCGGACATCGGTGCCACGATCAGCACGCGCGGCTGCGGACTGCGCAAGGGGCGAGCGAACTTGCGATCGAAATAGAGCAGCTTGCAGAACGGCTTTTCCCAGACCGAACGGATCTCGACGGGGACGCGGATGCCATTGACCTCGGTGTCGTTGAGGCCCCATTCCGGCTTGCCGTAGCGGCGCGTGGTGCGCTCGAACAATTCGCAGGCCGCGGCGACCGACTTGCCGACCTCGGTACGCGCCCAGGGATTGAGAGGATTCTGAAACAGGAGCTTGGTCGCATCGGTGACCGCGCGCGCCGGATTGAGAGAGGCTTGCGCCATCTCGTACATCCAGTACATCGGCGTCGTCAGGACCGGACTGCCTTCAGCCGCCAGGGGCGGCGCGCCGCCAAACTCACCAATAGGCATCGCTCATATCCCTCTTCGCATCGCAGCATACTGCCGAATGCGCAATATTGCGTCAATGCATGGTTCCGTACATCTACGTAGCGGAAGCGCCAAAACCAGCATGAATCCACGGGAAAGTGACGTTATTCGCCAGCCGAGAGCAGCGAACCGTGCTTCCTGGCGCTTCGCAATAGGGCAAGGAATGCCCCAAAAGATGCGACCAGCAGCACTGCGTTGATGGCCAACGCCTCCAGCATCAGATCGGTCCTAAAGGTTTGCTCGATCAGGAGCGCGCGCATTCCCTCGAAGGCATAGGTCGGGGGCAACGCCCAGGCGACGTATTGCAGCCAGGCAGGCAGCACACTGACGGGATAGTAGACGCAGGCGAGCGGCAGGATTGCGAACATCAAGGTCCAGACGATGCTCTCGGCGCCGAGGCCATTTCGCAGCACCAGGCCCGAGACGAAGATGCCGACCGACCAGCTCGTGAAGATCAGATTGCAGAAGAAGGCGATCAGTGGCAGGCCGAGGGCATAAACATTGAAGTGAAACAGGAACAGCGCGAGCAGCGTCATCGGAATGATCCCGATCGCGAGCCGGATCAGGCTCATCACCATCAGCGACAGCAGAAATTCGATCGGCCTCAAGGGGCTCATCATGAGGTTGCCGATGTTGCGTGCCCACATCTCTTCGAGGAACGAGATGGAGAAGCCGAGTTGCCCACGGAACAGAATGTCCCAGAGGATAACGGCGCCGATCAGCGTGCCGCCGGCGCGCGCGAAGAAATTGGCATTCTCGGCGATATAGAGCTGGAGGAAGCCCCAGGTGATGACTTGCAGCGCCGGCCAATACAAGAGCTCGAGCAGCCGCGGCCAGGACGACATCAGCAGATACCAATAGCGCAGGATCATCGCGCCGATGCGATGGGCGGAGATGCCGCGGCGGAGCGAGAGCTGGCTCATGGCGCCCTCCCGCATAGCGATGGAAATGCCGCGCACGATCTATCCAAGACGTCATTGCGAGGAGCTCGCGACAAAATTGTGTAGCAATTTTGCCCTGATGCGACGAAGCAATCCAGAGTCCTTCTGCAGAAAGATTCTGGATCGCTTCGCTTCGCTCGCAGTGACGAAAGGAGCACCCGCTGCCTTCTCACTCTCACTTCGCCGCCTCCTTCGCACCGTTCACCCGCCCGCGTGCGACGTCCAAAAACACCTCCTCCAGCGTGGTGCGGTTGTAGCGGGCCATGATCGCCTCAGGCGTGTCGTCGTCCTCGATGCGGCCGCGCTTCATGATGATGACGCGATCGCAGAGCCGCTCGACCTCGAGCATGTTGTGCGAGGCCAACAGGATGGTGGCGTGGTGCTGCCTGCGATAGCGCTCCAGATGCGCCCGCACCCAATCGGCGGTGTCAGGATCGAGCGAGGCGGTCGGCTCGTCCAGCAAGAGCAGCTCGGGTTGGTTGATCAGCGCTTTCGCGAGCGCGACGCGGGTCTTCTGCCCGGCGGAGAGCTTGCCGTTGGCGCGATCGATGAAATCGCTGAGGTCGAGATCATCGGCGAGCTCGGCGATGCGCTCGGACAGGTTCTTCACCGCGTAGAGCTTGCCGAAGATGGTGAGGTTCTGTCGCACCGTGAGCCGCATCGGCATGTCGACATAGGGGCTCTCGAAATTCATCCGCCCCAGCACGGACGCGCTCTCCTCAGGCATCCTTCGCCCGAGCACCTGCACACGGCCGGAGGTCGGCAGCACCAGGCCCATGATCATCGCAATGGTCGTGGTCTTGCCGGCGCCGTTGCCGCCAAGCAGCCCGGTGATGCTGCCGCGCGGCAACGAAAAGGAGATATCGTCGACGGCGCGGGTCTGCTTGTAGACCTTGACGAGATGATCGACCGCAATCGCCGCAGGTGCGCTGCGATCCGCGACAGTCGGCCGACTTGAAGCCTTGTCATTCTCAGTCATGCTGGCCGTTCTTCTGCTATTGCAGCCGATAGCGCAAGGCTTGTAATTCCTGGGTGGTTCCGTGAGCCCAGCGCTTGTGATCGAGAAGGCACCGCCACATTGGCCGACATGACCGAAATTGCCGATTCCGGCTTTCGCCACGCGCAGCGGCATATCCGCCTGGACACGATCCTGCGGCTGCGCTGGCTCGCGGTGCTGGGGCAGCTCGCCGCGATCTTCATCGTGGCGCAGGGGCTGGAATTCAACGTCGAGATCGTCCCCTGCGTCAGCATCATCTTCCTGTCGGCAGCACTCAACCTGGCGCTCCAGACGGTGGCCAATCCAATGCAGCGGTTGGAGCCGATGCAGGCGGCCGGACTGCTGGCACTCAACATCGTGGAATTGGCTGGGCTTTTGTTCTTCACCGGCGGCCTCCAGAACCCGTTCTCGTTCCTGTTCCTCGCACCCGTGCTGATCTCGGCCACGGCGCTGCCCGCCCGCTTCACCTTTGGCCTCGGCCTGCTTGCCGTTGCCTGCGCCTCGATCCTATTCTTCTTTCATCTGCCGCTGCCCTGGGATTCCGATGATCCCCTGGTGCTGCCGCCGATCTATCTCATCGGCGTCTGGCTCTCGATCGCGCTCGCGATCGGCGTCACCAGCCTCTACTCCTTCCAGGTGACCGAGGAGGCGCGCAAGCTCGCGGACGCGCTGGCTGCAACCGAGCTCGTGCTGACGCGCGAGCAGCATCTGACCCAGCTCGACGGATTAGCTGCCGCAGCCGCGCATGAGCTC
Organism: Bradyrhizobium sp. 153; assembly: GCF_023073835.1. Classification (NCBI taxonomy): domain Bacteria; kingdom Pseudomonadati; phylum Pseudomonadota; class Alphaproteobacteria; order Hyphomicrobiales; family Nitrobacteraceae; genus Bradyrhizobium; species Bradyrhizobium sp. 153. The sequence goes on along the minus strand of NZ_JADPKH010000037.1, from coordinate 69,918 downwards.
GGCACGCCGCTCGCGACCATCTTCCTGATCTCGCGCGAATTGGAAAAGACGGTGAACGATCCGACCATCGCCGCCGACCTGAAAACCCTGCGCGAGCAGACCCAGCGCTGCCGCGACATATTGAGCAAGATCACGCAGCTGTCCTCCACCGGCGCGCCGTTCGACCGCATGAAGCTGTCGGAGCTGATCGAGGAGGTGGTTGCGCCACATCGCGACTTCGGTGTCGAGATCAAGGTGCGGATCGCGGTGGCCGTCGCGGCCGAGCCGGTCGGCTCACGCAACCCCGCGATCCTCTATGGCATCGGCAACATCGTCGAGAACGCAGTCGATTTCGCTCGCACCACCGTTGAGGTGAACGCCTGGTGGAACAAGGACCATATCGAACTCGTGATCTCCGACGACGGTCCCGGCATCCCGCCCGACATCCTCAACCGGATCGGTGAGCCCTATCTGTCGCGGCGGCGCACCCAGGATGAAGGCGGCGGCGAGCGGCGCGGCCTCGGTCTCGGCGTGTTCATCGCGCGCACACTGCTCGAACGCACCGGCGCCAAGGTCTCCTTTACCAACCGGACCTTTCCGGATCACGGCGCGGTGGTCCAGATCAATTGGCCGCGAGAGCGTTTTGAGGCTATCGAGACGCTTGAAGAAACAATAGGATAGGCCGCGACCTTGCGTCGCACAACGGGGCCGATCGACTATTGGCCGCCTTGGCACCGAACGATTGCGACGCCATATGTCAATGCGCTGGAGAGAGGACAACACCTTGAACGCCATCGCCGAACTGAACGAACAGACCGACCGCTCGCTTCTCATCGTGGAGGACGACAAGCCGTTTCTGGAGCGGCTGTCGCGCGCGATGGAGACGCGGGGCTTTGCCGTGACATCCTGCGACACCGTCTCGGACGGTCTTGCGCAGATCGGCAAATCGGCACCGGCCTTCGCCGTGGTGGATTTGCGGCTCGGCGACGGCAACGGCCTTGACGTGGTCTCGGCGCTGAAGAAGAAGCGCCCGGACGCGCGCGCGATCGTGCTGACCGGCTATGGCAACATCGCCACCGCCGTGACCGCGGTAAAGATGGGCGCGGTCGATTATCTCTCGAAACCCGCGGACGCCGACGACGTCGTCGCGGCGCTGCTCTCGACCAGCGCGGAGAAATCCGAACTGCCGACCAATCCGATGTCCGCCGACCGCGTGCGCTGGGAACACATCCAGCGCATCTACGAAATGTGCAACCGCAACGTCTCGGAGACGGCGCGCCGGCTGAACATGCACCGCCGCACGTTGCAGCGGATTTTGGCCAAGCGCGCGCCGAGGTAGTTTTCGCCGCACTTGCGCCCCGGACGCAGCGCAGCACGAAGTGGTGCGCTGCTGAGCTGGGGCCCATGCCTCAGCATACATTATCGCCTTCTGGGTCCCGGCTCTGCGCCGCAGCGTTCAGCTGCAGCGCGTCCGGGACACGAGTGCGCCCTACTCCCAGAAATCCGCGTGTCCCTGCGGATCGACCAGGCGGTTGATCCGCAGCGCTGCCGCCATCGCGAAGCGCACCGTCATCTGCTTGCGCGTGGCGGCAGCAAGCTTGTGCTCGGGCGCCTCGCAATGCATGTGCGCGCCATAGGCGTCGGCAATGATGAGGCCGGTATCTTCAGGAAAGATCTCGCACGGCAGATCCTGCGTGAAGGCGAAGAACAGCCGGTCGCAATGAGCGCGGTATTCGTGCCATTTCTGATCGGCGCGCAGATCCTCCACCGACGACTTAATCTCGACGATCCAGACCTCGCCGCGCTCGTTCAACGCGACGAGATCGGCGCGGCGGCCCGACGGCAGCGGCAATTCGCTGATGCATGAGAAGCCGAGCGATCGCAACAGCCGCGCCGTCCCGCGCGCAACCGCAAGCGCCGTCTCCGACTGGCGACGGTCCGGCGGCGGTACGAGAGCGATGTTGCGGGCGGTGTTGTCCATGGGAGGAGGATAGCCGATTCCGTGAGGGACGGACACTGTCTCCCCACCCGTCATTCCGGCGCGCGCCCGCTTGGGGCGAGCCCGGAATCCATAACCACAGGAAGTGGTTGCTTAACGAAGACGGTCACTTCGAATCTTCGCCAAACTTCTCCCTGGGGGTTAAGGGTCTCGGGCTCGCTACGCGCCCCGGGACGACAGCGAGTGTGAGGCGAGAGGGCGGAACCTCCCTTCTCCTTCACACTTATCACGCAGCCGCCGCGCCCGGGCGGATCCATCGAGGCTGCGGCGCATGATCGACGATCTCTGGTACAAGAACGGCATGATCTACTGCCTGTCCGTCGGCTCCTACATGGACGCCAACGGCGACGGCATCGGCGACTTCAAGGGCTTGCTCCGCCGGCTCGACTATCTGCACGGGCTTGGCATCACCACGATCTGGCTGATGCCGTTCCAGACCTCACCGGGCCGCGACGACGGCTATGACATCGCAGACTATTACAGCGTCGATTCCCGCTACGGCACGCTCGGCGATTTCGTCGAGTTCGCCCATGGCTGCAAGCAGCGCGGCATCCGAATCATCATCGATCTCGTGGTCAACCACACCTCGGACCAGCATCCCTGGTTCAAGGAGGCGCGGCGCGACAAGAACTCGCCCTATCGCGACTGGTATGTCTGGTCCGACAAGAAGCCGGCCAACGCCAACGAGGGCATGGTGTTTCCAGGCGTGCAGAAATCGACATGGACGCGCGACAAGGAAGCCGGTGCCTGGTACTTTCATCGCTTCTACGATTTCCAGCCCGATCTCAACACCTCAAACCCGCGCGTGCAGGCCGAGATCCTCAAGATCATGGGGTTCTGGATCCAGCTCGGCGTCTCCGGCTTCCGCATGGATGCCGTGCCCTTCGTGATCGCGACCAAGGGCGCGAAAGTGAGGAAGCCGGTCGAGCAGTACGACATGCTGCGCGCCTTCCGCGAATTCCTGCAATGGCGCCAGGGCGACGCCATCATCCTTGCCGAAGCCAACGTGCTGCCGAAGACGGACATGGAATATTTCGGGCGCGACGGCGATCGCATGCACATGATGTTCAACTTCCACGTCAACCAGAACCTGTTCTACGCGTTGGCCTCGGCCGACTCGCGGCCGTTGGCGAAGGCGCTGAAGGCGACCAAGCCGCGGCCGGCCACCGCGCAATGGGGGCTGTTCCTGCGCAATCACGACGAGCTCGATCTCGGCCGCCTGACCAAGGCACAGCGCGAGATCGTGTTCAAATGCTTCGGTCCCGACAAGGACATGCAGCTCTACGACCGCGGCATCAGGCGGCGCCTCGCACCGATGTTGGGCGGCGACCGCCGGCGGCTCGAGCTCGCCTATAGCCTGATGTGCACGCTGCCGGGGACGCCCGTCATCCGTTATGGCGACGAGATCGCGATGGGCGACGATCTCTCGCTGCCTGAACGCAACTGCGCGCGCACGCCGATGCAATGGTCGACCGAGCCGCATGGCGGCTTCACCAAGAGCAACAAGCCGGCATGCCCCGTCATCGACAAGGGCCCTTACGGCTACGACCACGTCAACGTTGCCAAGCAGCGGCGCGATCCCAACTCGATGCTGAACTGGACCGAACGCATCGTGCGCATGCGCAAGGAGGTGCCGGAAGTCGGCTGGGGCGATTTCGCGATAATTCCTGTGCGCGATCCCGCCGTGTTCATCATGCGCTATGACTGGCGCAACAATTCGGTGCTGTTCGTGCACAATCTCGACGAGAAGCCGCGCGAGATCGCGTTCTCGGCCGGATTGCCTGATGGGGCCGGCGCGCACCTCGTCAATCTGCTCGCGGAAGACCACAGCCACGCCGACAAGCGCGGCCAGCACCGCGTCGTGCTGGAGCCCTACGGCTATCGCTGGTACCGCGTCGGCGGGCTGGATTATCTGTTGAAGCGGAGCGACATCGACGGGAGCACGGTGCGGGCGAAGAAGCATCCGGGGTGACGTCGAGAGCCGCAATCTGCTCCACTGCTTCAACGATCGTCATTGCGAGGGTAGCGAAGCAATCCAGAATCGCGCCGCGGTGACAGTCTGGATTGCTTCGATGCGCTCGCAATGACAGGGAGATAGCAGTGGTCACTCTTCCGACGTTCTCCTGGCGAAAGCGTGGCTACGTCGGCGGCGCCAGCACCATGCCCTCGTTGCCGCGCAAGTCCAGCACGCCCTCCAACTTCTCCCCCTCGCGATCGAGAAACGTCGACAGCAGGATCTCGCTGCCGAAGGGGATGGCGCTGGTGGTGACAGCGATCGGATCGGCGCCGAGATTGAGCGCCACGATCACCGCCTTGCCGCCGGCCTCGCGGCGATAAATCAGCAGATCGCCTTGCGCCGAGATCGGGTGATAATCACCTGCGACCAGCGGCGGGGAAGCTTTCCGCAACGCGATCAGGCGCCTGTATAGCGTGAGGATCGAGCGTGGATCGGCTTCGAGATTGACGACGTTTTCGCGGATGTGATCCTCCGGCAGAGGCAGCCATGGCCGGACCTCCGAGAAGCCGGCGAAGTTGGAGGAATCCCATTGCATCGGCGTGCGGCAGCCGTCGCGGCCGACACCGATGCCGGGCACGTTCTTCTCGAAGGGGTCGCGTACGTCCTCCGGCGCGATCGCGAGCTGATGCATGCCGATCTCGTCGCCGTAATAGAGCGTCGGCGTGCCGCGCAGCGTCAGCAGCAGCATGGCGGCGACACGCGCCTGCTCGGGACCGACGCGGCTGGCAACGCGCGGACGGTCATGATTGCCGAGCACCCAGTTCGGCCAGGCGCCGCGCGGCAGCGCCTTCTCGTAATCCTCGATGATCTTCTCGATCGAGCGCGCGCTCCAGAAGGTCGAGAGCAGCGCGAAGTTGAACGGCATCTGCGCGCCGGTCAGATCGTTGCCGTAATAGGCCACCAATCGATGCAGCGGCAGATAGATCTCGCCGATCAAGACGCGCGCGCCAAAGGCATCGGTGACACGCCGCATCTGCGCGATCACGTCATGCACCTCCGGCTGATCGGTCGAGTATTGCGTCAGGATCTTCTCGTTCGGCGCCCGGCCCTCGACGTAGTGCGGGTTCGGTGGATTGTCGCGGAATTCGGCGTCCTTGATCAGGTGCCAAATCACGTCGACGCGAAAGCCGTCGACGCCCTTCTCCAGCCAGAACCGCATCACGTCGTAGATCGCCGTGCGAACCTCCGGATTGCGCCAGTTGAGATCCGGCTGCTGGGCCAGGAAAGCATGGTAATAATATTGGCCCGTGGTCTCGTCGAATTGCCACGCGCTGCCGCCGAACTCGGACAACCAGTTGTTCGGCACGCCGCCATCCGGCGCCGGATGGCGCCAGATGTACCAGTCGCGCTTGGGATTGTCGCGTGAGGACCGGCTCTCGATGAACCAGGGATGCTGGTCCGAGGTGTGGTTGGGAACGAGGTCGAGGATCAGCTTCAGGCCGTTGTCATGGGCGGCGGCGAGCAGCGCATCGAAATCTTCCATCGTGCCGAACAGCGGCTCGATGCCGGTATAGTCGGAAATGTCGTAGCCGAAATCCGCCATCGGCGAGGGAAAGATCGGCGACAGCCAGATCGCGTCGACGCCGAGCGATTTGACGTAAGGCAGCCGCCTGAGGATGCCGGCGAGATCGCCGACGCCGTCGCCATTCGAATCCTGAAACGAGCGCGGGTAGATCTGATAGAAGATCCCGTCGCGCCACCAATTCGCATTGCCTTGAGCCATGCCGAAAGACCACCCAAATCTGCGCCCTCGCGCGGGAGAACGCGACAGCGACGCCCCGGTTCAAATTGGCAGATCAATTGGGACGGCGGTGTGACCATTGTTCCCGGTCTCGTTCCGGCTGTTTGGCCCGAATCTTTTGCTTGGCGGCCTGGCAAAAATCGGCATTGTGAGGCCATGACCGAGCAAAATGACACCAAAGCCAAAGCCGGCGCGATCATCGTGCCCGTGACGCTGTTCGAGCAGAACTGCACCATCATCTGGGACGAGCCCTCCAAAAAGGCCGTGGTGATCGATCCCGGCGGCGACGTGCCGAAGATTCTGGATGCGATCAAGCAGACCGGCGTCACCGTGGAGAAGATCTGGCTGACCCACGGCCATATCGACCATGTCGGCGGCGCGGCCGATCTGCGCGACGCGCTGAAGGTGCCGATCGAGGGCCCGCATGAAACGGACAAGTTCCTGCTCGACAATGTGGTCGAGAGCGGCGCGCGCTTCGGCATGACGGGGGTGCGCAACTTTGCGCCGGACCGCTGGCTCGACGAAGGCGACAGCGTCTCGATCGGCGGCTTGCAGTTCGACATCCTGCACTGCCCCGGCCACTCGCCCGGCAGTGTGGTGTTCTTCAACAAGGACTTGCGTTTTGCGCATGTCGGCGACGTCCTGTTCGCCGGCTCGGTCGGACGCACCGACCTGCCCGGCGGCAGTCACGCCACGCTGATCAATTCGATAAAGACCAAGCTCTTGCCGCTCGGCGATGACGTCGGCTTCATCTGCGGACACGGCGCCGGCTCGAGCATCGGCCAGGAGCGGATGACCAATCCGTTCATCACCGGCGAGATGTAAGGTTCTACTCGGCGGCGTCCGCCAGCGCCGCGGGTTCGCTCAGGTTACGGTCGCCCCATTCCCGGATCGCGGCGACGACCGGCACAAAACTCCTGCCCTTGCGAGTCAGGCGATACTCGACCTTCGGCGGCACCTCGCCAAAATCCTTGCGGTCGATCAGGCCGCTCGCCGTCAGCGCCTTCAATTCGCGGCTGAGCACGCGCGGGGTGATCTCCGCGCTGCCTTCCGTGCCGCGCAGCAGACCGCTCCTGATCTCGCCGTAGCGGCGCGGACCATCCTTCAAATCCCAGACGATGCGCAGCTTGTACTTGCCGCTGATCATCTTCTGAAACGCCGCGACCGGACAGGTGCGCGCCGGGTTCGCTGTTGCCTTCACCAGTGCCTTGGCCATCTCGTCTCCTCCATGCGCATCCAGCTTGCACGAGAATAGGGGCGGCGCCGAAAAAATCCATACTATCAATTTTGTCCATACTTGCAGGATCGCGTGCAAGGCGCAGATGATTGACGCACATGACGAACAGGGAGCGTCACATGAAGCACTTCATGATCAAGTATGAATTCAGGAGCGGCACGACGGAGGCCTGGCACCAGGAGGTCGGCCGTTTCATCAGGGCGATCGACGGCGATCCGGAGCTGAAAGGGCGGATCGGCTATCGTGTCCTGAAGCACCGCGACGACGGCAGCTATATCCACCTCGCCAGCGTCATGGACGATACCGCGCAAAAGACCCTGCAATCGCGCGACTTCTTTCGGGCCTATCAGGAGATGACGCGCAAGGTGGCCGGCGGCGAGGTCACGGTGACGCCGATCGAGATGATTGGCGCAACGGCGTAGTGAGTATCATCTGCCTGCGCGACAAACTACTTCATCAACCCCGCCGCCGTCAGCGCGCGCGTGATGATCCGGCCGAGATCGAAGCTGCGTGTTCTCTCGCGCTTCGGCTCGGCCGGCTTTTCGGCGACAGCGGTCAGGATCGAGCGGGCGAGATGCGGCGCGGGCGTCAGCGCCGGCTTCGATGACTTGGCTTGCGCCTTCTTTGCCGCCTCCGGAATCCAGCCGGTGAGACCGAAGAACTTTGCGATGTGATAGGACGAGGAGATGCCGGCCTCGATCAGGAATGCGCCTTCCATGCCGTAGCGCTGATCGTTGTCGGCGAGACCGAGCGGCGTGCCGTGCGCCATGTCGGTGATGGCGTAGGACTCGACCAGCGTCTCGCCGTCCTTGTTCCACCAGGCCTGACGCGGATAGCCGTCCACAATGGTCTCCGCCATCGGCACCTCGGGCAGATCGTGCAAATCGAGCCATTGCTTGACGATCTCGTTGGCATTGCCGGGGTTGACGGTGCGGTCGGCGCTGCCGTGCCACACCGACACCTTCGGCCAGGGACCACGATGATCAGAGGCGCGGCGCACGAGATCGCCGAGCTCGCGCGCCGGACGCGCCGGGGAATGGAACATGCCGTCCAGCGCCTCGCGCAGGTTCGAGGCAATGCCATAGGGCAAGCCGGCGATCATCGCGCCGGCCGCGAAGACTTCCGGATAGGTCGCGAGCATCACCGACGTCATGCCGCCGCCGGCGGACAGGCCGGTGATGAAGATGCGCTTGGGGTCGATGCGATGCGCTTCCACCATGTGCGCGATCATCTCGCGAATCGAACGCGCCTCGCCGCTGTCCCGTGCGGTGTCTTCCGGATTGAACCAGTTGAAGCAGGTGTTGCCGTTGTTGATGCGCTGCTGCTCGGGCATCAGCAGCGCGAAGCCGTAATGCTTCGCCAGCGTCGACCAGCCGGCGCCGAGATCGTAGCCGGAAGCGGTCTGGCCGCAGCCGTGCAGCACGACGACGAGCGCGCGCGGCTGCTGAAGCTGCGCCGGCACGAACGCGAACATGCGCAAGGTCCCGGGATTGACACCGAAGCCCGTGACCTCTTGCAGTGGGCTGGATGAACCTGCGCTGCGGCCGAGTTCGGCAAAGCGCAGACCGTCCAGCTTTGGCAGACGTCTCAAGAGATCGACATTTCTGGCTAACGACACGGCAACTTCCTGGTGGGCGAGGTTCAACTCCAGCCAAACCAGATAGTTGCTGCATTGCGAAATAAAAAGGCCGTGTGCTGTCAATCCTGCAAAATCGACGGGATTTCCCGTGGAATCTGCGCTCATTAACCGCAATGCCCTGACTTCGTGCCGATGCGGGGCGCATTCACGCCAGAAATGCGGCGCAGATCATGATCAATGTGACAGACAGCCCAAGCGAGATGAGAAATCCTGCGCGCGCTGAAGGCGCGGCTGCCCCAATCGTCGGTGACCAACAGATGCAGGATCGCCGGCACCTGCTCGCACCATCAAGGCGGCGGTCGCGCCCTGCGCCAGCTACCGTCCGAGCATGACGATCTCCTGTGAATGATCAAACGCGATCGCCTTCCGGCGCCAGAGCACGGCATCTACGTTCTTCGTGCCCTGACAAAGGTCGCGGGTGGCCGGGACAAGCCCGGCCGTAAGCGCCTGCACGCAAGAATGGGGGAGGAAAAAGACAGACGCATGCGCGCATTCCGCCATGCGGGACATCGTACGATTGCGTTCGCTTCCGCGAGCACGTAGCCTCGCCGCTTCAACAAACAGAAAATCAAAGCCGGAGAGAACGCCATGGCGCGCCTGAAGTTTGGAGCCTTTCTTGCCCCGCATCATCCGATCGGGGAGCATCCGATGCTCCAGTTCCGGCGCGACCTCGACCTGGTCGAGCAGCTGGATAGCCTCGGTTATGACGAGTTCTGGTGCGGCGAGCATCACTCCTCCGGCTGGGAGATGATCGCATCGCCCGAGATGTTCCTGGCCGCGGCCGGCGAGCGCACCAAGCGGATCAAGCTTGGCACCGGGGTGGTGTCGCTGCCCTATCACCATCCCTTCAACGTCGCCCAGCGCATGGTGCAGCTCGACCATATGACCGGCGGCCGAGCCATCTTCGGCTCCGGCCCGGGCGCGCTGGCGTCCGACGCGCACACGCTGGGCATCGACCCGATGACGCAGCGCGACCGCCAGGACGAGGCGATCGGCGTGATCCGCCGCCTCTTCAACGGCGAGCGCGTCACCGCGAAGAGCGACTGGTTCACCATGAACGACGCCGCGCTCCAGATCCTACCCTTGCAGGAGGAGATGCCGTTCGTGGTGGCCTCGCAGATCTCTCCCTCCGGCATGACGCTCGCCGGAAAATACGGCATCGGCATCATCTCGCTGGGCTCGATGACGACGCAGGGACTGATGTCGCTGCAGCAGCAATGGCAGTTCGCCGAGGACGCGGCGAAAAAACACGGCACCAATGTGAGCCGCGCCGACTGGCGCGTGCTCCTGACCTGGCATATCGCCGAGACACGCGAGCAGGCGCGCCGCGAGGCCGGTGCAGGGCTGATGCGCTGGCACAACGAATATAATGTCGGCACGTTGCAACGTCCGGGCCTCACGGCTTTTTCCTCACCTGATGAGGCCGTGGACAAGACCGCCTTCGTCGAAGGCGCGGCATCCACCATCGGCACGCCCGACGATCTCGTCAAAACCATCAAGAATGTGATGCAAGTGTCCGGCGGCGTCGGCGCCATCATCGGCTTCGTGCATGACTGGGCCAATCCGGAGAATACGCGCCGCAGCTGGGACATGGTCGCGCGCTACGTCGTGCCGGAGATCAACGGCTATATCGACGGTCTTCGCAAGTCGCAAAAATTCGTGATCGAGAATCGCGCGATCTTCGAGCGCGCGGGCCAGGCCGTGATGGCCAAGATCATGGAGAACGAGAAGGCCGCCGAGGCGCTGAAGGTGACTGGCCCCGGCCGTGTCGCGATTCCCGCCGTGAACGCACCGGATTTGCAGAAGGAAGCGGCGAAGCGGTAGGCGCCGATCTGCGCTCCCGCAGGGCTGTCGCATATACTTGGCGGCGCCTGAGCGAGCGCCTCGTGCTTCGAGACGACCGCGGAGCCTGTCATCGGGCCGCGCTTTGCGCGGACCCGGTGGCGGTCTCCTCAGGATCAGGCTAAGCGGCATCGGCGTCCGCCGAATCTGCTGCCGCGCGCTCCGTCCTCATCCTGAGGGCCCACCAAAGGCGGGCGTCTCGAAGGATCGGCCGCAAGGACTGCTCTCAAATGCGATTGTCCCGGCTTCGCCGGGACGACAACGACGCGCGTGTGACGATTTTGTGCGCAAACGACCGCCGTGTCATCGCAATCGGCTGTGCTATGCTGACCGTGTCCGCCAACCGGAGCGATCGTCATGTCGATGCAGAATGTGGCCGCCCCTGCGCTTCAGTTCACTGCGCCCAGGCGCAACGAGCTGACGCACATTCCCGGCGACGAGGGCTGGCCGATCATCGGCAAGACCTTTCAGGTGCTCGCCGACCCCAAGGGCCACGTCGAGGCGAACGGCGCCAAATACGGCCCGGTCTACCGCACGCACATTTTCGGCGAGACCAATGTCGTGCTGCTCGGTCCGGAAGCGAACGAGCTCGTGATGTTCGACCAGCAGAAGCTGTTCTCGTCGACACACGGCTGGAACAGGGTGCTCGGTCTGTTGTTTCCGCGCGGGCTGATGCTGCTCGATTTCGATGAGCACCGCCTGCATCGCAAGGCGCTGTCGGTCGCGTTCAAGTCCGGTCCGATGAAGTCGTATCTGCGCGATCTCGATCGCGGCATTTCCGCGCGCGTCGCGCAGTGGAAGGCCAAGCCCGGCGAGATGCAGCTCTACCCGGCGATGAAGCAGCTCACGCTCGATCTCGCTGCGGCCTCGTTTCTCGGCGCCGACATCGGACCGGAAGTCGACGAGATCAACCGTGCCTTCATCGACATGGTCGCGGCCGCCGTCGCCCCGATCCGCCGCCCCCTGCCGGGCACCCAGATGGCGCGAGGCGTGAAGGGGCGCAAACGCATCGTCGCCTATTTCCGCGAGCAGATTCCGCTGCGACGCGGCAATCATGGCGGCGACGACCTGTTCTCGCAGCTCTGCCGCGCCACCCATGAAGACGGCGCGCTGCTGTCGGAGCAGGACATCGTCGACCATATGAGCTTCCTGATGATGGCGGCGCACGACACGCTGACCTCGTCCCTGACCTCCTTCATCGGCGAGCTCGCGGCAAATCCGGACTGGCAGAACAGGCTGCGGGAGGAGGTCCTCGCGCTGGGGCTCGCTCCGAATGCGCCGAGCAGCTTCGACGATCTGGAAAAGATGCCGCTGTCGGAGATGGCGTTTAAGGAGGCGCTGCGGATCAAGCCGCCGGTACCATCGATGCCGCGCCGCGCGATGCGCGCTTTCACTTTCAAGGGCTTTACGATCCCCGCCGGCACCGCCGTCGGCGTCAATCCGCTCTACACACATCACATGAAGGACATCTGGCCGGAGCCGGACCGCTTCGATCCTCTGCGGTTCACCGAGGAAGCCCAGCGCAACCGCCACCGCTTCGCCTTTGTGCCGTTCGGCGGCGGCGCGCATATGTGCCTCGGCCTGCACTTCGCCTATATGCAGACGAAATGCTTCGCGCGGCATTTTTTGCAGAACATCGAGGTGTCGCTGGAACCGGGCTACAAGCCGGACTGGCAGATGTGGCCGATCCCGAAGCCGCGGGACGGCTTGCAGGTGCGGGTGAAGGCGATTTAGCGCCACACCGTCATTGCGAGCGAAGCGAAGCAATCCAGACTATCTCCGCGGAAACAGGCTGGATTGCTTCGTCGCCCGCGACAAAATTGCTTCGCAATTTGATCGCGGACTCCTCGCAATGACGAGATCGGATTGATAGCTCGCAGCACAAGAAGCGCACTCCCTCTCCCGCAAGCGGGAGAGGTGTTGGAGCCCGCCTCCCGCTCGCCGCTACGCCCCCTGATCGAACGCCTTGCGCAAGGCCACGTAACCCTGTTGCTGCTGGCTCCAGTTGCGGCCGCCGGTCATGGCACCGTCGACGACGAGGTCGTGGCCGTTGATGAAGCTGGACTCGTCGCTCGCCAGGAACACCGCGGCGTGGGCGATGTCATCAGGGAGACCGGCGCGCGGGATCGGCTGCGCGGTCTTGTAGACCTCGCGCATCACCGCCGGCGTCTTCTCGGCTGCGTCGGTCGACAGCCCGAGTGCCTTGCCGAAGATTCCGGTTGCGATCGCGCCGGGCGAGATCGAGTTGACGCGCACGTTTGACTCGCCGAGCTCCATCGCCACGCATTTGGTGAGATGGATCACCGCCGCCTTGGCCGCGCTATAGACCATCGAGGACGAGAACCCGGCGAGACGGCCGGCGATGCTGCCATTGTTGATGATGCTGCCAAAACCCTGCTTCTTCATGTGGGGCGCTGCGTGCTTCATGCCGAGCATGACGCTGCGCACCAGCGTCGCCATCGCCGCGTCGAACCGCTCGACCTCGAGGCCTTCGATGCCCCCGGTCTGCGCCGGACCGCCGGCATTATTGAAGAGGCAATCGATCTTGCCGAATTTGTCCACCGCGAGCGCGATCAGCGCCTGCATCTGCGCTTCGACCGTCACGTCCGTCTGGCGGAAGACGCAAGTCGGCCCGAGCTGCTTCGCCAGCGCCTCGCCTTCGGCGATGCGCCGGCCCGCGATCACAATTTTGGCACCTTCGGCAACGAAGACTTCCGCGGTGCGCAATCCGATCCCGCTCGTCGCGCCGGTGATGATCGCAATCTTGCCGTCCAGCCTGCCCATGTAATGTTCCCGTTTTCGAATGATTTGATTTTCAGATGGCGGACACTGACAGATGACGGCGCCGCGACGGTCACTATTCCCGCCGACCCGTGGCAAGGCAAGCTTTGCTTGCGTGTCCGACATGCGTAACATTCGAACCCATGGCTCGACTTTCGGACGGGCATCGCGACCGGGCTGGGCATGGGGAAGCTGATCGACGAGTTCCGCAAGGGCTGGCAGGGCGTGGCACCGCCATCGCTCGGTCTGAGCATCGCCTTCGCGGTCGCCTGCCTGCTGCTCGCGACGCTGTCGCGCTGGGCTCTCGCCCAGGTGCGGCCAGACGTCTACTTCACCCCGTATTTCCCGGCCGTGTTCTTCGCCGCCGCGTTCGGAGGCTTCCGGATCGGCATCGTGACCGCACTTTTCGGCGGCGTGCTCGGCGTGATCGTCAATTTCGGCGATGCCTCTGCCGACCGCGCCCGGTTTGCGCTGCTGACGCTCTATTGGGTGGTCTGTGCACTCACCATCTGGGGTGTCGAGCACTATCGTACCCTGCTGATCGAGCAGCGCCGGATTTCCAAACGCCTGATCGAGGAAGAAGACTATCGCAAGCTGCTGGTCGACGAGCTCCAGCACCGGCTCAAGAACAAGCTGTCGACGGTGCACGCCGTGCTGCACCAGGTGCTGCACGACCAGCCGCAGGTCTGGGCCCGGATCGATCCGAGGCTGCGGTCGCTGGCCAGCACCGACGATTTGATCTCACGGATCGACAAGGCGGGCTGCGACATCCGCGACCTCCTGATCGCGGAGCTCGGGCCTTACGGCCATGTGCGCTTCACCCTCAACGGCGACCGGCTGTTCCTGCCGCCGAAGCTCGCGGTCACGCTGTCACTGATGTTTCACGAGCTCGCCACCAATGCAGGCAAATATGGCGCGTTCTCTGCACCGCGCGGATTGTTGCAGGTGTCCTGGACGGTCACCGGCGATCGCCTGACCATCACTTGGGATGAGACCGAGGGGCCGAGCATCGGCGAGGTGTCGGCACCGGGCTTCGGCACCAAATTGCTGAAGTCGGCGCTAACCGCCTTCGACGGCAAGACCGAGCTCTCATTCTTGAAAACCGGCCTCCATTGCATCATGCAATGCCGTATCCCCAAGAGCGGCTGACGGACAACAAAGTTCGGTCGATCGGGTCACCTCTCCCCGGAGAGAGAGGTGATCGAGCCCGGGGCTCGCATCGGTTCAGCCAAAGCTCATCGCGCCGCCGGATTGTTACAAGCGAAAGAGAACGCGCGCTCCACTCGCAGTTTCCCTGGGCGCATTGACGCTCTGTTAATGACGATCGGCGGCGCGCGTCGCATGGTCGCAAGTTTCGGCCAAAACACCCCCGTATTTCTTCGGACCCCTTAACCAAACTTAAGAGGGAACCGCGCAAGATCGCGTCCATTGCAAAGGCGCGCTGAAACAACAAGATTCATGACTTCTATGAACGACAATAAATATTTTGGCGCGAGCGAAGCCGAGCTCGGATTTCTCAAGGAAATCGTTAGAATGCTGCCGGCCGGCCTGACCGTGCAGGACGCGCACGGCGAGCTGCTGCTGGTTAACGATGCCGCGGCTGCCCAGCTCGGCATCGACGGCAGCCGTCCCTCGCCCGATCTGTCGCCGCGCCGCGAAGCCTGTCGGCAGGCGCTGAGCGCCGGCCAGCCGGTCGTCACCGAGGAAGCCATTCACAACGGCGCCGCGCGCCAGGTGCTGCTCACGACCCATCGTCCCGTCCGCCTCGCCGGACGCGAGCTCCTGATCTCGGCTTCCTCCGACATCACCGAGCAGAAGAATTTCGAGGACCAGCTGTTCCGCTCGGCCTATTTCGACGAGCTGACCGGGCTGCCCTCGCGGCGCGTGATCGAGCATCACGCCAACGGCCTGCTCGCGCGCGATGGCGGCGAGCGGTTCGCGCTGGCCTTTCTCGACGTCGACAATTTCAAGCACATCAACGACTATTACGGCCACGCAGTCGGCGATGCGCTGCTGGTCGAGCTGTCGAAGCGGCTCGGACGCGACTTGCGCGATTCCGACATGCTCTCGCGCATCTCCGGCGACGAATTCCTGCTGCTGCTGTCGCCGATCCAGAGCCAGGAGGAAGTTGCCGAATTCATGCAATCGACCCTGGAGCGGCTCACCGCGCCGTTCTTCATCGACACTTCGGAAGTCTTCGCCTCCACCTCGGTCGGCATCAGCCTCTACCCCGATCACGGACGCAGCTTCGAGACTCTGCGCCAGAACGCCGACATCGCGATGTACCGCATCAAGAACGATGGCAAGGGGTCGGCGGCTTTCTTCGATTCCAGCATGGAGCGAGAGGCGCTGGCGCGAATGAAGGTTGAGCAGTCGCTACGACTTGCCATCCTGGAGAAGCGCTTCTGCTGCGCGTTCCAATCCAAGGTCGACATCAGGACGCAGGCCGTGACGGGCATCGAGGCCCTGGTGCGCCTGCGTGACGACGAAGGCGTGATCCAGGCGCCCGGCTCGTTCATCAACCTCGCCAGCGAGCTCGGACTGATCGATGAGCTGACCCATCTCGTGCTGGCCGAGATCGTCAAGTCGATCGACCTGATCAACGAGACCTTCGGCGCCGAAGCAACCATCAGCATCAACGTCGCCGCCAAGCAGGCCGGCAACCCCGAGTTCATGCGCAGCTTCGCGCAAGCGCTGGACGACACTGGCTTTCCCAGCCGCTTCATGATCGAAGTAACGGAAGACGCCTTTGTCGCCAAGAATCATTTCCAGGCCGAAATCCTGCCGACGTTCCGCAAGCTCGGCGTCGGCATCTCAATCGACGATTTCGGCATCGGCTATTCCTCGCTCTCGGCGCTCGCCGACATCACTGCCGACGAGATCAAGATCGACCGCTCCTTCATCACCGACATCCATAAGCGTCCGCGCAGCCAGGGCATTTTGCGCGCGATCGAATCCTTGAGCGAAGCGCTCGGCATGACCGTGATTGCCGAGGGCCTCGAATCCTACGAGGAGCTCGCCTATCTCCAGGCCGCGACCAAGATCCGCTACGCGCAGGGCTATTACTTCTCCCGGCCGATCTTCCTGGAGGAGCTGAAGCTCGTAACACCAATCTCCAGCGAAGCGCGCGTCAACATGGTGAGCCGCCCGACGCAGCAGAACCGCCAAGGCTATTCGCGGGCGAGCGGGTACCGGCGATAGGGTTGCCTTTCAGGCAGGTAGATTCAAAGCCTGGTAACCCGATCCTGTGATGATTGCGGCGCACCTGCAAGATCTGCTCTGCCGATTTCCTGGGCAGGCGGCAACCGGCGATCAAGACAAGACGCTGTCACAGCTGTCACACATGGTCTCACGCGCCAGACCACCGTAAGGTGGAATTGCAAAGTTTCTCGGCGTGTGCAAATCGCTGTTGCCAGAAGCTTTAAATCAGGAGGGAATATCGTGCGTCGATCATTTATCATGGCAACAGCCGTCCTCGCGCTCGCCGCGGGCGCGTCCGCACGGGCCGACGATCTCAAGATCGCGCTTATCTATGGCAAGACCGGTCCGCTGGAGGCCTATGCCAAGCAGACCGAGACCGGCCTGCAAATGGGCTTTGAATACGCCACCAAGGGCACCATGACGCTCGACGGCCGCAAGATCGTCGTCATCACCAAGGATGACCAGGGCAAGCCCGATCTCGCCAAGGCCGCCCTCGCGGAAGCCTATCAGGACGACAAGGCCGACATCGCGATCGGCACGACCTCGTCGGCCGCGGCGCTCGCCATTCTTCCCGTCGCCGAGGAGAACAAGAAGATTCTGATCGTCGAGCCTGCGGTCGCGGATCAGATTACCGGCGAGAAGTGGAATCGCTACATCTTCCGGACGGCGCGCAACTCCTCGCAGGACGCGATCTCCAACGCGGTCGCCATCGGCAAGCAGGGCGTCACAGTCGCGACGCTGGCGCAGGACTACGCCTTCGGCCGTGACGGCGTCGCCGCCTTCAAGGAGGCGCTCGCCAAGACGGGCGCGACGCTGGCCGCCGAGGAATACGCGCCGACCTCGACCACCGACTTCACCGCCGTCGGCCAGCGCCTGTTCGACGCGCTGAAGGACAAGCCAGGCCGCAAGGTGATCTGGGTGATCTGGGCCGGCGCGGGCAATCCGCTGGCCAAGCTCCAGGACATGGATCCCAAGCGCTACGGCATCGAGCTGTCGACCGGCGGCAACATCCTGCCGGCGCTCGCCGCCTATAAGGGCCTGCCCGGCATGGAAGGCGCGACCTACTATTTCTACGAAATCCCGAAGAACCCGGTGAACGACTGGCTGGTCGCCGAGCACCAGAAGCGCTTCAAAGCGCCGCCGGACTTCTTCACCGCGGGCGGCTTTGCCGCCGCGATGTCCGTCGTCGCCGCCGTCACCAAGGCGAAGTCGACCGACACCGAGAAGCTGATCACGGCAATGGAAGGCCTGGAATTCGATACGCCGAAGGGCAAGATGGTGTTCCGCAAAGAGGACCATCAGGCGCTCCAGAGCATGTATCACTTCAAGGTCAAGGTCGATCCGAACGTCGCCTGGGCCGTGCTCGAGCCGGTGCGCGAGCTGAAGATCGAGGACATGGACGTGCCGGTCCGCAACAAGCGGTAGGGCGGTGGTGCTTCACCTCTCCCGCTTGCGGGAGAGGCCGGGAGAGGGTTTTTCCTCTTGGGGATTCTCGATTGTCGAAACAGCCCTCTCCCCAGCCCTCCCCCCGCAAGCGGGGGAGGGAGCGCAGCGTGATCGCGGATATATCTCCGTTTCCATCATTCGCCGGACTCCAATGCCGCTGACCCTCGAAACCCGCGACCTCACCATCCGCTTCGGCGGCCATGTCGCGGTCAACAACGTCACCTGCACGTTCCGCCCGGGCGAGCTCACCGCCATCGTCGGGCCGAACGGCGCCGGCAAGACCACCTATTTCAATTTGATCTCGGGTCAGCTGCGCGCATCCAGCGGCAGCATCCTGTTCGACGGCATTGATATCACGGGGCAGTCCGCGCCGATGCGGACGCGCGCAGGCCTCGGGCGTGCCTTCCAGCTCACGAATCTTTTCCCGAACCTCACCGTGGAGGAGAACGTCCGCCTCGCGGTGCAGGCTGCGAACGGCACTCATTACGATATGCTGCGGCCCTGGATGGTCCGCCGCGACCTGATCACCCGCGCAGACGGCATCCTCGACCAGGTCGCGCTCGGCAGCCGGCGCGGCGTCGCCGCGACCGCCCTGTCGCATGGCGACCAGCGCAAGCTCGAGGTGGCGCTGATGATGGCGCTGGAGCCGAAGGTGTTCATGTTCGACGAGCCGACCGCCGGCATGAGCATCGACGAGGTGCCCGTCGTCCTGAACCTGATCGCGCAGCTCAAACAGGACCTAAACAAGATCATCCTGCTCGTCGAGCACAAGATGGACGTGGTGCGCTCGCTCGCCGACCGCATCATCGTGCTGCATAACGGCCAGCTCGTCGCCGACGGCAGGCCTGCCGAAGTGATCGCCTCGCCGATCGTGCAGGAGGCCTATCTCGGCGTGGCGCCCAAGACGGCTGCAGGGAGTGCAGCATGACCGACCTTTTAAGACTCTCCGGCGTGCACACCCATATCGGCCGCTATCACATTCTCCAGGGCATCGATCTCGCGGTTCCGCAGGGGCAGACCACGATGCTGCTCGGCCGCAATGGTGCCGGCAAGACCACGACGCTGCGCACCATCATGGGCCTGTGGCAGGCCTCGCACGGCGAGATCAGCTTCGCCGGGCAGCGGATCGAGCGCCGCGCCACGCCCGACATCGCGCGGCTCGGCGTCGGTTACGTGCCGGAGAGCATGGCCGTGTTTTCCGACCTCACGGTGAAAGAGAATTTGGTCCTGGCGGCGCGCGATGGTCCGCTGGACGATGCCCAGCTCGACTGGATCTTTGGCTTCTTCCCGGCGCTGCGCCGCTTCTGGCTGTCGCGTGCGGGAAGCCTCTCGGGCGGGCAGAAGCAGATGTTGTCGATCGCGCGCGCCATCATCGAGCCGCGCAAGCTTCTCTTGATCGACGAGCCGACCAAGGGCCTCGCGCCTGCCATCGTCATGGCGCTGATCGAGTGCCTGAAGGAAATCAAGCGCAAGGGCGCGACGATCCTGCTGGTCGAACAGAATTTCTTTGCCGCCCGCGAGCTCGGCGACAACGTGCTGGTGATGGACAACGGTACCATCGTCCATCGCGGCGAGATGGCGGCGCTGGCCGCCGACATGCCGCTGCAAGAGCGACTGCTCGGCCTGAGCCTGGAGGCGCATCAGTGACTGAACTCGCCGCAAATGATCCGCTGCCGAAGCCGAAGCGCGACATCGCACCGATCCTGCTGCCGGTCGCGCTCGCGCTTGTCATGATCCCGCTGATCGGCTCGCCCAGCACCTGGCTGACCTTGACCGCCGCCAGCCTCGCCATGGGCATGATGATCTTCATCATGGCTTCCGGTCTAACCCTGGTGTTCGGCCTGATGGACGTGCTCAATTTCGGCCACGGCGCCTTCATCGCGGTCGGCGCCTATGTCGCGACCCTGGTGCTGGCGCCGTTTGCAGCCTCGATCCAGGCCGATTCGCTGTGGGTGAACCTCGCGGTGCTGGCGCCAGCAGCGCTGCTGTCGATGGCCGTGTCCGGCGCGCTCGGCCTGGTCGTCGAGCGCGTGCTGATCCTTCCTGTTTATGGCCAGCATCTGAAGCAGATCCTGATGACGACCGGCGGCCTGATCGTCGCCGAGCAGACGCTGTATGCGCTGTGGGGACCGCAGATCATCCCGATGCCGCTGCCCACCTCGCTGCGCGGCTCCTTCATTCTCGGCGACGTCGCGATCGCCAAATACCGCGTGCTGGCGATGCTGATCGGCCTCGCCGTCTTCATCGCGATCCAGCTCGTGCTCAACCGCACCAAGCTTGGCCTCCTGATCCGCGCCGGCGTCGAGAACCGCGAGATGGTCGAGGCGCTCGGCTATCGTATCCGCCGCCTGTTCCTGGGCGTGTTCATGACGGGATCGGCGCTCGCGGGCCTCGGCGGTGTGATGTGGGCGCTCTATCGCGAGCAGGTCCATGCCTCCATGAGCGACGAGCTCACCGTGCTGATCTTCATCGTCGTCATCATCGGCGGGCTCGGGTCGATCGGCGGCTGCTTCATCGGCGCCATCCTCGTGGCCATGGTTGCCAATTACGGCGGTTTCCTGGTGCCGAAGCTCGCCCTCGTCTCCAACATCCTGCTGATGGTCGCCATTCTGATGTGGCGGCCGCGCGGCCTCTATGCGGTGACCAGCCGATGATGATCCTCTCAGGCGACCCGCCGCGCAGCCGTGTTCTCACGCTTGTTCTCGTCCTCATCATCCTGGCGCTGGCGGCGACGCCATTCCTGTTCCCGGGCGCCAAGGCGCTCAACGTCGCAGCCAAGATCTGCGTCTTCGCCGCCCTTGTCGCATCCTACGACCTGTTGCTCGGCTATACCGGCTCGGTGTCGTTCGCCCACACCATGTTCTACGGCATCGGCAGCTACGCGATCGCGATCGCGCTGTACGGGATGGGCCCGAACTGGGCCGCGGTCGCGACCGGCATCGTCATCGGCCTGCCGCTCGCGGCCCTGTTGGCGCTCGCGATCGGGCTGTTCTCACTGCGGGTGGCCGCGATCTTCTTTGCCATGATCACGCTCGCGGTCGCCTCCGCCTTCCAGGTGCTGGCCTCGCAGCTGTCCTGGCTGACCGGCGGCGAGGATGGACGCAGTTTTCAGCTTCCCGAGCTGCTGCGGCCCGGCACGGTGCTGGTCTCCAAGAACCTGTTCGGCTTCGAGATCAACGGCCGCATCCTCACCTACTACCTGGTATTCGCCATCTCCGCCCTGATGATCCTCGCTTTGCTGCGGGTGGTGAACTCACCGTTCGGACGCGTGCTCCAGGCCATCCGCGAGAACCGTTTTCGCGCCGAGGCGCTGGGCTTCCGCACCGTCTTCCACCTGACCTACGCCAACTGCATCGCCGCATCGGTCGCTGCGAGCGCCGGCATCCTGAATGCGCTGTGGCTGCGCTATGCCGGGCCCGACACCTCCCTCAGCTTCTCGATCATGCTGGACATCCTGCTGATGGTCGTGATCGGCGGCATGGGCACGATCTACGGCGCGATCATCGGGGCTGCCATCTTCATCCTCGCGCAGAACTATTTGCAGTCGCTGATGGGCGTCGCGTCCAAGGCGGCGTCGGAAGCCGGGCTACCGCTGCTGCCGGGGCTGTTGCATCCCGACCGCTGGCTGCTGTGGCTCGGGCTGCTGTTCATCGCCAGCGTGTACTTCTTCCCGACCGGCGTGGTCGGACGGCTGCGCAATGCCGGCGGCGCCAAGAGCGGCAGCGCCTCGCATTAAGCCGCTGTTAGTGATGCAGCGCAGCGGTTCGCTGCACACAGACGCGATCGCGCGACGGGATTAATGCTCAGGTAACTGGCTTTCCTAAGCTTTAGGCCATTTGTGTGGTGTATTCCTGCTGTTGCGGGAGGGGGAATGCGCCAGGTATTTGCAACGATCGCTGCCGGAATGTCGCAGGCCGCGAGCAACGGCCGGAGGGCGGCCATTCGGCGCGGGCCAGTGCTGTGGCTGACCCTGTGCGGCGTGCTGCTGGTCGCGGGCATCTTCACCGTGACCGCCATGGCCGTCGGCGAGTTTCGCGAGCGAACCCTGGCCAACCGCGAACGCGAGCTGGAAAACACCGTGCAACTGATCGCTCGACACTTCGATCAGCAATTCGAGGATTCCGACGTCGTCGCCACCGATGTAATCGCGCAGATGAACCTGCCGGAGATCAGCTCGCCCGCGATGTTCCGCGAGCACATGTCCGGGCTCGCGACGAACCAGATGCTACGCAGCAAGATCAGTTCGGTGTCCAATCTTGGCGACATCGCGATCTACGACGCCGACGGCGAGCTGATCAACTGGTCGCGGGCCCAGCCGCTGCCGAAGATCAACATCTCTTCTCGCGCCTACTTCCAGTCGTTCAAATCCGATCCCAAGGCCGAGCCGGTCATCCTGGAATCCGTCCGCAGCTACATCATTGGTAAATGGACCACGGTCGTCGCGCGGCGGCTGAACGGCGCCGACGGCTCCTTCCTCGGCGCGATGGTCCGGCGAATTGATCCCGACAGCTACCGGCAATATTTTGCATCTGTCGCGCTTGCCGAGGGGACGGCGATCTCGCTGTTCGATCGCGAAGGCAAGATGCTGGCGCGCTATCCGCACGTCGAAGAATTGATCGGACGGAGCTTCAAGGATGCCCCGCTGATGCGGAAGGTGCTGACCAATGGCGGTCAGCACACGCTTCGCGTCAGGAGTCCGATCGACGGCGAGGAGCGGCTCGGCTCGGCCGCGTCCCTCAATCATTTTCCGCTGGTCATCGTCGCGACCAATACGATGTCGGCTGCGCTTGCCGACTGGCGGCAGCAGACCGGCTTCATGGTCACGACCGCGACGCTTTCGGCCGCTATGATCGCGCTGATCCTGTATCTGATCATCCGGCAGATCAACCGGCAGAGCCGCGAGGCCCAGGAGCGAATCGAATTGGAGCGGCAGCGGCTTGACACTGCCCTCAACAACATGTCGCAGGGGCTGATCCTGTACGATGCCGCCGGATATATCGTCATTTGCAACCGCCGCTACGCGGACATGTTCGGTCTCTCGCACGACGTCATCAAACCCGGCTGCCACATCCGCGAGGCGATGTATCACCGCAAGGAGCGCGGCGCGTTCGATGGCAATGTCGAGGAATTTTGCGCCGAGGTCATGCGGATCGCGGCGGAAGGCACGGTCTCCACGCGAACTCATCAGCTAGCCAACGGCCGCGCATTCCAGGTCATCAACACGCCACTGGCGCAAGGCGGATGGGTTGCCACGATCGAAGACATTACCGAGCGTCGCAACCTGGAGCAGGAGCGCGACCGCAACCACACCTTCCTGCGCGAGATCATCGACCACATTCCCTCGCAGATCACGGTGAAGGATGCGCGCACGCGGCAATATCTGCTGCTCAATGGCGTCGCCGAACAACTGTTCGGCCAGTCTCGCCAGGATGTCGTCGGCAAGACCGCTTTCGACATCTTCCCTGAGGCGCCTGCCGCCCGTATCACCGAAGATGACAGCAGCGCGCTGAAATCGGCCAAGGGATTGTTCAAGGACGAACACCCCTGGCAGATGCCAGGCATGGGGCTTCGCTACATTACTTCGACCCGGATCGGCATCCGTGACGAAGCCGGCGAGCCGCGCTATCTCATTCATGTCATCGATGATGTCACCGAGCGGCGTCGCGCCGACGAGAAGATCGCGCACATGGCGCATTACGATGCGCTGACTGATCTACCGAACCGCACGCTGTTTCGCGAGCAGATCGAACGCGAGCTGGCGGAGGTCGCCGGCGGCGGGCAGTTCGCGCTGCTCTACATCGACGTCGACGAGTTCAAAGGCATCAACGATTCGCTCGGCCACCATGTCGGCGACGAGCTGTTGAAGGCAATCGCGGGCCGTCTCCGCGGCTGCCTCAAGCAGGGCGATCTGATCGCGCGGCTCGGCGGCGACGAATTCGCGGTCATCCAGACCGGGATCCAGTCCTCCGCCGACGTGGTGTCGTTCGTGACGCGGATGTACGAAGCGATCCGGCAGCCCTATCACTGTCTGGGCCATCAGCTCTCCACCGACGCGAGCATCGGGATCGCGCTGGCACCGCAGGACGGCTCCGATCTCGATCAGCTCATCAAGAATGCCGACCTCGCGATGTACGGCGCCAAGGCCGAAGGACGTCGCACCCACCGCTTCTTCGAGCCGGAGATGGACGCCTGCGCCAAGGCGCGTCTGACCATGGAGCAGGATCTGCGCCAGGCCCTGGTGAACGGCGGCTTCGAGATTCACTACCAGCCGCTGGTCGATCTACGCTCGGGCGAGGTCTCCGGCTGCGAAGCGTTGCTGCGCTGGCGCCATCCCGAGCGCGGCATGGTGTCGCCCGCCGAATTCATTCCAATCGCCGAGGACACCGGCCTGATCAACGAGCTCGGCGACTGGGTGCTGCGCATGGCCTGCAACGAGGCCGCGACCTGGCCGGCGCATGTGCGGGTTGCGGTCAACGTCTCGCCGGTGCAGCTCAAATGCGACACGCTGGCGTTGCGGATCGCCGGCGCGCTCGCCGCCTCCGGGCTCGACCCGCGCCGGCTCGAGCTCGAGATCACCGAGGCCGTGCTGATCCGCGACGACGAGGCGGCGCTCTCGATCCTGCACCAGCTCCGCGCCATCGGCGTGCGCATCGCGCTCGACGATTTCGGCACCGGCTATTCCTCGCTGAGCTATCTGAAGCGCTTCCCGTTTGACAAGATCAAGATCGATCGCTGCTTCGTCGCCGACATCGCGGAGACGAACGGTGCGCCGGTCATCGTGCAGGCCGTGGTGAACATCGCGGCCGCCAGCAGCATGACCACGGTCGCCGAAGGCGTCGAGACCGAAGCCCAGCGCGAGATGCTGCGCAAGCTCGGCTGCACGGAAATGCAGGGCTATCTTTTCAGCGCGCCGAAGCCGGCCAGCGAGGTGCGAAAACTGTTTCGCACAGGCGATGCCGCACCGGTGGCGGCGGTGGCGTGATGACGAAGTCAAAGAGTCCTTCCAAGACCGTCGATGTCGCGGACTCCTACGCGGTGCGGCTGATGCAGCATCTTGTGGTGCCGACTTTCGTGATCGACCCGAAGCGCCGCGTCGTGATCTGGAATCGTGCCTGCGAGCGGCTGACCGGCGTCGCCGCCTCGGAGGTGATCGGCACCAATAAGCACTGGCAGGCCTTCTACGAGACCAAGCGTCCCTGTCTCGCCGACCTGGTCGCTCTCGACCGTCCGGAGCAGCTGCCCGAGTTCTATTCGGAATATGCGGCGCGCGGTCATAACGGCCTCGGCTTTTCCGCGGAGAACTGGTGCGTGATGCCGAAGCTAGGCAGCCAGCTCTATCTCGCCATCGACGCCGGCCCGATCCACGATGAGGCCGGCCAACTGATCGCCGTGGTGGAAACGCTGCGCGACCTCACCGACCAGAAGCGCGCCGAGATGGCGCTGAAGGAGCTCGCCACCAAGGATGGGCTGACCGGCCTGTCGAACCGCCGCTCCTTCGACCAGATGCTGATGAGCGAATGGGCCCGCGCCCAGCGCACGCAGAAGCCGCTGGCAGTGCTGTTCGTCGACGTCGACCATTTCAAGCTGTTCAACGACCGCCACGGCCATCAGGCCGGCGATGAATGCCTGCGCGCGGTCGCCGCTGCCGTCAGCCGGCACGCCGTGCGGCCGCTCGATCTTGCCAGCCGCTATGGCGGCGAGGAGTTCGCGCTGATCCTGCCCGACACGACTTGCGACGCCGCCTGCGTCGTCGCCGACGAGATCCGCTGCGCTGTCATGAGCTTGCGGATCGCCCATGGCGCCACTGGCGCCGGCGACCACGTCACCCTCAGCGTCGGCGTCGCGAGCCACATTCCCGGCGAAGCCGATGGCGGGCCGGACCGGCTGCTCGGCGCGGCCGATCAGGCGCTCTATGCGGCGAAGCGGCTCGGCCGCAACCGCGTCATCTGCGCCGAACGGCTGCTCGCCGAATTCGCCGACCTTGCCCGGGAGGACGAGCCGGTTCCGGCCCCGGTCCGGCGCAAATCGGCTTAATCGCGAGCCGGTGAGAAGCGGTTGCCCGCCCCTCGCCAATCGGCTACATGAAGCCTCACTGCACCCGTAGCTCAGCTGGATAGAGCGTTGCCCTCCGAAGGCAAAGGTCACACGTTCGAATCGTGTCGGGTGCGCCAGCCTTGTCGCCGTTTTCATGCCGGCGCTTAGGTCAGCATCGAGACGATCGTCTGGATCTGGTCGGAGGCGGACGAGACCAGCCCGTCATATGACGTCTGACCATGTGCCGCAGCCTTCAAGATGTATTCCGCTACGGCCGCTTTCAGGCCGAACACCGACTGATCGGCCGGTACGCTCGCCATCACGGCCTCCAGCGCCTGCCGCATCGTCTGAATGAGTTCGGAGCTGTATTGCATTGGCTGTCCTCCGCGGGCTTATATTAGATTGCAGGCCCGCGCTCGCCACTCACAAGCGTGAGATTGCCGGTTGATGATCCGATACATTCCAGAGCGTCGCGCAGCGTCGGGCCATGCGGCTGAGTTCAGCCAGACGATGCCGGCCCCGGTGGCGACGAAGAGCGACAACTGAAACGTCCATCATCTCGCGCTTGACGTCTCTCAAATGTATTATCCTTCCATGACCGGATCCGACACGATGACCGGCGAAGCCTCGCCCATCCGCAAGATCATCCATATCGACATGGATGCTTTCTATGCGTCCGTGGAGCAGCGCGATAATCCGGACCTGCACGGAAAGCCGGTCGCAGTCGGAGGCTCTGCGGAACGCGGCGTCGTCGCGGCCGCCAGCTATGAAGCACGCAAGTTCGGTGTTCGCTCTGCCATGCCATCCGTGACTGCGAAGCGGCAGTGCCCCGATCTGATCTTCGTCAAGCCGCGCTTCGAGGTCTACAAGGCAATCAGCAGGCAAGTCCGCGACATCTTTGCCGAACACACGCCCATCATCGAGCCGTTGTCGCTCGACGAAGCGTATCTGGACGTCACCGAAAACCTGCAAGGCATTCCGCTCGCGCGCGACATCGCCCTGCGCATCCGCGAGAAGATCAAGGCCGAGACGGGCCTCAACGCGTCGGCGGGCATCTCCTACAACAAGTTTTTGGCGAAGCTCGCCTCCGATCATCGCAAGCCCAACGGCCAGTTCGTGATCTCGCCAGAGATGGGACCCGCGTTCGTCGAGACGCTGCCCGTCGGCAAGTTCCACGGGATAGGCCCGGCGACGCGCGCGAAGATGAACGCGCTCGGCATGTTCACCGGTCTCGACATCCGCAACCAGACGCTGGAGTTCATGAATGCGAATTTCGGCAAGTCGGGCGCGTACTATTATTGGATCTCACGCGGGGTGGACGAACGTCCAGTCCGGGCCGACCGGATCCGCAAGTCCATCGGCGCTGAGAACACGTTCTCAAGCGATCTCACCGAATTCGATGCGCTGGTCGCCGAGCTCAGACCTCTCGTTAACAAGGTCTGGCACCATTGCGAGGCCACCGGCAACCGCGGCCGCACCGTCACTCTGAAGATCAAGTTTGCCGACTTCGAGATCATCACGCGCAGCAGGTCCGTCCCGGGGGCGGTTGCGGGACGAGACGAACTGGAGCGGCTGGCCTGCGGCCTGCTCAAAATCGAGATGCCGCTGCCCAAGCGCGTCAGGCTGCTGGGGGTCTCGCTGTCTTCGCTCCAGGCCGGGGACGATGCGCAGCCGCAGCTGACATTGGGCATTTGAACGAGACCGGCGGGGATCCCGGCAAACGCGACATCTTTGTCCGCGACGCGCCTCCAAACCTGTCGTAGAGACAGCAAAACACGACTTTTCGCGATTGATGTTGGAATGCTTGCCCTATTGATACGCCTTGGACTGCGCTTCGAAGACCGCATCGAGGAGCGGCGGTTTGTCGACCAATACGTCCGGGGCAATCTCGGGTGGACGCAGATCGCGATGCTGCTCGGTGCCGCCACCTATGCCGGCTACACCATCTGGGATTGGGTGCTCTACCCCGAAGTCGTTCCGACCACGCTGGCCATCCGCGGCGGCACGGCTCTGTTCGTGCTGCTACCACTGACCGCGCTGCTGTCACGGCGATGGATGAAGCCGTGGGCCGAGACGATCTTCCTGGTCTATTGTGTCATTCCCGGCTGTATCCTGCCGAGCATTTATCTCGTCCTGCCGTCGGGCTTCACGTTTGCCGCTCCGGGCATGATGATGATCATCCTGTTCGTCTCGACCATGCTGCCGTTGCGGATCGGTTCGCTGGCTATTTTCTGTTTGCTCTCCTGGGTGGCGCTGCTGGTGGCCGAGACGTTCGCGCTGGCGATGCCGACGGGCCTGCGATTCATCAATCATTCTCTCGTCGGAAACGCTTACGCATTGTCGCTCTATGCCGTAGCGGCGCGCGAGTACCGGGCGCGAAAGCAATTCCGAACGTCCGAGGCGCTGCAACGGGAAAAAGAACGCTCGGAGAAATCGCTGCGCGATCTACGTGCGGCCCAGGAGCACCTTGTGCAGGCAGAAAAGCTCGCCTCGCTCGGACAATTGGTGGCAGGCGTCGCTCACGAAGTCAGCACCCCGCTCGGCCTGGCCTTGACGACCTCGACGGCCATGCAGACTGATCTCCAAGCAATGGCTGAGGCATTAGGTGGAGTGTCGGTCCGGCGATCCGATTTGACCAAGGGAATTGACAGGCTCAAGCAGGGGCTCGGTCTGACCTTCGATAACCTGCACCGCGCATCCGAAATGGTGCATAGTTTCAGGCAGGTCGCGGTGCATCAAGCCGATGAGGACCGGCGCACCTTCGAGCTCAAGGATTGGCTGTCAGAGTTGATGTCCAAACTCGGGCCGCTATTGTCGCACCACGCCCTGACGGTCGACGTGCAATGCCCGGCCGGAATCACGCTCAACAGCTATCCCGGAGCGCTCGCTCAGGTGATCAGCAATCTCGCTCTCAACAGTGCCGCGCACGCGTACCCTGACAAGAGAGGCGGCAGGTTTGTCATCACCGTTAGCCAACCGGACCCGACGTCAGTCCGCCTGGTCTGCGCCGATGAAGGCATCGGAATCCCCGAGCCATTGCAGGCTCACATCTTCGATCCGTTCGTTACGACCAGCCGGCAGCGTGGCAACGCCGGCCTGGGGCTCCACATCGCGTTCAATTTGGTTGTCTCATCGCTCAACGGGCGCTTGCGCCTCGAGAGCAAGGCGGGTCCGGGAACTCAGATCGCCATCGAGATTCCAGTTTCCTGCGACCACCTTGGAGCCGCCTGGGCATAGAGCGCTCGCGCGCGACTGATGGTGACGGAATTTTTTCAAATCCCGCCACCCATGAAAGTCGATCCGCTCGGGCCGATCAATGCCTCACGTGCTCGAACACCACGATCACGCCGGTCGGCTCGGGCTCGTGCGCCATGAGGCGGGTCAGGTCGGAATCGCCCCAATCGGCGAGGCTGACGACCTCGCCACTCTGGCGGTCGGCGCCGAGCGACGGTGTGGGTTCGAGGACCTTGAGGCCCATCTCGTCGACGAAGAAGGTGTGCTCGCCGAACATGCTGTTGAGCTGCGGCATGGCCGGATGCTCGTCGGGCAGCACCTGAGCGCCGAGTTGGTTGACGGTCTGCTTCACCTGTTCGGATGTGAGCTTCATGAGCTGCTCCGTTCTGTCACGTCGGGTTTCGTTGAGCTGAGCCAGAGCGGACGTTCCCTGCCTCGATGCGCCTGGCTCAAACGTCCGAACAAGTGCTGCGCACAATTGTTCCTGAGAAATGTATTTCGTGATCGCGCGCCGCATCTGCCGCGCTCGCGGCACGAGATCGCCACAGGAACCACACGATCCAGCGACCCGACGGCCTTCCACTAACCCGCTACTCGCTCCGGTCTCCGCCGGCCGACAGCGCGCAGATGCGTGATAGATAGGTGTAGGGTAGGCCGGTCTCCTCGGCCCAGGCGTTGAATTGCGCCTGCACCTTGGCGAGATCACCCTTCGATCTCACCTCTTCGGCAATGTCGAGACCTGCACCGCGCAGGCAGGCGACAACGTCCTTGGAGGTCACAAAACCGTCCCAGCCAACGAAGCGCAGCAGCATCTGGCCGGTGTTGCCCCCTAACCGGCTGCCGCGCTTGGTGAGGAGATCGAGCAGGCCGATCTCGTCGGACGATGGCCATTTCGCCAGAAACTTGCCGAAGCTGCCGTGCTCCTTCGCGATCTCCTGCACGAAAGCGGCATTGTCGCGCACCGACATGATCTTGGCGCCATTGCGTACGATGCGTGTATCGCGCAGCAGGCCTTCCCAATAATCCTCGGGCTGGAAGCTGAGCTTGGCCGGCTGGAAATGCAGGAAGGCGGCTTCGAAACCGGTCCATTTCGACTCGATCACGCTCCATGCAAAGCCGGCGCAGAACACCCGTCTCGTCATCTCGGCGAGGATGCGGTCGTCGCCGAGCTTCGCCAGCCGCTTGAGGTCTGGTCTTGCCGGCATCAACTTCTCCAGCGCCTTGGGCCCACCCTTGCGTTTCTCGGCGCGGGCACGAATGGTCTTGAAGGAGGTCATGCGGACAAGAGCGGTTGAGGGTGCGTCACGAGATCAGAATTCGATGATCTGGTCCAGTCCTGCGCGACCCGGTCGCCATGCGTGCCGCAGCGTGCTCTCGCACCGATGATCATGGCACCGCCGGCGATCGTCTCAGGCCAAGATCGATCACGCGCGTCCCATCATGCTCGCGAGAGCGCGGGCACTCCTCGGGCATGATCGCCTGGAGGCCGCCGAAACGGCGTTCGCGGCCGTGGAAAGCAGCGAGCGCTTCGGCGAGATCGCCCGCGTCGAATTCGGGCCACATCCGCTCTGTGAAGTGCAGCTCGGCATAGGCGCCTTCCCAGAGCAGGAAGTCCGACAGCCGCTTCTCGCCCGAGGTGCGGATGATGAGATCGACGTCGCGCAGGCTGGCCTCGCCGGTGACCAGTTGCGAGAACGCCTCGCGGGTGAGGCTGGTCAGCGCCGCTGCCTTGGCCGCGGCATTGAGGATGGCATCGCGCGCGGAATAGTCGACGGCGATGCGCAAATGCAGCGTGCTGCCATGGGCGGTCGCCTCTTCGGCACGCGCGATCGCGCTGGCGATGCCGTCGGGCAGACGGTCGCGACGGCCGATCACGGTTAGGCGCACGCCGTTCTTGACCAGGCTCTGCACTTCATTGGAAAGATAGAAGCGCAGCAACGTCATCAGCGCGGCGACCTCGGCCTTGGGCCTTCGCCAATTGTCGGTGGAGAAGGCGTAGAGCGTCAGCGTGCCGATGCCCTGCTTTGGCGCGGCCTCGACGATGCGGCGGATGGTCTCGACGCCGGCCTCGTGGCCGCGCAGGCGCGACAGGCCGCGCCGCGTCGCCCATCGACCGTTGCCGTCCATGATGATGCCAACGTGAAGCTTGTCGTCGAACACAGGCTTACTTTGCATTACAAAGTCTCCGGTCAAAAAAGGGGATCAAGCCGAAGCGAAGCCGAGACGGCCGAGCGGCGGGGCCTCGCGGCCGGCGGCCTTGGCGGCGTCGCGCACGAGGCGTTCGAGCACGGCGAGATAATCGAGGAAACGGCGGCGGCCGGACTTGGTAAGACGACAGGTCGTGTGCGGGCGATTGCCCTCATAACCCTTGGTCACCTCGACGAGGCCGGCCTCCTGGAGCACGGCGATGTGCCGGCTGAGATTGCCGTCGGTGAGGCCGCAGAGCTGCTTGAGGTCGGCGAATGCCAGCCCCTTGGGGTGCGCCATCAACGAGGTCAGCAGGCCGAGCCTCGCCTTCTCGTGGATGACGCGATCAAGCCCCTCATAGGAGAAGGGCGCGCTGTCAGACTTCGACATCATGGTCTCCGGATGCGAAATACAGAATGGCAGCCATCACCGACTGTCCGATCACGAAGGGCAGACCCATGGTCCATGGCGACAGCATCTTGGTCTGGCTCGCCAGCGTCACCACCGCAAAGCCGGACACGAAATACCAGGCGCCAACGAGCGCGACGGTGCGCGGCAGCGTGCGGACGGAGGCGAAGATGCCGAGCGACACCAGGATCTGCCACAAGCCGGGCAACAGCCACAGCGTTTCGGCCGCGAACTTCCACATCACCACCGCAAGCAGCACGCCGGCAGCGCCTGCCGGCAGGAACTGCTCGACCGCCTGGTAGATCATGGCATCGGCAAGACCGGAATGATGGCGGCGCGAGCGTGCGCGCATCTCGATCCCGATCAGGAGGCCGGAGAGCGCGGCGGCAATGAACCAGCCGGTGAAGAAGGCGAGCGGCTGGCTGGTGGGATCGCCGATCAGCCAGAATTGCAGGATCGCAGTGATGAGCGCGACGGCACCTGTCGCCGCCATAGTCGCCGGGCCGTAGCCGCGGAACGCGGTGCCCGCCGCGATCTGGCTGCGGATCGCCACGATATCGGCCAGTGCCTTGTCGAGATCGCGCATTGGCAATGCCAAAATCTCGTTCCGCTCATGCTTCCCGGGATCATTCCCGCCGCTTTGTATTGCAAAGTATATGGCACTGCAAAGTAAAGGCAAGCCCGAATGTCGCGGCAAGGAGATCTTGTCCGCGCGGGCAACTGCCGGTTGCGTTGCCGATCCCGCCACGGCTAAGATGCAGCCAAAGCATTCCCGGGGGCTGGTATGTGGCTTAAATCGTTTGTCGTTGCGTCTTTGTTGCAAGTGGGTGTCATCAACGCCGCGCGTGCGGCGGGACCGTTCGGCTCCGTCAATGTCGGCAACTGGATCGGCGGCGCCTTCAGCAATGACCAAACGGGCGGCTTCTCCCATTGCGCTGCGACGACGCCCTATGCGAACGGCGTCATCCTCGTCGTCAGCCAAAACGCCGCCGGCACCTGGTCGCTCGCCTTTGCGAGTCCCGGTTACCGCTTCAACAAGGGCGAGAACGCCGCGATCGACGTGACCTTTGACGGGCAGGAGCAAGCTAGGCTGTACGCTACGGCGTATCAGTCCAACATGCTCACGGCCATTATGCCGCTCAATGTCGTGCGTACGTTTCAAAAGGCGAGCCTTATGGTGGCAACAGCCGGCCGCGCCGTACTGAATTTCGATTTGACATCGACCGGGCCGGTCATCGCGGCATTGGCCAATTGCGTGAGCAAGGTGAAGGCCGACGGGCTCGACAAGGCCGGCGACTTCACCAAGGGTGCGGCCAAGCCGGCGGCCACGGCGGAGAAGCAGGCGTCTCCGCCGGCTGGAAGCAAAGTTGCCAGGGCCAGGAGCGGCACCGGCTTTGTGGTCAGCGCCAGCGGGCATGTTGTCACCAACAATCACGTGATCAATGGCTGCGTCGGCGACATCAGGGGCAATCTCACCGGCGAGGCCGCAATGGTGCTGCGCGTCGTTTCGACCGACGCCAACAATGATCTTGCTCTCCTTCAGGCGCCGTCGCCGACGGCATTCAAGGACTTTGCCCGGATCCGCGACCGCTCGTTTCACTCCGGCGATTCCGTCGTCGCGATCGGCTTTCCCTACCACGGACTGCTCAGCTCGGACTTCACCGTGACGACCGGTATCGTGAGCTCGCTCAGCGGCATGCGCAATGACACGCGTTTTCTGCAAATCAGTGCACCCGTGCAACCCGGCAATAGTGGCGGCCCGCTGTTCGACACCACCGGCCAGATTGTGGGCGTGGTCACCGGCAAGATCCCCGGATTGCGCATCGCCGCTGCGACCGGCGATATTCCCGAGAACATCAACTTCGCCATCAAAACCGGCGCGCTACGCGATTTCCTCGACAATTCCGTGGTGCCCTACCAGACCGCCGAGCCGAAGGGCGAGCTCAAGACCACCGACATCGCCGGCAATGCCCGCGCCTACACGATGCTGATCTCGTGCAATGCGACCGAGCAGGCCGACGCGAAGCGGTAGAACGGCGGCTGGCGGCGTCCCACACGCCGCCATCGTCCCGACGAAAGCCAGGACGACATGGCTGAACGAGGCGGCCTCTCAGCCGTGACAGCACGCCTCCTTCGCCGCCTGCGGTTCGTACTCGTCGCGCAGGCGAACCCAGTCCATCGGATAGGGCAAACCGTCCTCGTGACGGCCGAGCGGCGTAAGGTCGAGGTACTGATAGGCGGCATTCATCATATCGAGGCCGCGGGCGAAGCATGAGTAGGTGTGGAAGATCTCGCCCGCCTCGTTGCGAAAGAACACGCTGATGCCGGGCAGCTCGGGTCCATAGAACGGCGTGGTGCCGAAATTGTACTTCGGCACGCCCTTGTCGATCTGTTCGCGCGTGAACGAGACTTCATAATCGTAGTTGAAGTCGTTGCTTCCCGAGGAGACCCAGTCGAAGGTCCAGCCCATCCGCTTTTTGAACGCGTCGAGCTTGGCAACAGGCGCGAGCGAGATCGCAACCATGCTGGTGTCGCGCGCCGCCAGGTGCGGCACCATGCGCTCGAAACCGTCGGCCCAGAACGAGCAGCTCTTGCAGGCGGCGTCCCAATCGGGTGCGAACATCACGTGCTGCACCACGAGCTGCGGCCGGCCCTTGAAGAGATCGCCGAGCGTCAGCTTGCCGTTCGGTCCGTCGAACACGTAGTTCTTGTCGACCTTGACCCAGGGCAATGCACGGCGCTCCTCGGCCAGACGCTCGCGGGCGGCAGTGAGCTCCTTTTCATGGGCCAGATGAACCTTGCGGGCGGCGATCCATTGCTCGCGCGAGACGATCTGATGTTGCTGCATGGTATCCTCCTCTGATCGGGGTGAGCCGACGAAGGCGTCGAGCTTGTCGAAGAACGAGCTCCAGCCGCGCAAATGATTGTCGCGGGCGGTTTCGTCGAAGAACTGGGCATGATGGAAGACCATCAAGGTGCCGGCGCTGTCCGGCTTCAGCGTGATCGTCACCAGCGATTCGCGTTCCGGCGTCGAATGCCAGGCCCAGGTGAAGACCAGCCGCTCGTTCGGCACGACGTCGCGATAGGTACCGCCGGCCTCGAAATATTCGCCGTCGTCACGGGTGAAGCCGATGCGAAAGCTGCCGCCGGTGCGAACGTCGAGCTCGGCCCGAAGCGTCGCCGGCTTCATGTTCGGCGGCCCGAACCATTGCGCTAGCTGCTCGGCTTGCGTCCAGGCCGCGTAGACCTTTTCCGGCCGCGCGCGGAGCCGGCGCGTGAGCGTGAGGCTTGGACTTTCCTTTGGGCGTTCGGTTGAGCATTCGGCGGCGGCTGCGTTGGCCATGTCTCTTCCTCCACAAAGGCGGCGAGGCGATCGAGATTGTCGGACCAGAATTGGGCGTAGCGATTGAGCCAGTTCATCGCCTGCTCCATCGGCTGCGCGGTGAGCCGGCAGGCGACCGTTCGCCCGGTCTTCTCCCGCACGATCAGACCCGCATCCGTGAGCACGTCGAGATGCTTCATGATCGCCGGCAGCGAGATCGGGAACGGTGCGGCCAGCTCGCTCACCGACAGGGCGTCCTGCTCGCCGAGCCGCGCCAGCAGGGCACGCCGCGTCGGGTCGGATAGCGCCGCAAAGGTCCGGTCCAGCGTCTCGTCCTGATACTTAACCATTAGGTTTAGTATAGCCGCGAACGGTGACGCGTCAAGCGAGAAAGCCCGCACGCGGTTCTGCACGAGCGCGTGATCAGGCAGCGGTCAGTGGGACGTGGGGCGCGGCTCGTACGGCGCGACGGCCCGCCTGCGGTGCACCCGCGGCTGCGGTTGCAGCGGCTGCAGCTGGCCGTAGCCGAAACGGGGATTGCGATCGCAGAACAGCAGCCGGCCGGAGACGCTGGCCTGACATTGTTCATAGGTGCTGTAGGCGCATTCACCGGGATAGTCATACTCGCCGCCCTGGGCACACCAGGGATAGTCGCGCGCGGCGGCTGGAGGAATGGCGGCGAAACCGGCAAGGACCGTCACGCCGAGCGTCAGCAGCGCCAATCGGATATTGCGCATGATCCAACTCCTCTCCTGCTGGCGTGAGATACGCCACCATCCTCATCAGGTTTGGTCGCGCCAATTTATTCCAGATCGAGTGTAGCGCGCGTAAGAAAAAAGCCCTGCCGGACGGCAGGGCTTCAAGCGCGTTGATCACAAGATATCTACTCGACCTTCAGGCCGGCGAACTCGACGACCTTCTTCCATTTCTCGGTTTCGGCCTTGATCTCCTCACCGAACGCCTCGGGCGTCTGCACCCGCGGCTCGCCGCCGAGCTCGACCAGACGCTTGGTCATGTCGGGCTCCTTCATCAGCGCGTTGACCTCATTGTTGAGCTTGGCGATGATCTCCTTGGGCGTGTTCTTGGGTGCGCCCATACCGAACAACGCGCTGGCCTCATAACCCTTGACGGTCTCGGCGATCGCGGGCACGTCGGGCAATTGCGCAGAGCGTTCCGTGGTGGTGACGCCGATTGCACGCAAGCTGCCGGAACGGATGTGCTGGATGATCGAGGGCATGTTGTCGAAGATCACCTGCACCTGGCCGCCGAGCATGTCGGTGATCGCGGGCGCCGCGCCGCGATACGGCACGTGCTGCATCTTGCAGCCGGTCATGGCCATGAACATCTCGCCGGACAGATGCACCGAGGTGCCGTTGCCGGACGAGGCCATGTTCACCTTGCCGGGATTGGCCTTCACATATTCGATGAACTCGGCGACGGTCTTGGCCGGCACGTCCTTGTTGACCGTCATCACATTCGGCACACGCTGGAACGAGGCGACCGGGGCAATGTCGCGCACGAAGTTGAACTTCAGGTTGGTATAGAGCGAGGCGTTGATGTAGTTGGCCGGGTTGACCAGCTGCAGCGTGTAGCCGTCGGGCTCGGCGTTGACGACCGATTCGGTGGCGATATTGTTGCCGGCGCCCGGCTTGTTCTCGATCACGAATTGCTGGCCTAGCCTTTCCGACAGCCGCTGGCCGATCAGCCGCGCCAGGATGTCGGTGGCCCCGCCCGGCGGATAGCCGACCACCCATTTCACCGGACGGGCCGGATAATCGGCGGCAAGGGCCTTGGACAGCGGGGCGGCTGCAAGCGGACTGGCGGCGAGCAGGCCCAGCGCGGTACGGCGAGTGATCATCTCAAGGGTTCTCCCAGTGTTGTTCTTGAAAGACGGATATCTTGAAAGTGGCGTCGGCGCGGTTGTAACAAAGCTTGCCGCAGGCGGAAAGTGCACGGGGCGCATCACGACGAAAGGATAAGACATGCCGGTCAAGGTTCATGCCCTGGATCATCTCGTGATCAATGTCGCCGATGTCGCAGTGACTGCGGAGTGGTACCGCAGGAATCTCGGCATGGAAGTCAAGGTGTTCGACCCCGGCGGCGGCAAAGCGCCGCGGACTTCGCTCGTATTTGGTGACCAGAAGATCAACGTGCGGCCGCGCGATGGCGATAAGGTGGAGTGGTTCACCGCGGACCACCCGACCGCCGGCAGCGAGGATCTGTGCTTCCTCACCTCCTCCACGCCCGAAGAGGTGATGGCGCATTTGCAGGCGCACGGCGTTGCGATCGAGGAAGGGCCGGGCCCGAGGCAAGGTGCCCGCGGCACGCTGCGCTCGGTCTATTGCCGGGATCCCGACGGCAGCTTGATCGAGATCTCGTCTTACGCGGAATAGGGCGCGCTCGTCGAGAGAGCGAGCGCTGGCTGTTCCATGCCGCCCCGCCGAGTTGCTCCCCGCGCTGTCCAATGGCAGGAAGACGCAATCATCCAAAGACAGCCGCCATCAAGATGCAGGGCTGCACGGGAGGACACATGACCAATCCACAGACCGCCGCCGGGATCATAGGCCCTTTCGACGGGCTCGACGTGCCCTGGCTGCTGAAGCTGCGCGCCGAGGTGCGCCACTCACATCCGTTCCTGATCTGGGCGCCGTTCGATGCGCCGGCGCGGCGCTGGAGCTATGGCGAGTTTCACGAGCGGGTCGGCGCGCTCGCGGCGGGCCTCGCCAAGCGCGGCGTCAAGCCCGGCGAATATGTGCTCATCCATCTCGACAATTGCATCGAGGCGATGCTGGCCTGGTTCGCCTGCGTCGAATTGGGCGCAATCGCGGTGACCACCAACACCCGCTCGGCGCCAGCCGAGATCGCGTACTTCGCCGATCATTGCGGCGCGGCCGCCGCGATCACTCAGCCGTCCTATGCGGAAGTCGTCGCGCAGAATTGCCGCAACATCCGCTGGATGGCGGTGACCTCACACGATGCGGGCACAGCGCCTGCGCAAGCGGTCGCACGCGGCGACAGTTTTGAATCCCTGTTCGCCGACAGTGCCGACCGTCCCAGGCGCGCCCCCGATCCGCTCGCGCCGTGCAGCGTGCAGTACACATCGGGCACGACGTCGCGCCCCAAGGCGGTGCTGTGGACCCACGCCAACACACTGTGGGGCGCCAAGATCAACGCCGCGCATGAAGACCTTCATGCCGGCGACGTGCACCAGACCTACCTGCCGCTGTTCCACACCAACGCGCTGGCCTATTCCATGCTGGCGACGCTGTGGGTCGGCGCCACTTGCGTGATCCAACCGCGCTTCTCCGCCAGCCGGTTCTGGCACGTCGCGCGCGAGCACGGCGCGACCTGGACCTCGACGATTCCGTTCTGCATGAAAGCGCTGCTCGAGCAGGAGATCCCGCACGATCACAAATTCCGCCTGTGGGGCAGCGCGATCAACGAGCCGCCGGCGTTCGCCGCGTTCGGCGTCAAGATCATCGGCTGGTGGGGTATGACCGAGACCATCACCCACGGCATCGTCGGCGAGGTCGACCAGCCCAACATACCCATGTCGATCGGCCGCGCCGCGCCGGAGTACCAGATCCGCATCACCGATGACGACGGCCGGCCGACGGAAGTCGGCGGCACCGGCAATCTCTCGATCAAGGGCATCCCCGGTCTATCGCTGTTCGCCGAATATCTGCACAACGAGAAGGCGACGCGCGAGAGTTTTGACGAGCACGGCTTCTTCCTTACCGGCGACCGTGTCGAACGGCTGGCGAACGGCTACATCAAGTTCGGCGACCGCGCCAAGGACATGCTGAAGGTCGGCGGCGAGAACGTCGCGGCCTCCGAGATCGAGCAGGTGATCGCGCTCGTTCCCGGCGTGCGCGAGGCGGCGGTGGTGGCGAAGACGCATCCGATGCTGGACGAGGTGCCGGTCGTCTTCATCATTCCGCA
This sequence comes from Bradyrhizobium sp. 153, assembly GCF_023073835.1. Lineage (NCBI taxonomy): Bacteria > Pseudomonadati > Pseudomonadota > Alphaproteobacteria > Hyphomicrobiales > Nitrobacteraceae > Bradyrhizobium > Bradyrhizobium sp. 153. The sequence goes on along the minus strand of NZ_JADPKH010000037.1, from coordinate 30,909 downwards.
GGGCGGCGTCGCCGGTGCGGTACGCGATCTGCATGATCGCGTGATGGCGGCCTGCCGCGCCGGCCTCGCCGACTTCAAGGTGCCACGCGAGATCAGGTTCGTGGACGACATGCCGCGCTCGACGCTGGAGAAGGTGGCGAAGGCGGAGCTGCGCAAGATGGTGGAGTGACTTCACCCTCCCCTGGAGGGGAGGGTAAGCAGGCCGCGCGCCTCTGGAATTGCAGCGTCTCGCTTAGAACGATCCCAGCGCCACCGGGCGGAACGCCTGCAACAGCTGCTGGTCGAGCTTGCCGCCCATGCCTTCCATCATCGTGAACGCACGCGAGTGGGTGAATGGCATGCGGTAGGCGCGCTTCTCCACGAGAGCGGCGTAGATGTCGACGATTGTCGTCAGCCGCACGATGTCGCTGATCTGGTTCGACGACAGGCCGTTGGGATAGCCGGAGCCATCGAGGAATTCATGATGATGCAGCACCACGTCGAGCATCTCCGGCGGGAAGCCGCCTTGCGCGGCGAGCGCGTCATAGCCACGGCGGGGATGCTGGCGCACCTCGGTCATCTCCTCGTCGGTGAGCTTGCCGGGCTTGTCGAGCAGTGCGGAGGGAACGAAGGCCTTACCGACGTCGTGCAGCAGCGCGGCGCGAGTCAGGCGGCGCTGGTCGTCCTCGCGCATGCCGAGATGCTGCGCGAAGGCGACGGCAAAGCCGGTGACGAACAGGCAATGCCGATAGCTGCCGACATGGTGACAGCCGACCGTGGTGAGCCATTCGCGCAACGAGGAGTGCTTGATCGCTTTCAGAATCTTGCTCTCGGCGGCAATGACGTCGTCGAAGGTCAGGGGCACGCCGAGCGGAAGCTTCTCGAACATCTTTGCCAGGACGGCATGCGCCGCCTCGACGCCGCGGTTGAGCGTCTTGCCGCGGTCGGTCGCGTCATAGAGGGCGGTGTCCGGGAACGCTGAGCGGATGCGCTGAAGGATGGCGTCCGCCTGCAGCGGGCGCGAGATGGTGTCGGTGGCGCCCAGCGCCCAGGCCTGCATGGTGCCGTGGTGGAGGGCATCGGCGAGTACGAACAGGCGCGGCATCGACCGATAGGCGTCGCCGCGCAGCTTGTTGCGCACCCGCTGCACGCTCTCGGGCGAGCGCAGATTGATGTCGACGACGAGGCCGGAGAGATCCCGCGACGGCCTGTCGGGGATGTCCTGGGTCGTCACCGTCGAGACCTCGCCGACCGCTTTCAGGATGCTGACGAGCTCGCTGCTCTCGTCGCTCCGGTCGGAAGCGAGCAGAAGCCGGCGTTTGGCGGCAGGTTTGGCTGAGGCGTTCATGACTTCCCCAAAAGGGTACCGAGAGCACGTGCGTATTGGCCTTAAGCCTAAGCCGGATCAGGTTCTCTGGCCCTTAAGAGGCGTCCTCAATGGAACCCTGCGCAATTGGAGGCAATTTGAGGAATTTCCGCTGTGGGGCGGCTCCAAACAAAAAAGTCGAAAAACAACCCCATGCACAGTAGCGGGCCATTGAGGAATAAGGGGAATTTTGGGCGCCATAGCCACACCCTCCGCTGTCATCGCCCGGCTTGACAGCGACAGTGTGGAGGCGGCGCCAAAACAAATCCGCCGGAGGTTGCCCTCCGGCGGATCGTCTCAAGCTGTCTTGGCCAGCCTTACGCCTTCATGCTCGCCTTCACGGCTTCGGCCGTGATCGGCAGCGCCCGGACGCGGGCGCCGGAGGCGTTGAAGATGGCATTGCCGATGGCGGGCGCCACCACCGTCACCGCGGGCTCGCCGACGCCAGTTGCCTTCTCGCCGTTGGCGATCACGGCGACGGCGACCTCGGGCGTCTGGCTCATGCGCAAGGGCGTATAGCTGTCGAAATTGGTCTGCTCGATGCCACCGTCCTTGAGTGTCGCCTTCTCGTACATCGCCAGCGACAGGCCCCACAGCGCCGCACCCTCGACCTGGGCGCGGATGTTGTCGGGATGCACCTGGGTGCCGACGTCGGTTGCGACCGTGAGCTTCTTCACCGTCACCTCACCCGATGGCGCCACCGCGACATGGGCGACGCAGGCCGTCCAGCTCGCAGTCGCACGCTCCTGCGACGATACACAGGCCACACCCATGCCCTCGTCTTTCGGCAGCTGCTTGGTGCCATAGCCGGACAGTCCCATCGCGGCGAGCAGCGTGTTGCGCAGCCGCTGCGCGCCGCCGTCGTTCTTGCCGGCGCCATCGAGCAGCGAGATGCGGAACTGCGCGGGGTCTTTGCCCGTGGCCGCCGCGATCTCGTCGATCATGCTTTCGACCGCCCAGAAGGTCCAGCCCGGCGCCACCGAACGGAGCTGGCCGGACGGCGTGGCGTTGTGCGCGAGCTCGTTCTTGATCGCGCGCACATAATGGTTGGGCACGGTGTAGAAGAAGTCGGCCCCATTCACCGTGAAGGAATCGAGCGGGCCCTTCTTGTCGACCGACGGCGTCAGGAAGTCGGGGATTCCCCAGCGCGCGGTCGGCCAGGCCGAGACCACGTCGTGGCTGATCGCAATGAGCTTGCCATCGCCGTCCACGCCGGCCTTGACCTTTTGATAGGTAAGCGGGCGCGAGAAATCCATCGTCATGTCGTTCTCGCGCGAATAGATCACCTTCACCGGCTTGCCGACCGCCTTTGCCGCCTGCACCGCCGGAATCATCATGTCGGCATCGAGACGCCGGCCGAAGCCGCCGCCCAGCCACATCTGGTGCATGACCACGAATTTCGGATCGATCCCGGCTGCACCTGCAGCGATCGCGCCGGAGCGCGTCGCGAACTGGTTGCCGGAATAGATGTGCAGGATGTCGCCCTTGAACTCCGCTGTGGCGTTCATCGGCTCCAGCGGCGCGTGGATGTTGATGCTGGTGGTGTATTCGGCCTCCACCACCTTGGCCGCCGAACCGAGGGCTGCATTGGGATCGCCGTCCTTGACGAAGAACTGGCCGGAATCCTCTAACATCTGAAGCCGCTTGGCTTCATCGAGCAGCGACTGGCTCGACAGCTTGGCGTTCGGACCATTGTCATAGGCGATCTTCAGCGCTTGCGCCGCCTTCTTGGCGTTGGCGTAGGTGCCGGCCACCGCGACGACCCAGCCCGACGTCGTTCCGGTCTTGTCGTCGAGCGTGACGGCCTTGATGAAGCCCGGCACCTTCTTGGCGCCGCTGTCGTCGACCGATGTCACCGTGGCGCCGAAGCGCACCGGAGGCGTGACCACCGCGCCATAGACCATGCCCGGCAACATCACATCGATCCCGTACTTTGCCGTGCCATTGGTCTTTGAGGGGATGTCGAGCTGCGGCACCGACACGCCGATCATGGTGTATTGATCCGGCGTCTTCAGCTTGATCGCCTTCAGCTCATCCGGCGTGAAGGTTTTGGTCGCTTTGCCGCTCTTCACCACATCGGCGAACGACATTTGCTTCTTCGACTTCGGATGCACGATCATGGAATCGCGCACCACGAGCTCCGAGGCCGGCACACCCATGGCGGCAGCCGCGGCTTCCGTTAGTGCCATGCGGCCCGCGGCGCCCGCGCGGCTCATGGCGTCGAAGTTCATCATCGTCGACCAGCTGCCGCCGGTGATCTGCGCGCCCAGTACGGGATCATTGAACTTCGGGTCGTTGGAGGCAAGCGACACGCGCATGTCGCTCCACTTCGCGCCCAGTTCCTCGCAGACGATCTGCGCCATGGTGGAGGCGATATGCTGGCCCATATCGGCCTTGCCGCAGGTCACGGTGACGAGACCGTCCGGCGAGATCGCATACCAGACGCTCGGCTCGAAGTTCGAAGGCGCCGCAAGCGCGTCGCTGATGCCGGGCACGCCGGAATAACCGAGCACGAGACCCGTCGCGGCGGTGCCGACGAGGAAGGAGCGGCGGCTGAGATCGGTCGCCTCTGGGACGACGTTGTTCACGTGCTTATTCATGTGGGCCTCCGTTCGGTGGCCGTGGATGCGGTGCGCATCTCGGACGCGGCCCGCATGATCGCCTTCTGGATCCGCGAATAGGTCATGCAGCGGCAGAGATTGCCATCCATGTGAGCGACGACCTCTTCCTTGGTCGGATTGGGATTCTTCGACAGCAGCGAGGCTGCCTGCATGATCTGCCCGGACTGGCAATAGCCGCATTGCGGCACCTGCTCGGCGATCCACGCCTTCTGCAAGGGATGATCGCCCTTGGCGGAGAGGCCTTCGATGGTGGTGATCTTCTTGCCGGCGACGTCTCCGACCATGGTCTGGCACGAACGCACGGCTTCGCCGTTGACGTGCACGGTGCAGGCACCGCACAGCCCGGCGCCGCAGCCGAACTTGGTGCCGGTCATCTGCAATTGCTCGCGGATCGCCCAGAGGAGCGGCGTGTCGTTCGCCGCATCCACGGACAGACTCCGCCCGTTGATGGTGAGTGTTGGCATAGGCGTCTTCCCCTGCCGGTGCATGAAGCCGCTTACGGCGGCAACTTGTGCGGCGGACGCCCACCGGGCTGGCGTCGACCTTGACGGCGAGCATGATCGCGTTAACGCGCGGAGGCAAATGCAATTTGGAATGGGTCGAAAAAACCAGCTCTGCACTTGCTCGTTGTGCGCCGCGCCAAGGACGCGGTGCAGCCACTGGACACAACAGCAAGCGCATCCGACATGCGAGCCCGTAGGCTTGGTGGCGTCCGAGGATGGCCAAACGGTCACCTACGGCCCGGTCACGCTCGGCACCATTGCTTATCGGGCGGATCAATTAAGAACGCCAAAGCGCTGTGGACCTTGGGGACAACGCTGCGCGTTGCCCCCAGGGTCCACAGCCCCAACAACAGCAGGCCTGAACGAAACGAGAATTGTGTTACCCATGTCGTCGGTTTGAACTGTTACCCATGTCGCCGGTTGCTCAGCGCGAAGCGCCGGATGAGGGGTATCTCTCGGCTCGCGAGACTGTTTGTGAGGGGAGAACCCCTCACCCGGCTTCGCTGCGCGAAGCCACCCTCTCCCACAAGGGGAGAGGGTGCACCGTTATCGCGGCGACGAAACCAGAAACAACAGGGCGGGAGCAATGCCAAGGATCGATCGAGACGGCGTCGGAATCTACTACGAGGTTCATGGTGAGGGGCCGCCGTTGCTGCTCACTCACGGCTATTCATCGACATCGGCGATGTGGCATGGGCAAATCGATGCGCTCGCGAAAAACCACAAGCTCGTGCTGTGGGACATGCGCGGCCACGGCCAGTCCGATTACCCCGATGATCCCGACGCCTACAGTGAAGCACTCACGGTCGGCGACATGGCGGCGATCCTCGATGCTGTCGGCACTGAGCGCGCCATCATCGGGGGTCTCTCGCTCGGCGGCTACATGTCGCTTGCGTTCTATCGCGCCTACCCACAGCGCGCCCGCGCGCTGCTGATCATCGACACTGGCCCGGGCTTCAAGAAAGACGATGCGCGCGAGGCCTGGAACGCGCGCGCGCTTGCCACCGCCGACAGGCTCGACCGCGAAGGCCTTGACGTCCTCAAATCGGCGACGCGCGAGCGCGCCACCGCCAGCCATCGCAACGCCAACGGGCTGGCGCTCGCCGCACGCGGCATGCTGACCCAGCGCGACGCGCGCGTGATCGAGCTATTGCCCGACATCACGGTGCCGTTGCTGATCGTGGTCGGCGCCGACGACACGCCGTTCCTGGCGGCGTCCGACTACATGGCGGCAAAGATCCCCGGCGCACAAAAGGTCGTGATCCCGGCCGCCGGACACGCCGTCAACATCGATCAGCCCGAGGCTTTTGTTGACGCGGTCGCGCCTTTCCTGAAGAACTTGCCGGGATAGGCCGGTCAATCGAAGACGCAAGACCATGATGCGAGGGATCTTCGCGGTGGGCGCAGTCGTGTCGCTGCTGGCGTCGGCGGCGCAGGCCGAGCCGTTCGGCACCGTGCCGCCGCGCCGACCGTTCCTCGCAACCTTGTCGAACAACACGCCGCTCGCCTTCGGCATGGATGCCGAACAGACCGCCCGTGCCCTCGGCCAGCCGCTGCAATATGTGCGCGGGCGTCCTGGCGACGAAATCTATCTTGCTTTGCGCAACATCGGCGGCAGCCGCTTGATCCCCAACCGCCACCGCCTGTTCCTGCAATTCCGTCACGGCCGGCTGGCAGGATGGAAGGAGGATTACGGCGAGAACTGGATGTGGGAGTGAGGTGGACCTCCCCGTGGTGAGGAGCGGCGAAGCCGTGTCTCGAACTAAAGGCCCCGCGGCGACATCTCGGCCTGGCATCCTTCGAGACGCGCTGACGCGCTCCTCAGATGAGGGGAAATAGCTTTCGGATCGAAGACCAACCAAGAAGGACAACCTGCGTGGGACAAGATATCAAGCTGACGGCTTCGGACAATTTCCAGCTGGGCGCCTATCGCGCCGATCCCGCAGGCACCGCGAAGGGCGCGGTGGTGGTGATCCAGGAGATCTTTGGGGTCAATCACCACATCCGCTCGGTCTGCGATCGGCTCGCCAAGGAGGGTTATGTCGCGATCGCGCCGTCGATCTTCGATCGGACCGCGCCGAATTTCCAATCGGGCTACTCGCCCGACGAGATCGCGGAGGCGCGCAAATTCGTCGCCAATCCGGACTGGGCCGCGATGCTGCGCGACACCCAGGCGGCGATCGATGCGGCGCGGGGTGCTGGCCCGGTCGGCATCATCGGCTTTTGCCTTGGCGGCAGCATCGCCTTCCTCGCGGCGACGCGGCTGTCGGGCCTCAAGGCCGCGATCGGCTATTACGGCGGCGCGGTGGTGCGCTTCGCGGACGAGACGCCGAAGGTGCCGACGCAGCTGCATTTCGGCGAGAAGGATGCCGGCATTTCCTTGACCGACGTCGACGCCATCAAGGCGAAGCGGCCCGATGTCGAAGTCTTCGTCTATCCGGGCGCGCAGCATGGCTTCCATTGCGACGAGCGGGCAAGCTACGACAAGGCCAGCGCCGACATCGCCTGGCCGCGCAGCATGGATTTTTTCGCAAAGCATTTGAAGTAGAGCACAGCATTTCTCTCTCCGTCATCCCGGGGCGCGCGGAGCGCGAGCCCGGTATCCATTGTGCGTCAGGGTTAGTGGAAGAATGGATTTTGCGCTCGCGACGTCGTTGCGCCGCGGACATGACGGAGAGAGCGGAAATCGGGTGGCTGCATCAGGCCGCGCGGCGATAGAGCTGGCCGATCAAGCCAACTCGCTCCGGAGCTTCGCCATGCAGCAAGCCATCACGCACCTCATCCGTCGCAATCCGTTCGGAACCATGGACGTGCCAGAGCCCGATGATTCCGAAGTGAGGAACTATGCCGCGACGGCCACGCTGTCCGGCGATGCCGCGGACGCCAACGCGGCGGCGTGGGCAATAGCCGCTTCGCCCTCCGATCCGCTCGAGGGCTGCTGGCAGAGCCGCTGGAATGGCGGCGCCGATCCGACCATTGCCGGCGATACATCGGACAGATGGAAAGAAGGGCGCGCGGAAATCCGCATCACGGGAGGCCGCATCTACCTGCGCTTCGACTGGGACAACGGCCGCCGGCACGGGCTGATCGATGCGGCGCGGGAGGGCGCGGATCGCCTGGTCGGCAAGTACATCAACCTGACCACGCCGGCGATCACACGGCCATGGGTCGGGCGCGTGGTCGACGATACGCGGATCGACGGGTGTTTTCCGAACGGGCGGCTGGATTTCCGAAGGTGAAATGCGGACGTAGCGCCCCCACTCTCACCTTCGTCAATTCTGGGACGCGCCGACAGGCGCAGACCCGGAAAGATCCATCTTGCCACAGAGTTGGTGGAGGAATGGATTCCGGACTCGCGCTCACGTGCGCCCCGGAATGATGACGGAGATAGTCGGCTGAAACCTAAAACCAGCGCTCGCCGACGAACACGGTGTCACCCGGCGCCAAGGGCGTGCCGAGCGGGACGACGGCGCGCATAGCGCCGCCAGCTTCGGTGTGCGTGACCGTGACCACATCGCGCTTGGCGCGGGGCGAGAAGCCGCCGGCGATGGCGACCGCGCTTTCGACCGTCATATTCGGCACGTAAGGATATTGGCCGGGCGCGAGGACCTCGCCGAGAATGAAGAACGGGCGATAGGCCTCGATCTCCACGGCGACCGAGGGCTCGCGGATATAGCCGTTGCGCAGGCGTGCGGCGATTTCGCCGGCAAGGCCCGCCGTGGTGCGTCCGCGCGCCGGCACCGCGCCGATCAGCGGCATGGTGATGGAGCCGCCGGCATCGATCGCATAGCTGTTGGTGAGACCTTCCTGGCCGTAGACCACGACGCGCAGCTTGTCGCCAGCATCGAGATGGTAGGAAGAGTCATAGCGCACCGGCGCCGCCATGGGCACGGCATAGCCGACCGGCATGGGCGCGGGCGACGAGGCGAAGGAATTGCGCAGCGCGCCGATGGCGCCGCCACCGTCGGCGACGACAACGGGCTGCGGCGCGCCATAGGGCTGGCCGTAGGCCATGGAGTCGAGATCGGGGCGCGGCTGCATCACCGCGACCGGGCCGGCGGTCTGCATGCAGCCGCCAAGGGCAAGCGCCGCGGACGCTGCCAGGGACGCTGCCAAACTCGACCGTCGAAACGCGCGTGCAACCGGCACCGGACCCATCCCTCGAAACGAGACAGCTCCAGTCTTGCACCGGTTATGGTTAATAAAGCGTTTCGTACCCTCGCCTGGAGGTTGAGAGCGGGTTCCTGTGGCCATCCTTCGAGACGCCCGCTTTAGGCGGGCGCCTCAGGATAAGGACGGAATGCGTGGCAGCAGTGTCAACGGGCCGTGCTGCTTAGCCTCATCCAGAGGAGACCGCGAAGCGGTCGTCTCGAAGGACGAGGCCTGCGCTCCGGCGTTGCGAGAAGTCATATGCGATGCTCTACCCTCCAGAGGGCGGGTAAGCGCAGCACGCTTCGACCACTTTCAATTACGCGCTCACACCGACTCCAATCGGGCAGGACACGCCGGTGCCCCCTAAGCCGCAATAGCCGGCGGGATTCTTCGCCAGATATTGCTGATGGTAGTCCTCGGCGAAATAGAATGCGCCGGCGGGCGCGATCTCGGTGGTGATGTCGCCGAGACCCTTTGCGGTAAGCGCCTTCTGATAGAGCGCTCTCGATTCCGCGGCGGCCTTCTTCTGCGCGTCGCTGAAGGTGTAGATCGCGCTGCGGTACTGCGTGCCGACATCGTTGCCTTGGCGCATGCCCTGCGTCGGGTTGTGGCTCTCCCAGAATGTCTTCAAGAGCCTGTCGTAGGAGATCTTGTTGGGATCGAACACGACCAGCACCACTTCGGTATGGGCGGTGCGGCCCGAACAGACCTCTTCATAAGTTGGGTTCGGCGTGTGGCCGCCGGCATAGCCGACGGCAGTCACATGGACGCCATCGCCGAGCTCCCAGAACTTGCGCTCGGCGCCCCAGAAGCAGCCGAGGCCGAATACCGCCTGCTCGAGACCGGGGGGATAAGGCGGCTGCAGCTTCGCACCGTTGACGAAATGGGTGGTCGCAGTCGGGATGGCTTGCGCACGGCCCGGCAGCGCCTCAGTTGCGCTCGGCAATGCGGTGGTCTTGCGCATGAACAGCATGATTGGGTCTCCGCAACGAGCCGTCCGGTCCATGAGACAAGCGCTCAGGCGGCGAGCTCGCGATCAGTGGGGAATATAAGCATCTACGCAGCGAGAGGTAGCTCTGTTACGTGGCCCGCGCGCGCTCAATCCCGAGAATAGCCGATCAGCGGTTTCCGGGGGCGGAACAGGATCATCAGCAGGATGCCGAGAACGCCGAGAACGGCGAACACCGGCTGATCCAGCACCAGGCGGATCACCGAGGTCCAGAGCCAAGGCGCCTTGGCCTCGACCCAGGTCCGGAACGCGGTCTGGCTGGCCTGATTGATATCGTTCCAGAACTGGTCGAACCGGGTGAACTTGAGGGTCTGGTCGGCCACCCAGCGGGCGCCGTCATAGACCATGAAGATGAACCCGCCGGCGAGCAGCAACAGCCCAATAAGTCGGAAAAAGCCGCGGATCATGCCTCACCTACGATGGTCGTCCGACCGGACGGCCTTGCGGAACGTCGCCAGCCAATAGCCGGGCGACGGCAGAAATTCAACCTCTTCAGAGCGTTAGGGCCCGCCTCCAGCCCGTTCGCGGCCGCTTTTCCAACTCCCGAAAGCGTTGACGGTGCCGAAGACCCTCTCTATAAGGACGCCAACTGGCGGTGGGCGCAATCCTGCCGCCGCTGTTCTTTGAGCAATTGCAGGCACCTTGAGCTTAAGACTCTTTGGAGCCTCAGAGACGACCGCAAGGCCGTCGCTCATGTTCCGGGAACGGCCCAGCAACCGAACACCCTAAATCCGAGCGTCGATTAAGCGGTCAAGCAGCCGGCGCTACCCGACCAAGACGCGACCGGTACCGCAAAGGACATTGAGACCATGGCCAATACCACTTCCGCCAAGAAAGCGACGCGCAAGATCGCCCGCCGCACCGCCGTCAACAAGTCGCGCCGCACTCAGATGCGCGGTGCCGTGCGCACCGTCGAGGAAGCCATCAAGACCGGCGATCGCGCCGCTGCCGTGAAGGCGCTGGCGAATGCCGAGCCGGCGTTGATGCGTGCCGCGCAGCGCAACATCATTCACAAGAACAACGCCAGCCGCAAAGTCTCGCGCCTCACCGCGCAGATCGCCAAGCTCGCGAAGTAATCGGCGTGATCTGATCGGCCCGACCCGATCAGCACGTCAAACAAAGCCCGGCATCGCGCCGGGCTTTTTTGTTGATTCACGCAAGCAGTGACGCCATTGCTCGATCTTCGCATTGGAAGATCTGGATCGTCTGCACTATTCTTCGTACCGTAATTCTACCTGCAGATGTTCTGCAACAGCGGAAACTTTCACCGCGTTGCAAAAACCCCTGCGCTGCCGGCTTGAATTGAATCCGCGAGTGACGAAAGTTCTACACACCGTAGATTCACAGGAACGCACGTCGGCGTGGAGTTACCCTGCAAAACGAGACTCAAAAAACGATGTCTCGCTAATCACTTATCGACATAGTGATCGCAAGCGTTTGGAAAAATCGCCGGCACGTCAGGGGCGTGACGAATTTGTAAAAAAATATTGGCGGTGGCGGAGAATTTGTCACATGAGGCGCGGCGTTCTCGATTCTGTGCACGAATCCAAAAACTTGCTTCGCAGCCTGTGAACAACTCGGGCGCGCCATTAACGCAGATCAAGTTTTTTGATGCCTCAAGTGTGAATCAATTCGATTGCGAGTCTTTCCGCTTAGTGTATTCCTTAAGTCGTCAGCGGCGCCCACGATCTTCAGACCAGCGCGGTTTAGGAAACGGGGCGAGCGTGCAAATCGGCGGCGATGTGCACGTAGGCGACGCTTCAACAAGCGATGTCGGTTCAAAACCCATAGCAATATGGGAATGGTAGTTTTTTGTCTGAATGTCTCCAAGTGGATCTTCCCGCCTCGCGCCAAGCGCTCACGAGAGACATCGCAAGGCTACCCCGGCTCGCAAGGCGGCGAAGTCGAGCGGACGAGTATAGACGGGCAGGGCATCCGCGACTGGGGCTTTCAGGTGCGGCTGTCTTTCACACGCAGGACCTTGTCGTGAGCAATCACGGCGGGACGGGGAGGTATCATGTCCTACGGATTCAACGCGGTATTGACACAGTGTCCTTCTTTCGGCGATGCCGTCTCCGATCCGTCATACGGCCAGCCTCCCACGTGTGAGAGCGCGCAGAGTACGCGCTGACCTCGCGACCCCTTCATCTCTGACATCGCTGATCGGACGCGGCGTTCTCGCCGGACGGTCGAGCCATGCCTGACGATGGACTCGCTTGAGGTCGTGCCATTCCAGGGATCCCGGCAGGAACCCTGCATGGCGCTCACAACGCAACCTTATCTCTCAAGAGAAGTTTTTCAGACGATGACAATGGAACAGGATCGCTGGTCACGCGTGAAGGGTCGGCTGCGCTCAAGCGTTGGCGAAGACGTTTACACGAGCTGGTTTGCGCGCATGGATCTGGAAGGCGTGCAGGACGAGAGCGTGCGGCTCTCGGTCCCGACCCGCTTCCTGAAGAGCTGGATTCAGGCCCATTACGCCGAGCGCGTGCTGTCGTGCTGGCAGGCCGAGATGCCGGAAGTGCATCGCATCGATCTCACGGTCCGCTCGGCGGTGCGCCCGCTCGCCCAGCCGAAGGAAGCGCCCGCCCCGGTCGAGGCGCGCCGCACGCCGGCGCCGGAGCTGCGCTCGACCGCGACCGCGCCAGTCTCGGCCAATCACGATGCGCTCGGCGGCTCGCCGCTCGATCCGCGCCTGACCTTTGCGAGCTTCGTCGTCGGCCGCTCCAACACGCTGGCGCATGCAGCCGCTCGCCAGGTCGCCGAAGGACGCCGCGGCGACCCCGTGATGTTCAACCCGCTCTACATCCATGCCGGCGTTGGCCTCGGCAAGACGCATCTCCTGCAGGCGGTGACCTGGGCCGGCAATTCCGGCAACGAGCGCAAAGTGCTGTATCTCACTGCGGAGAAATTCATGTACGGCTTCGTCGCCGCGCTGAAGACGCAGACGGCGCTGGCCTTCAAGGAAGCGCTGCGCGGCATCGACGTGCTCGTCATCGACGATCTCCAGTTCCTGCAAGGCAAGTCGACCCAGGCCGAGTTCTGCCACACGCTGAACGCGCTGATCGACGCCGGCCGCCAGGTCGTGATCGCGGCCGACCGTCCGCCGTCCGACCTCGAGAGCCTGGACGATCGCGTCCGCTCGCGGCTCGCCGGCGGCCTCGTGGTCGAGATGGGCTCGCTCGGCGAGGAGCTGCGGCACGGCATTCTCAAGTCACGTGTCGCGGCGGCCCGCGCCCACCATGCAACTTTCGAGGTGCCCGAGGAGGTGCTGCACTATCTGGCGCGCACCATCACCCATAACGGCCGCGACCTCGAAGGCGCGATCAACCGTCTGCTGGCGCACTCGAAACTCAACAACCGCCCGGTGACGCTGGAAATGGCCGAGCACGAGGTGCGCGACCTGGTCCGGCCGCAGGAGCCCAAGCGGATCAAGATCGAGGACATCCAGCGCGTGGTGGCGCGGCAGTATAACGTGAGCCGCTCCGATCTCTTGTCCTCGCGTCGCACCGCCAACGTGGTCCGCCCGCGCCAGGTGGCGATGTATCTCGCCAAGACGCTCACCCTGCGCTCGCTGCCCGAGATCGGCCGCCGCTTCGGCGGACGCGATCACACCACGGTGCTGCATGCGGTGCGCAAGATCGAGGCGCTGGTTTCCAAGGACACCGCGCTGTCCGAGGAAGTGGAATCGCTGAAGCGCCAGCTTCAGGAATAAACGCCTAGAGCTCCCGCCATGCTCCCGCCGCCCCGGCCAGGCCTGGGCGGCGGCTTTCGTTCTGGGCGGTAAATCGTGGGGGAACTGCCTCCGATCCCTTGAATCCGGAGGCCATCCGCGCCACCTTGCGCGACCCTGGCAGCTTTGGTCATATCGGCAGGATGATCCGGCTTTTTGGGGTCTTCGGTGCCGTGGCGCGCGTCCCGCCGCCCGGCCTTCTCATCTTGGGGATCGGGCGAGTAGTGCAATGAAGGTTACGGTTGAACGCGCGCAACTCCTGAAGTCGCTGGGCCATGTCCATCGCGTGGTCGAGCGCCGCAACACGATCCCGATCCTCGGCAACGTGCTGGTTCGCGCCGAGAGCGCGAAATTGTCGCTGAAGGCGACCGACCTCGACCTCGAGGTGACCGAGACGCTGCCGGCGGAGACCGCAACCGCGGGCTCCACCACCGTGCCGGCGCACATGTTCTACGACATCGTGCGCAAGCTGCCGGACGGTTCGCAGATCGTGCTGGAGGCCGACGGCGACCGTGCGGTGCTGGCGATCCGCGCCGGCCGCTCGCGCTTCACGCTGCAGACCCTGCCGGAGAACGACTTTCCGGATCTCGCCGCCGGCGACATGTCGCACTCGTTCTCGCTCGCCGCCAAGGACGTCAAGCGGCTGATCGACCGCACCCAGTTCGCGATCTCGACGGAAGAGACGCGCTACTATCTCAACGGCATCTATCTGCATGCGGCCGGCACGCCTAAGGCCGCGACCCTGCGCGGCGTCGCCACCGACGGCCACCGCCTCGCCCAGCTCGATTTGGTCCAGCCCAAGGGGGCCGAGGGCATGCCCGGCGTGATCGTGCCGCGCAAGACCGTCGGCGAGGTGCAGCGCCTGATCGAGGACACCGAGGCCGAGATGACGATCGAGCTGTCACAGGCCAAGATCCGCTTCACGATCGGCAACGTGGTGCTGACCTCGAAGCTGATCGACGGCACCTTCCCCGACTACGGACGCGTCATCCCGCAAGGCAACGACAAGGAGCTCATCGTCGACAAGAAGGATTTTGAGAACGCGGTCGACCGTGTTTCGACGATTTCGAGCGAGCGCGGGCGAGCGGTAAAACTGTCGCTGTCGGCGGGCAAGCTGGTGCTGTCGGTGACCAATCCGGATTCCGGCAGCGCGACCGAGGAGCTGGAGGTCGAATACGCCTCCGATGCCCTCGATATCGGCTTCAACTCCCGCTACCTGCTCGACATCGCCGCCCAGATCGAAGGCGACGTCGCAACGCTCCGGCTCGCCGACCCCGGCTCGCCCACCCTGGTGCAAGACCGCGACGACAAGAGCGCGCTGTACGTGCTGATGCCGATGCGGGTGTGAGGGAGGTGGCTCTCGGCCCCGAGCAATCCTTCGTGAGCCAGGCGCGATGCGCATTATTGCGCCCTCTCCCCTTGTGGGAGAGGGCAGCTCCGCTGGCGGATATATATTCGATCGGGTGAGGGGTTAGTGCCGCAAGAGCCGTCCCATCGGCCGGTCCCCAAACATCTCCGCGCGTTTGCGAAGAATATGCGGCGCGAGCCGACCGATGCGGAAGGCGCGATGTGGCGGCTGCTCAGGGAGCGACGCCTGTCGGACTTCAAGTTTCGCCGGCAAGTCCCGTTCAAGAATTACATTCTCGACTCGTCTGCTTCGAGAAGCGTCTTGTGATCGAGATCGACGGAAGCCAGCACGTTGAATCGCAACGCGATGCAGCTCGTGAAGCCGCGCTCTCCGCAGAAGGTTTCTCTATAGCGCGCTATTGGAATAATGACGTGCTTCAGCAGTCCGCCTCTGTATTGGAGGACATCCTTGCAAAGCTTGCCGGGCGGTAACATACCCCTCACCCGTCGCCTCACTACGTGAGGCGCCACCCTCTCCCACAAGGGGAGAGGGGAAGAATCCCGTTCACGACGAAGAACTGATGACCCCCTCCCGCATTCATCGCCTGACCCTGACGCATTTTCGCAATTACCGGGCGGCGGGGCTCGAGACGGCGGCTGATATGGTGGCGCTGGTCGGGCCGAACGGGGCGGGCAAGACCAATTGCATCGAGGCGATCTCGTTCCTGTCGCCGGGGCGCGGCCTGCGGCGGGCGAGGCTGGAAGAGGTCGCCGACAACCAGGGCGACGGCTCCTGGGCGGTGTCGGCGCAGGTCGAGGGCGCGCTCGGGCTCGCCACGCTCGGCACCGGCATCGATGCGCCGCGGCCTGACAGCCCCGTGAGCCGGCGCTGCCGTATCGACCGCGAGCCGGTCAATTCCGCCGCTTCGTTCGGCGACCACATCCGCATGGTGTGGCTGACGCCGGCGATGGATGGCCTGTTCATGGGCGCGGCCTCCGAGCGACGTCGCTTCTTCGACCGCCTGGTGCTCGCCATCGACAGCGACCATTCCAGCCGTATCGCGGCGCTGGAGCGTTCCTTGCGTTCGCGCAACCGCCTGCTGGAGACGCGCAATTACGACGACCATTGGTGTGACGCGATCGAGCGCGAGACCGCCGAGCTTGCGGTCGCGGTCGCCGCAACGCGCGGCCAGACCGCGGCACGGCTGACCGGCATGCTCAATACGCGCGCGCAGGCCTCCGCCTTCCCGTCGGCGCACATCGCGCTCGACGGCTGGATGGAGAACGCGCTGCTTAACGAGACCGCGACGTCGGTCGAGGACCGCTACCGCCAGATCCTGCGCGATAACCGTCCGCGCGATGCCATCGCCGGCCGCACCACCGACGGCCCGCATCTCACCGACCTCCAGGTGGTCTATGCGCCAAAGAGCATGCCGGCGCGCGATGCCTCGACCGGTGAGCAGAAGGCGCTGCTGATCGGCCTCGTGCTGGCGCATGCGAGTCTGGTCGCCGAGATGACTGGCATCGCGCCGCTGCTGCTGCTCGACGAAGTCGTCGCGCATCTCGATCCGAACCGCCGCGCGGCGCTGTTCGAGGAGCTGAAGAAGCTCGGCGCGCAGGTCTGGCTGACCGGCGCGGACCCCGCTGCCTTCGCCGAGATCGGCGCCAGCGGCGAAGTCTTTGACGTCGAAAGCGGACGAGTTTCTGCCCGAAGGTAGACCGCCACATTGAACCCCGGCCGTTTCCATCAGCAATTAGCTGCTTGAGGCCGCTAGCGCCGGACCTGCCAGGCCAATACGCCTATAGACTGAGCGTGCCGGGTCATTCAGCCACCACGAACAGTCTCACCCTGCCCCGGCGCTGATGCCGCGCGCGCAGCAGTGTCGCCGGTGCGCCGGAATTGAGAGAGTAAAGCGTCACCGAGCCATTTCGAAGCAACTCCAAGACGCCCCGGAACCACTCCTCCAAGCCGCGAAAACCAGGGCTTCGAGACCCAAAACGCGCCTTCGAATCGCGCTTTTTGCACCGCCGTGAATCGGCTTTCGGAAGCCTTGAAAATCGGTCCAAAAACCCTATCTTCCCAAAGGGTTGCAAGGAGATACTTTGCGCTAGGCGCAAACTCTCTTTCATGGCACAAATAGCCTGCAAATCAGCGCCTTTTGCGCCGCTGATTCGGGCGACATCTCGAAGGCCTCTCATGACAGAACCTGCTCGGCAGCCCGCTGCCGAAAACGAGCTCTCCAACGCGAGCGATTACGGCGCGGAATCGATCCGCGTGCTCAAGGGTCTCGACGCCGTCCGCAAGCGCCCGGGCATGTATATCGGCGACACCGACGACGGCTCGGGCCTGCACCACATGGTCTACGAGGTCGTCGACAACGCGATCGACGAGGCACTCGCGGGCCACGCGACGCGCGTCGACGTCATCCTCAATGCCGATAATTCCGTCACGGTGCGCGACGACGGCCGCGGCATTCCGGTCGACATCCACAAGGGCGAAGGCATCTCGGCGGCCGAGGTCATCATGACCCAGCTCCATGCCGGCGGAAAGTTCGACCAGAATTCCTACAAAGTCTCCGGCGGCCTGCACGGCGTCGGCGTCTCCGTCGTCAACGCGCTGTCCAGCAAGCTCGGCTTGCGGATCTGGCGCGACAACAAGGAGCACTATATCGAGTTCGCCCATGGCGATGCCGTCGCACCGCTCAAGGTCGTCGGCGATGCCCCGGGCAAGCGCGGCACCGAGGTGACGTTCCTCGCCTCGACCGAGACGTTCAAGAACATCGAATATGATTTCGCCACGCTCGAGCACCGGCTGCGCGAGCTCGCCTTCCTCAATTCCGGCGTCAACATCGCCCTCTCCGACATGCGCCACGCGGTCGAGAAGCGCGAGGAGATGCACTATTCCGGCGGCGTCGAGGAGTTCGTCAAATATCTCGACCGCAACAAGAAGGCGATCGTGCCGGCGCCGATCATGGTGCGCGCGGAAGCCAACGGCATCGGCGTCGAGGCCGCGCTGTGGTGGAACGACAGCTACCACGAGAATGTGCTGTGCTTCACCAACAACATCCCGCAGCGTGACGGCGGCACCCATCTGGCCGGTTTCCGCGGCGCGCTGACGCGCCAGGTCAACGGCTATGCCGAGGCCAACGCCAAGAAGGAAAAGATCGCGCTGACCGGCGACGATTGCCGCGAAGGCCTCACCGCCGTGCTGTCGGTGAAGGTGCCCGACCCGAAATTCTCGTCGCAGACCAAGGACAAGCTGGTGTCCTCGGAGGTGCGTCCCGTGGTCGAGAACATCCTCAACGAGGCGCTCCAGGCCTGGTTCGAGGAGCACCCGAGCGAAGCCAAGGTGATCGTCGGCAAGGTGATCCAGGCGGCCGCGGCCCGCGAGGCTGCGCGAAAGGCGCGCGAGCTGACACGCAAGAGCCCGCTGTCGGTCTCCTCGCTGCCCGGCAAGCTCGCCGACTGCCAGGAAAAGGACCCGGCCAAATCCGAACTCTTCATCGTCGAGGGTGACTCGGCAGGCGGCAGCGCCAAGCAGGGCCGCAACCGCGAGTTCCAGGCGGTGCTGCCGCTGCGCGGCAAGATCCTCAACGTCGAACGCGTGCGTCCCGACAAGATGCTGTCGTCGGAGCAGATCGGCACGCTGATCACCGCGCTGGGCACCGGCATCAGCGACGAGTTCTCGATCGAGAAGCTGCGCTATCACAAGATCATCGTGATGACGGACGCCGACGTCGACGGCGCCCACATCCGCACGCTGCTGCTCACCTTCTTCTATCGGCAGATGCGCGACATCATTGACGGCGGCTATCTCTACATCGCCCAGCCGCCGCTCTATAAGGTCTCCAGAGGCAAGTCCGAGCAATATCTGAAGGACGAACGCGCGCTGGAGGATTATCTGATCGACACCGGTCTCGATGATTGCGTCTTCGTTCCCGGAACCGGCGGCGACCGTACGGGCCGCGACCTGCGCTCGCTGGTCGACGACGCCCGCGTGGTCCGCAGTATTTTGCGCAACCTGCACAGCCGCTACAACCGCAAGGTCATCGAGCAGGCCGCCATCACTGGCGTGCTGAACAAGGCGATCTACGGCGATCCCGAGAAGGCCGCGGCTGCGGCGCAGTACATCGCAGGCCGGCTGGACAACCAAGCCGAGGAGGTCGAGCGCGGCTGGGTCGGGCAATATGTCGAGGGCCAGGGCTTTCAGTTCGAGCGCACGGTGCGCGGCGTCAAGGAGGCCGCTGTGATCGACGACGCCTTCCTGGGGTCCGCCGAGGCCCGCAAGCTCGACGAGTACACGGTAAAGCTTCAAGACGTTTATGCCCGCCCAGGCAAGCTGCGGCGCAGAGATGTCGAGCACATGGTCTACGGTCCGGTCGATCTGTTCGAGGCCGTCACCGACGCCGGCCGCAAGGGCATCACGCTCCAGCGCTACAAAGGCCTTGGCGAGATGAACCCGGAACAGCTCTGGGAAACGACGCTGAACACCGACGGGCGCTCGCTGCTCCAGGTGAAGGTCAAGGAAGTCGACGAGGCCGACGATATCTTCACCAAGCTGATGGGCGACGTGGTCGAGCCGCGCCGCGACTTTATCCAGGAACATTCGCTCAGCGCGACGATCGATATCTGAGGCGTGCTGCGCTTTGGCGCTCTGCGGGCTCACCTCTCCCCGGCGGGAAAGGTGAACCTGCCCAACCGCCATCGCGACGAAGTGGCATGAACCCCGTTGGCCGGTTCGGCCATTCTCGGCACCGGCGCCATTGCGATCGAGATCTCCTTCGTCGTGATCGGCGCGCTGATCCTGATCGCAATTCTCCATGTGGTCGGCAATATCATCGGCCTGCTTTGAGCCTTTCGGGGCTGACGGACGGACGTCAGCGGCAGCAAGCGCAATTGCTCCCGCACTCAATTCTCTGTAGTTTCCGGCTCGAAAACCACCCCCACCAACAAGACAGCGAGACCCCATTTGGCGCCCATCCAATACATCGTCGAGGGCGGTCACCGGCTCTCGGGCTCGATCGAGCCGTCCGGGAACAAGAACTCGGCGCTGCCGATCATTGCGGCCGCGCTGCTCACCGAACAACCGGTGACGCTTCAGAACGTGCCGCGGATCCGCGACACCGAGACACTGGTCGAGCTGGTCCGCTCGGTCGGCGCCGCGGCGGAGTGGACCGAGCGCAATACGCTGCACATCCACGCCAAGAGCATCCGTGCCGCCGATCTCGACCCGGAGCTGTGCGTGCGCATCCGCGCCTCGATCCTGCTCGCAGGTCCGCTGCTCGCCCGCTGCGGCGAAGTGATGCTGCCGCCGCCCGGCGGTGATGTCATCGGCCGGCGCCGGCTCGACACCCATGTGCTGGCGCTGGAACAGCTCGGTGCCAAGGTGACCGCAACCGACCGGCTCGAATTCCGCGCGCCAAAGCTCGCCGGTGCGGACGTATTTTTGGACGAGCCGAGCGTCACCGCGACCGAGAACGCGTTGGTCGCGGCGGTCGCCGCCGGCGGCGTCACCTATTTGCGTAATGCCGCGTCCGAGCCGCATGTGCAGGACCTCGCCAACTTCCTGGTCGCGCTCGGCGCAAAGATCGAGGGCATTGGCACCAATACCATGGTCGTGCACGGTCAGGCCACGCTGGGCGGTGCGACCTACAGGATCCAGCCCGACCATATCGAGGTCGGCTCGCTCATCGGGCTTGCGGCGGTGACGCGCTCGCCCTTACGCATCACCCGCGCCGGCGTCGAGCATCTGCGCTCGATCCGGATGGGGTTTGAGCGGCTCGGCATCCTCTGCCGCGTCGAGGGCGACGACCTCATCGTGCCCTCGAACCAGACGCTGAAGATCCAGGACGATTTCGGCGGCCACGTGCCCAAGCTGGAGGACCAGCCCTGGCCGGCCTTCCCGGCCGATCTAATGTCGATCGCGATCGTCACCGCCACGCAATGCGAGGGCGTGATCCTGATGTTCGAGAAGATGTTCGAATCGCGGATGTTCTTCGTCGACAAGCTGATCGCGATGGGCGCGCGCATCGTGCTGTGCGATCCGCACCGCGCCATCATCGCCGGTCCTAGCCGCCTGCGCGGCGCATCGATGATCTCGCCCGACATCCGCGCCGGCATGGCCATGCTGCTCGCGGCCGTCTGCGCTGAGGGCACCTCCACCATCAACAACGCCGACCAGATCGAGCGCGGCTACGAGCGCATCGAGGAACGCCTGAACGCGCTGGGCGCGAAGATCAAGCGCGTGCCGGAACGGAAGGGGTGAGTTTTTTCTTCCCTTCTCCCCTTGTGGGAGAAGGTGGCGCGAAGCGCCGGATGAGGGGTTCTATCCGCGAACTAAGCTCTGATTTGAATTCGCGGAGAGAACCCCTCACCGTCTCGCCGCTATCGCGGCGAGCCACCCTCTCCCACAAGGGGAGAGGGGAAAAACGCAGGCCATGTTTTCGACGTGTGGCTGTGCTAAGGACCGGCCATGCTCGACACCGTCCATCATTCGCAGCCGCAAGCCGGCGTGCCGTCAAATCATCTCGCCGTGGAATTCGCCGAGACGCTGCGGTTGGCTGTTCCGCTGATGCTGACCCAGCTCGGGCAGATCGCGATGATCACGACCGATCTCGCGATGATCGGCCGGCTTGGCGAGGACGCCGTGGCCGCGGCGGCGCTCGCGCATACGGTTTATTTCGTCAGCTTCACCTTCGGGCTCGGATTGATGTCGGCGGTGTCGCCGCTCGCCGCGCAGGCGTTTGGCGCCGGCGACGTCAGGCTGATACGCCGCTCCTTGCGCGTCGGGCTGTGGGCCGCGCTGCTGATCTCGCTGCCGATGATGGCCTCGCCGCTTTATGGCGAGCACATCCTGCTCGCGCTCGGGCAAGCGCCGGACTCGGCCGCGCTGGCGCAGCGCTACCTCAACGGATTGGCCTGGGGCATTGCGCCGGCGCTCGGCTTCATCGCGCTGCGCAGCATGATGAGCGCGGTGAACCGGCCGCAGGCGCCGCTGTGGATCACGCTCGCCGCGATCCCCGCCAATGCCGCACTGGTCTATGTCCTGATCCACGGTCTGTTCGGCCTGCCGAAGCTCGGCCTGTTCGGCGCGGGGCTTGCGACCACGCTGGTCAATCTCGGCACCTTCCTCGCCGCGCTCGCCATTGCCGCATGGCGAAAACCGTTCGCGAACTATCAACCGCTCGCCCGACTGTGGCGGATCGACTGGCCCTTGATGCGCCAGCTCATCGCGATCGGCGCGCCGATCTCGTTCGCGCTGCTGATGGAATACGGCCTGTTCTCCTCGGCGGCGCTGCTGATGGGGCTGATCTCGACCACCGCGCTCGCCGCGCATCAGATCGCGCTCCAGGTCACCGCCGTGCTGTTCATGGTGCCGCTCGGCATCGGCATGGCCGCCACCGTACGGGTCGGCCACGCGTTCGGTCGCAACGAGCCGGCCGCAGTGAAACGCGCAGGGCTGGTCGCGGCCGTGCTCGGAATCGTCCTGATCTCCGCGCTGACGGTCGCCATCATCCTCGGCCGCTACCAGCTCGGACGGCTGTTCTTCGGCAGCAGCGAGGCAAGCGCGGCAACCGTCGAACTGACGGCGACACTGCTGGTGGTCGGCGCGACCTTCTTCATCGCCGACGGCCTCCAGACCATCATGGGCGGCGCGCTGCGCGGCATCAACGACACCAAGATGACGCTGCTGTTCGCGGTGATCGGCTATTGGTGCGTCGCCTTCCCGATCGCCTGGCTGCTGGCTTTCAACGCCGCCCTTGGCGCAGTCGGCGTCTGGATCGGTTTCTCGGTCGGGACCTTCGTCTACGCCGGTCTCCTGATCTTGCGCTTCCGCACGCTGACGCGCAGATTGGCGGAATGATCGGGACCGTCCGCGAAGTCACCCCCAATGTCGATGCCGGCACGCTGCTAGCAGGCGCGCAGTTCGTCGACGCGTTTCGCGTCGAGATCGGCGCTGCGACCGTGAATGCCCGTGAGGCCTGCATGCGGATGGTGCTGCACGGGCCGCGCTGGATCGATGTGCTGATTCGCCTGCGCAACATCCTGGTGACGCCGTTCGGGCTGAAAACATCCGGCGAAGGCGCACCGGCACCGCACGGGATGATCGGCCTTTTTCCGGTGCTGAGCGAAACACCGGAGCGGCTGATCGCTGGCTTCAACGATCATCATCTCGACTTCCGTATCGTGGTCGATGTTGCCTGCGATGCCGACGGCCGGTGGGTAACATCCACAACGCTGGTGCGGACGCATAATCTCCTGGGCAGGACCTATCTCGGCCTCATCATGCCCTTTCACAAGCTCGTGGTCCGCAGCATGATGGGACGGATCGTGACGCGCTAGCTTCACTCCGCCAACCGCGCCGGCTTGTCGGCCGCCGCTTCCGACCATTCGCCGACGACGCGATCGAGGTCGCAGAGGTTCTGGTGCATCTGCTCCAGCGAGAACCCGAGCGCGAAGAAGCGCTCGGCGGTGTCGCTGGGCTGGCCGCGGATCAGACCGTCGTGACGAACGGCGGCGACGGCCTCGGCGTAGTGCTGGAGCGCGACGTGAACGGGATGGATCGGCGGCGCACCGGCGCCCTCCCGCAAGGCTGCGGCGGCCGAGCGCAGGAAACGCGCGATCACCGTCGAGACCTCCGTCAGCGGGGCTGCGAGCCGCGTCTGCACTTCGGCTGGCAGCGGCACCACGGTGGCGCGGCCGATCATCACGACGTCATGCCGTAACCGCAGGATGGTTCGCAGCAAGGGACCGGTGTCCGGCCCGCTCGACAGGCGCGCGGCGCGCTCTCGCTCGGCTTCGGCGCCAATCGCGTTGAGGCTGACCATGGCAGCGCCGATGCCGTCCTGGATCCGGTGCAGCGCATCGTTGTCGCGCCCGCGCGTGAGGCCCGCGAGCAGCTCGGTAAAGGCATCGGCGATCAGCTCGAGCAGTTTTGCTGCGCTGGCGCGGATCTGCCGCACCGCGCGCGACGGCAGCAGCAGAAACGAAACGAGCAGCCCCGTGATGGCGCCGACCGCGACCTCGCTGACGCGATCGATCGCCGAGGTCATGGGATCGGAGTGATGCATGGTCGGAACCAGAAGCACGATCACGGCCGTGACCGTCGCGGCGCTGAGGCTCGGATTGATCGCGGCGATGAAGGCGAGCGGGGCGACCGAGAGCACCAGAAGCCCCAACAGGCCCGCTTCGCTGGAGTACGGGATCAGGATCGCGATGGCGCCGCCATAGATGGCGCCGCCGATGGTACCGAGCATGTAGTCGCGCGTCGCCTTCAGCGAGCGGCCGACGCTCATCTGGGTCACGATCAGCGAGGTCAGCACTGCCCAGAGCGGCAAGAGCAGATGCAGCGCGGTGGCGATGGCATAGGCCGCGACGGCCGCCACGGTGACCCGGATCGCCAGCCCCAGTTGCGTCCGTCGCGCCCGGATCTGGTCGAACAGCTCTCTTACGCGTGTCATCGTCAACGTCCCGGTCAGATCCTCTTGAGCCAGGCAAAAGCATGGCTGATGCCCGCCCCGGCATGGCCGCTTGAAAGGCGAAATCAGCCCGCCTAACTTGCCGGCCAAAACGAGGAAACACGATGGCCCACGAAACCGCAACGCTCGCCGCTTATGTCTTCAATCTGAAATACCAGGATATTCCGGCGGAGGTGCTGGATCGCGCCAAAGTGCTGACGCTGGATTTCCTCGGCAGCGCCATCCGCGCCCGCAACGAGGCGGAATCGACCCCGTCGATGCTGAAGACGCTAGAAGCCCTCGCGCTCGACACCAAGGGCGAGGCCACCGTATTCGGCGACAGCAAGACCTGGACGCCAGCGGTGGCGGCCCTGCTCAACGGCGCGTTGGGACATTCGCTCGATTTCGACGACACCCACGCCGATTCCTCGCTGCATCCGAGCGCTCCGGTGGTGCCGGCCGCCTTCGCGGTCGGCGAGATGGTCGGCGCGTCGGGCCGCGACGTGCTGACGGCGATCGTCGCGGGCTATGAGGTCTGCTGCCGGCTCGGCAATGCGCTCGATTCGACCTCGCATTATGCGCGCGGCTTCCATCCGACTGCGACCGCCGGCACCTATGGTGCGGCCGCGGCCGCCGCAAAACTGTTCGGCCTCTCCGAGCAACAGATCATCGCCGCCTTCGGCGTCTCGGGCAGCCAGGCCGCCGGATCGCTGCAATTCCTGGTCAACGGCGCCTGGAACAAGCGCTACCAGGTCGGCGCCGCCGCAATGAACGGCGTCATCGCCGCGACACTGGCGCGCAACGATTTCGTCGGCGCGACGGAATCGGTCGAGGGCAGGCACGGCCTGCTCGCCGGCTACACTGACGACGCGCATCCGGGCAAGGCGGTCGCCGAGCTCGGCAAGAGCTACGAGACCATGAAGATCGGCGTCAAACCCTATCCGAGCTGCCGCTACACCCATGCCGCGATCGACGCGCTGATCGCGATGCGGCGCGAGCACAATCTGACGCCGGACCAGGTCAAGCGCGTCGAGATCGGCCTGCATCGCAACGGCATCACGCTGACCGGCGATGCCGCCACCAAGCGGCATCCGACCTCGATCGTCGGCGGTCAGTTCTCGATGTTCTTCACCGGCGCGCTCGCGCTGGACCAGGGCTCATTTGGTTGGGACGACTACAGCCGCCTGGGCGATGCCGCCATCGACGCGCTCGCCGACAGGTTCGACGTCGTGCAGGACGACCGGCTCGAAATCGGCCGCACCCATCCGTTCGGCGCCCGCGTCAGCATCACGACGGACGATGGCGTGCATGAGCGACTGTATGCCGACCCGTCGGGCGAACCGAATTCGTTTCCCGACACGCAGGCGATGCAGCAGAAGTTTTTGACGCTGGCGCGGCCCGTGCTGAACGCACGGGCGGAGAAGTTTGCGGATGCGATCATGACGCTGGAGCGGTTCGACCGGGTGGCGAAGGCGACCGAGCTGGGGAGGTCGTAAGCTCTCGCCACACGAACGCTGCACCCTCTCCCCTTGTGGGAGAGGGTGGCTCGCCGCGACGGCGGCGAGACGGGTGAGGGGTCTGCCTCCGCAAACTCTTCAGCAGTTGAACTCGCGGATGCAGACCCCTCATCCGGCGCTTCGCGCCACCTTCTCCCACAAGGGGAGAAGGAAGAAAAGGCGGCACTTCGCTCTGCTTTCATCAATTCATCCCGGCTACCTTCCCTTCTCGCGCGTTGCGTCCACCACGTCGCGCACGAGGTCGAACACGCGATCCGCTTCTGGCGGCCAGTTCGGCGAACGTCCGAGCCGCACGATGACCAGCCGCTCCGAGGGGATCACGATGGTGTACTGCCCAATCGTGCCCTTGGCGAAAAAAGGCATCGCGCGGCCAGCCGCGCTCGATGCGAAACTTCGCGCCGAAACTGTCGCCCAGGTTGGTCCAGAAGCCGGCGCCGATGCCGACCCAGGCCTTCGGCGTGGGCGAGGACGAATAGCTCACCCAGCCCTCGGGCAGGATGCGCTGGCCGCCGGCGATGCCGTCATTGAGATAGAACTGGCCGAAGCGCGCCCAGTCCCGCGCCGATGCCAGCATCTCGCTCGAGCCCTCGATTGTACCGGCACCGTCGAGCTGGAGCGTGACATGGCGCATGCCGAGCGGGACGAACAATTCGCGGCGCGCGAAGCGCAGTGCATCTGCGGGAGTTCCACCGGCCGCGTTGCGGATCAGATGCGAGAGCAGCATGGTGTTGCCGTCGTGATAATTCCACGCCGCGCCCGGCGTGGTTGCCAGCGGCATCCTCGCGGCATAGGCCGCCATGTCGCCTTCGACGAACTTCATGCGGTTGACCGGCTCGAAGGCGGAGCCGAGCGAGGCCTGCAACGAACTGCCGAGCGCGAGCCCTGCGGTGTGGCGCAGCAATTGATCCACGCTGATGGCATGGCGCGGATCATCCGGATCGTTCCAGGCGACGACCGGCGCAGGTCCGTCGAGCTTCAGCTTGCCCTGGCGCACCAGTACGCCCGTGAGCGCCGATATCACCGATTTGGTCATGGAGAAGCCGAGCAGCGGCGTCTCCGGTCCGATACCGTCGGCGTAACGCTCGGCGATGACGCGGCCCGCTTTCACCACGACGACCGCCCGGGTGCGGCGATAGGGCGGCTGCGCCGGCTCGGCAAAGGCGCGGTCGAGCGCGGCAGCAACCTCGGGACTTTGCGGCGGCACGATCGCGGGGCCGGCGATCTCTGGAAGCAGCGCGGGCTGCCTGTCGTCCAGCGGCGGCATGACTTCGGCGAGCGGCTCGCCATGCGCGAGCGTGCAGCCGAGCCCCTCGCGATAGACGGCATGGCTGCGGCCGAGGCCAAACAGTGTCACCGTAACGTCCTTGCGCACGCGATCGATCCGGTAGTCCATCGCCCAGCTGATCAGGCCGGTCCCGGGCATCGCATCGTTGGTTTCGGTGAAGGTGCGCCGCGGATCGAGGTCGGAGACGAAGGTCTCAGAGCACAGGATGCCGGCGACAAAGCCGGTGGCGACCTTCGGCACGTCGCGGGCGCGCGCAGCACCGAGCGCGAGGCCGGCACAGGCGATGGTGGTGAGGAGGACGATGTTGTGGCGGCAGGTCACGGGCTGTCTCCGGCTTGGGGGCGTGTGCCGGAGACGAAGCAGGAGGCGTGGGAGGACTGCTCGCCGGATTTGGAAAACGACCTCGCCGGAATTGCGCATGGGCTGGCCGATTTTGAAATAAGTGAGCTATTTCAGAATTATAGGGAATGCTGCGGCAACGGCGCTCAGTCCCCTCGCCCTGCTTGCGGGGAGAGGCGAAGAGCCCATCACGCCGGGCTGGCCTTGAGCCGCCGATATTCCGTCGGGGTCACGCCGGTCACCGCCTTGAAGGCGCGGTTGAAGGGACCGAGTGACTGGAAGCCGGCATCCATGGCGATGGTGATGACGGGGACCTCGGCCTGGGCGGGATCGGCGAGCGCGGCCTTGGCTTCCTCGATCCGATGATTATTCAGGAATACATTGAAGTTGCGATAGCCGAGCCGCTGGTTGATCAGCCGGCGCAGCCGGTATTCGGGAATTTTCAGCCGGTTCGCCAGCGCGCCGATTGTGACGTTCTCCTGGCGATAGATCCGCTCGTCCGCCATCAGCCGCATCAGGGCATCGATGAGCTTCTGGTCGGAGGCTTGCTCTGCCGCTGGGGATTGGCTCAAAATAATCGGCCGCGCTGTTTCAGCGGCAAGAGGAAACAGGCCGGCGCCATCGACGCGCATCATCGCATAGGCGATGGCCGCAACGATGCAGGCGAGCACGCCCGCATTGACCGTGTCGGCGATATCGCCAACCTCCGTGCCGGCCACGCCAATCTGGAGCAGCGCGTTCACCCCGCCATAGAGCGCGGCCGCGCAGACGATAAAGACGCGAACGCGGCGACGGCGCTCGACCAGATCGGTCGACCACGAATTGATCGTCTGCACCACCGCGAGCGCAATGAAACCGAGCACGATCAGATTGACAATGGTGACGGCGAGCCGAACGCTTCCGCCCGCTACGATCCAGAGACAGTTAGCGAAGCTGAACGCGGTCACCAGTCCCCAGATCAATCCGTGCCACCAGCGCAGGCGAAACTCGTCGTCGAACAGCGCGCGCGTGAACAGCCAGAACACCACGATGTTGCCCGTCGACAATGCAATCAGCGGCGCATGCGAGGCCGGCGCCAGCGACGACACGCCGACCGAATAGCTCGCCGCATGCGCGGCCGATCCAAGCGCGAAGGCCGCGCCAAGCCGGGCCGCGAGGACGTTGCGGAAATCCGCGACGAGCGAGGCCCCAAGCACAAGCAGCAGCGCCACGGACGCGGCGCAAAAGGCTAGTTCTGTTGCGGTAAATGTCATCGGCGATGCGACGGTCGCGGTTGAAATCAGGCGAACATCTTTCGTCAGGCATATTTTTTCAAGGACCATTCGCACCACAATTGTCATCGGCCGGCTTGCCGTCTTCGCTCCAGCTTCGCCGGCCGAGCATTGCTGTGGGCCCGGCGCAGCGTTGCGGAGACGGGACCGGGCGATCCTGTACTCCGAGACGGTTGCGATTCAACCGAAAGGCTGCAGCGCACTGGATGCCCCGCCTTCGCGGGGCATGACAGCAGGCTCTGACGCGACGGCGATGCGAAATCGTGCTACGATCGCGCCGAAGAAAGTCAAAAGGAGCCCACCCATGAGCTGGCAACCCTCCAATGATCCCGTGCTCGGCGATCCCATGTCCTGCGATGCGCTCGATCTCGTCATCGTGCCGCGCACGCGCGATCTCGGCGACGGATTCGCGGTGCGGCGCGCATTGCCGCATGGCAAGCGGCAGATGGTCGGGCCCTTCATCTTCTTCGATCATTTTGGGCCGGTGCAGTTCGTCTCCGGCAAGGGCATGGACGTGCGGCCGCATCCGCACATCGGGCTTGCCACCGTCACCTATCTGTTCGACGGCGCGATCATGCATCGCGACAGCGAAGGCAATGTCCAGGAGATCGCGCCTGGCGCGATGAACCTCATGACCGCAGGGCGCGGCATCGCCCATTCCGAGCGCACGCCCGACGCGCAGCGCGCCTCGGGTCAGAAGATGCTCGGCTTGCAAAGCTGGATCGCACTGCCGGCCGGATCTGAAGAGATCGCGCCGTCATTCCAGCACTATGCCGCCGGCGACCTGCCGATGGTCTCCGAGCGCGACTTCACCGCGCGGGTGATCGCGGGCTCCTCATTCGGCATCGCCTCGCCTGTTACGATGGTGTCGCCCTGGTTCTACACCGAGGTCACGGCGGCAGCGGGCGCGAGCGTGCCGCTCGATCCCGATCACGAGGAACGCGCGATCTACGTGGTCGACGGCGAGGTCGAGATCGCGAACGAGCGCTACGAGGGGCCGCGGCTCTTAATCTTCCGCCCCGGCGACCGCATTACGGTGAAGGCCCTGAAGGCCACGCGGATGATGTTTCTGGGCGGCGATGCACTGGAGGGCCCGCGCCATATCTGGTGGAATTTCGTCTCCTCCAGCAAGGAGCGGATCGAGCAGGCCAAGCAGGACTGGAAAACCGGCCGCTTCGCCGCAGTTCCGCAGGAACATGAGTTCATTCCGCTGCCGGAATAGGCTATCCCGGTTTCCGGCCGCGCTGTCAGCCGCGGCCGGATTCCTTGTGCGAAGGCTTTGCCGATGACCACCATGCTCTCAAGCGACCTGCCGCTCCCCAAGATCGGACGCGGCAAGGTGCGCGACATCTACGCCGTCGACGACGACCGTCTGCTGCTCGTCACCACCGACCGCATCAGCGCCTTCGACGTCGTGATGGGCGAGACCATCCCGATGAAGGGCGCGGTGCTGACTCAAATCAGCGCGTTCTGGTTCAACGAATTGGAGGGCGTGGTGCCGCATCACATGATCAGCGCCGACACCGACGCGATCATCTCGGCCGTGCCGGCCTTGATGCCCCACCGCGCCGAGATTCTCGGTCGCGCCATGCTGTGCAAGCGCACCACCGTGTTCCCGATCGAATGCGTGATCCGCGGTTATCTCTCGGGCTCGGCCTGGAAGGAATATGCCACGAGCGGCACGCTGGCCGGCGAGAAGCTGAAGACGGGGCTCGTCGAGAGCGAGAAGCTGGAGCCTGCCATCTTCAGCCCGGCAACCAAGGCCGAGAGCGGCCATGACGAGAACATCACCATCGCGAGGATGCGCGCGGTGGTCGGCGACGAGGTTGCCTACACGCTGGAGAGCATGACGCGCGCGATCTACACGCTCGGCGAGGAGCTGGCCCGCGAGCAGGGCATCATCATCGCCGACACCAAGTTCGAGTTCGGCCGCGACAAGGACGGCCGCATCATCCTGATCGACGAAGTCATGACGCCGGATTCCTCGCGCTTCTGGGCGCTCGATACCTACAAGCCCGGCCAGCCGCAGGCGAGCTTCGACAAGCAACCCTTGCGCGACTATCTCGACGTCGAGCGCCGCGCCGGCCGCTGGAACGGCGACGCCCCACCGCCCCCGCTGCCGGCGAGCGTGGTGGAGGCGACCAGCAAGCGATATCTGGAAGCGTATCGGCGCGTGACGGGGAAAGAGCTGAAGATTTAGGCGGGACTGTTACCGCAGCTCCGTCATTGCTGTGCATGTTCACTAATTCGCTGATTGGATCGCTCCAGCGGAGGACGATCCGATGCGCGACAACAGCTATGACCGGACGATTGAGCGCAACTATCTGCA